>JBNJDT010000015.1:0-33775 GCA_051745145.1 Elusimicrobiota bacterium
AAAATACATGCAAAAAATCCAACCGTAATTAAACCAGATGTATTCCAGACTGTGAAGCGGAGCATCCGAAGAGAACAGAGCGCTTATAATAAAAGCCAGTAAAAATAAGCCTAAGGGAATATCCAGCCCGGTATTTATAAAATTTAGCTCTTTATTAAAAAATTTTATTAAGAAAGCCACTCCCAGTAAACCGGTGGCCACTCCCATCAAAAAAATTGAGAGCGGTAAACTTACGGCAAGCAGTACAAGTCCGGCCTTAAAAAAATTATCTCCTGTTTTTTTAATATTTATATTCATTGTCTTTTTATCTCCTATTTTTTAGTAATTTTTATTTACTGTTTTTTCTATAAATTTTTAAATAACTTTTCGCCATTTTTTCAACACAAAATTTATCTTCAACCCTTTCGGTCCCCCGGGTCCCCATTGATTCTCTCAAATTCTTATCACCCAGTAGCCTCTTTAAAAAATTAGAAACCGCTCCGTCATCTTCCGGGTCGACCAAAAAACCGGTTTCCCCGTCTTTTACCACTTCTTTGAGTCCCCCGACCCCGGTGGCTATTACCGGTAATCCGGCGGCCATTCCTTCAAGCACCGACGTTCCCAGTCCCTCATAGTGTACGGTGTGAACCAGAACGTCCAGATTGACAAAAAAACCGGACATATCCTCTACAAAACCCTCTATTACAAAACTGCCGGCAAGGTCTCTTTTCTCTATGTAATCGGCTATTTTCTGTCTGTCTTTACCGGTGCCCGCTATATGAAATTTAATCCCCTCTTTTTCTTTTTGAATTTTCCGAGCAGCCCGTATAAAAGTCAGAAAATCCTTGTGATTTAAATCCAGAGCTCCTACCATTCCCACCCGGAATTTTTGCTCCGGCCGGTAATTTCTTTTAACTCTGTACTTTTTAGTATCCACGGCCGAATATATGCGCCGGGGACTTTTAAATCCGGCTTCTTCTATCTGTTTTTTTATAAAATCTGAAATAACAACCAGCTTATCGGGGAACCCGTACTTCAGCTTATTTAAATAATTACCTTTTATAGGAAAATCGACTCTCCGGGTGAAGACCGTTTTTATATCCATTTTCCTTAAAGCCAGGGCCCCTATTCCCAGACTTTTGGCAGTATGAAAATGAACTGTCCCGGGATCGTATTTTTTAACTATTTTCCTTAATTTTAATCCCCTTATAATATCAATATCGTTTGCCGGATCCAGGTTTTTTATTTTAACCCCGATTTCTTGGCCTTTTTCCTCCAGGGGAGACTTTTCCGGGACAACCAGGAGCTGATCTACCCCCATCTTTTTTAACTCCCTGATTAATAAATAGACCTGGTTCTGGCCCCCCCGCCAGCCTCTGCCGGTATCAAAATGAACAACCCGGGTCATTTCCTTAATAATTTAAAATTTTTATATTCCCCGATCCTTAAACCGGTTAAATCGGCTATTACATCTGTTACTCTATACCGGATATCCTTAAAGTTTAAACTGTAATCAAACTTTTCCGGCTGAAAGGGATAATCCCAGTTTTCAATTCTGCCAGACATAACTTCGGGATGAGAACCGCTATACTTATCCACCATAAACGGATCTATATGATTTTCGTAATAAAATCTCTCCTGGATGTCTTCATTTCCTTCTTTATCTCCGTGATGTAAAGAATTATGATACCGTTTCTTGTCCGCCATTTTATAGGGATCCCTGACCCAGCCGTAATGATAAACGTAGGCCGGACACTCTTTCACCTTAAGTTTCCTGCCGTCCACCCTGAAAGACTGGGCGCTTCTCCAGGACTGTATCCCGAGATGATTGCGTATTATTCTTATCTCTCTTTTGTACCAGTGATAGGATTTGACATAGGTATTAAAATCCCCGAAAAAATGACGGTAATTTAATATTAACCCCTCCACCCTTTCATCGTCTAAATTATCCCTCATACACTTTCTTATCCTATCGTAATCCTCTTCGTGGAGTACTTCATCCGCCTGCAGATAAATACACCAGTCCCCCCGGCACCGGTAAAGGGGGATATTGGTCTGTACCGCCAGTATCCTGCCCTTGGCTTTAAAATCGGGATCCCACCGGGAAACTATTATATTTATTTTATCGCTTTTAATGGACCGGACTAATTCCAGCGTATCATCTTCGGAAACTCCGACATTGACATAAACTTCATCGCACAAAGGAAGCATGGACTTTATAGATTCTACTACCGGAAAATCGTATTTTATTGCATCTTTGACGAACGTAAAACCGCTTACTTTCACTTTTATCTCCTTGCTGTTTTTAAATATATTCTCAAATACTTGGTAAACACGCTAAACGAAGCGGTTACCGCCAGGACAAATCCTATTGTACCGTCTAAAAACCCCAATTTCAAAAAATACATTTTTACAAACCTGGCCAGGGGGTTGGCAAACAGTTTTCCAGGGGTAACTTTTTTGCCCTTTGCATCTAAGGCGTTCCACTTAGTATATCTGTTTACCTTGGTAAAATAATCGTCCACGGATTTATAGGAATGATGCTCCATCTTATTTTTTAAAAAACCGGCTTTGCCGTCTAATTCAAGTTCGGCGTGGACTCTCTTGTCCGGATATCTGGCCTTCTCTTTTTTAAATAATCTTATTACCTTATCGCTTTCCCATCCCCCGTGATTCACGGGATACCCCAGAAAATAATTTTTTCTGTATATCCAGTATCCCTCACAATCCGGGGCATCTAAAACTTCCCTGATCTCGGCAGCAAGCCCGGAAGTGATCCTTTCGTCGGCATCCACCACAAGTATCCAGCTGTTTTTGGCCCGGTCCATTCCTATGTTTTTCTTGGCTTCCGGATACTGAATATCCGAATTTATGACTTTTGCCCCCATCTCTTTAGCTATTTCTTTTGTGCGGTCGGTAGAATCAGTATCCACCACTATTACTTCATCGACAAAATTCAGGCCCTCGATACACCCTTTGATATTGTCTTCTTCGTTATAAGTAACTATTACCGCGCTGATATTATTCATTAAAAATTTTTCCTATAGTTTCCGTATATACTTTTGGAGAATGCTTTTTTCTTATGTAGTTCTTTGCATTCTTTCCCATCTTAACATTAAGTTTCCTATTATTCAAAATACGGTATATTTTCTCCCCCAGCTCTTTTTTGATGCCGGGTTCAACAAGAAAACCGTTGTATCCGTTTTTAATAATTTCAGAAAGACATCCCACAGAGCTGGCCACAACCGGCCGGCCGCTGGCCATCCACTCTAAAGCTACCCTGCTTACCGCTTCAGAACCCAAAGAAGGGACAACTCCCAACTTACATGAATTCATAAATTCGGGCACCTTATTTTCCCTAATATACCCAATATATTTAATTCTGTCCAAAATTCCAAGTTCTGCAGCCTCTTTTTTAAGTACTTCCCAGTTTACCCCCTCCTGTTGCCCTACAATTTCCAGTTTAAAATTTATATTTTTTTCCTTAACTATCTTCAGGGCTTTAAATAAAATGCGGTGTCCCTTAACCTTATCCAGCCGCCCTACAATTCCCACTTTATTTTCGGAGGGCACCGGTTTATCGGAAAACTTTTTTTTCACTACCGGCGGCAAATAATATATTTTTTTTCTGTTGAATTTTCTTTCTAAAAATTTCTTTTTTATTTTTTCAGTGGGCACTATAATTCCCCGGGCTATTCTGTTGTGCATTATACGGTTAAAAAAATTATCCGTTACCATTCCCCGCTGGGCATAAACCCGGTAAACCGGAATTTTCCTTAAAATCCCCAGAATTATTCCCATAAAAAAAGAACTGCCGGTATGGGCAACTATTTCCTCAATATTAAACCGGCCGGAAAATCGTCCTAATCTAAATATTCCCGGTACACTTTCTAAAGCTCCTCGACCCGGTACTCCGATTACAGTATTTTTTTTAACTGCTTTCTTAAAAAGAATAGAATTATCCACCACCGAATACAATGCCCCCTTTTTAAAACTTTCCGGATAGCTGCCCATATCTAAGGCAAAACGGGCCAGGCCCGAATACCAGGGAATATTTACTATATGAAGAATTTGCCCGGGGGCTTTTTGTACTATAAATTTTAAATTTATCTTAAGATAAATTATAAGGTATATATAATGCCCCACCTTTTCTAAACTCTCCGTAAAATACTTAAAAAAGTTTCTGTTACAACTTAAAGTAACCGGGATTTCTTCCATGGAAGTTCCAAAATAAGCCAGTTTTAAAAGCATCTCACTTGAGGCCGGCCGGCCGCCAACGGTAATAGGCAATTTGCCCATAGCTTGGTGATATTTTTTTACTATCTTTAATTTATACATATTGAACCCAAACGTATAATCGTTTATTTCCCTCACGGCAAAAAGTAAAGAAAATATTTTGTTTAACCCGTAACTAAAAATTCTTTTAATAAAACTCATCCCTTTTTCAGTTAACCGGCTGCCCGCGGCAATATCTTTATACTGAATAATTTCATACATCTTGATTAAATCCCGGGGACTAAAACTGCAGAATCCGGGCACAGTAACTACAACATCCTCCGGTGCGCTGTTTTCAACAACCCACCTGAGGCCGGTTTTAAGCAATTTTCCGGGTTTTTTGCTTTTTGGATTTTGTAAATGCACCGACGGGATTTTCCGGTCATATTTTTCGCAAATTTTGGCGGTATTCCCGCAACTTCCGCCTTCCACTGCTACTACCTTAAAAGAAAATTTTGAGAAATTTTCCAGGCGGGAAAATATTTTCCGTAAATGGGTTCCGCTATCGGGAACGGGTACAATTATATAAATTTTTCTTTTGGAGTTACTGTTCATTCCGGTCTAACTCTTTCTTCTTTTTATAAAGTTTTTTCTTTACTTCATCTACCCCTATATCCAGCATACATTTAAAATGGTCCCGGGGACATCTTCGGGGGCCGTGAAGACTGCACGGCCTGCATTCTAAGGGAACTTCAATTATTTTGTGGATATTCCCGTAAGGGGCAAATCCCATATCCGGTACCGTAGGCCCGAAAATCGCGACAACCGGTTTGCCCAAAGCCGCCCCTACATGTATAAGCCCGGAATCATTGGACAGCATAATATCCACCCAGCTTACGGCGGCAGCCAACTCTTTTATATTAGTTTTCCCGGTAAGATTTATTACATGTTCAGCCCATTTTTCCCGGTCTTTCCCAAAAGCCACTAACTTAAAATCGGATTTTACTTCATCGGCCAATTTTTGAAATTTTTCTTTGGGCCATTTTTTTGTAGGCCATTCACTCTGGGCCGATATACCGATTATTTTTTTATTTTTTCCGGGTTTTAAAATTTCTCTGTACTTTCTTACCAGATCTTCATCGGGAATCAGGTCAAATTCTCTTTTTAGTTCCCTACACCCGGCCAGCCCGGCCAAATCCAGTAGTCTTTCCAGTTCATGTTTATCCCAGTCGTATTCACACTTTTTAGTGGCAAAAAACCTGGCCCCTCCCCTCTTAAAAGCTATCCTTTCCGGAATTCTTCCCAGATATGCAAGAAGCCCACTTCTGAAAGACCGCTGGGGCAAAAAAACTTTATCAAACTCTTCCCCGCGAAGCCGAGAGGCTAACTTTAAAAAACTGCCTATTCCCCCGTCATTACCTTTCTTGTCATATAATATAATATCATCTACAGACGGATTACTTTCAAATACCCCTTCAGTTGCCGGAGTGGTCACTACAGTAACTCCGGCGTTAAAACACTTTTTTAGGGTATTTATTAAAGGCAGGGTAAGAAGACAGTCCCCCAAAAAAGCTGTCTGAATAATTAAAATTTTTTTGCCGGCTTTTAAAGAATTTTTATTCACAGAAAGTTTTTAAGTTTTTTCATAACCGCCTGAGGTTCAATGCGCCTCATACAGGCATGATCTTTAAACTTGCATTTTTTAGAGCCGTGCAGACTGCAGGGGCGGCAGTCCATATCCTTTTCCATAATTACTATATTTTCGGCATTCCGGGGCTGGAATCCAAATTCTTTTACGGTAGGCCCGAATAAGGCAACTGTATCGGTATCAAGGGCCCATCCCATATGCAGTGGAGCAGAATCAGTAGTTATAAGTACCCGGGCCCGGTCTATTACGCCGGCCAGGGTTCGTATATTAGTTTTACCGGTTAAATCTTTAACGTGTTTTTTTAAAAGACCCGTCCCCTCCCGAAGTTTCTCTATCAAAGATTTCTGATTTTCCGTACCCAGTAAAACCACTTTAAAACCAGTATCCCGTATTATCTTTATTATTAATTTACTGTAGTGTTCGGGGATCCATTCTTTAGTAGGCCATTTTGCTCCGGGAGCTATAGCTACATATTTTTCCTTACCTGTGAGCTTTTCTACTTTTTCTTTCTCTTCATCGGATAAATATATTTCCGGTTTTTTATACTTTACCGGTATATTTAAAGAATTAAGAGGCTCTATATACCGGTCCACGACCGTCTTATCAAGTTTTTCGAACCGGCGGCCGGTATGCAGGTAGGTTCTTCTGGCTACCGATGCTTTATCATAAGTAATTCTGTTATTCCCCTTAAAAAAATATTTTACAATATTGGACCGCAAACTATTGTGAAGATCGATTATATAATCATATTTAATTTTACGGGATACGCCGGTGAAAATTTTATCTATATGGGGATTATTAAAATAAACCTGTCTGTATTCCGGTTTGGTTAAAAAATCAACCCTGTTTTTTTTATCAGCTGATTTTATATTTTTGGGTACCGGGGTAGTTAATATTATATCTCCCAGCGAAGAATATCTTATAATTAAAAAATTCATTTAATCTAAAATTCTACTCAACTTTTTAGTATTTTCTTTCCTCCTTTTCATTAACTCGGCATACAACCGCTTCCCTCTTTTTAAAGACTGCTTTGGATATTTTAATATCTTAACAATCTCCCTGTAAAATTCCAACTCTGTTTTAACTATAACTATCCCCCCGGTTTCTTTTAAATCCATGACAATTTCCTCAAAATTATAAAAATATTGACCAGTAATTACCGGAATTTTATAAACTGCAGGTTCTATTATATTTTGACCTCCGTGAGGTATTAAACTCCCCCCCACAAACGCCAGGGTGGCCAGTGAATATATTTTTTCCAATTCTCCCATAGTATCAACTACTACAATCTCCCGGGGCTTTAATTTCCCGCTTTTTTTGCTCCACAACGTATTTTTAAAATTATTTTTTTCTATTAAATTCTCCACCCGGCTCACCCTGTTTAAATGCCGGGGAGAAATTATTAAACTCAAATCCCCGAACTGCTCTATTGCTCTTTTATAGACTTCCAGAATTATTTTTTCTTCTTTAGGGTGGGTGGAACCGCAAACAAGTACCGGGCCTGACGGGGGGAAATATCTTGGATCCCGGCTTTCTTTAGGCCCGGACCGGGGAATACTGAAAATATATTTTAAATTCAGCGGAACTTCTACTTTATTGCCGGGGACTCCGAGTTTTATAAATCTTTTGCGATTAGTAATATTTTTAGGATATATTTTTTCAACCCGGTCTAATATTTTTCTTATAACCTTTTTAAAAATTTTATACACCGGAAAATTTTTAGGAGAAAGCCGGCCGTTTAAAATATTTATTTCAGTATCTTTTAGGTAATAAATTAGACCCGGCCAGAGCTCTGTCTCCATAATTATCAATTTCCGGCAGTTAAAAAATTTTGTCAACCTATTGTAAAAAAAGATTATATCCAGGGGAAGCAATACCACAACGGCGTTTTTAAATATTTTTTGGGCCTCATTTCTGCCCTCGGGGGTAAGACAAGTTATTAAAAAGTTTTCCTTCTCTTCAAATCCCGGTAACGAGCGAATTAACTTTACTTCCCCCACCGAAGCTGCATGGATCCAGAGATTTTCTTTTAAATTATTAAGCTCCTCTTTTTTAAATTCAGGATATAAAGTAAGCCTTTCGTGTAAACTTTTTCTAAACCGCCTGTTAAAAATTATACCCGCAACCAGCCAGGGCAAAGCCAGGATAAAAATTAAGACATAAAAAAAAGTATACCAGTAAATCACAGCTCTTCCTTTAAAATTTCAGCTTTTTGGGTAGTCTTTTTTATTCCCTTCTCTATTCTTTTTTTAAAATTTTCCAGCTCTTCTTCCCGGTCCGGCTTTACAGGACGCCCGCTGACAACCACCCCCTTGTTAAAGGGCCAGGGAAGAACAAAATTATCCCAGGTATCCAGTAATGTACGGGACTTTACGGCATAGGCAAGGGGTACCACCGGGCAACCGGTTTTTTTAGCTATTGCCGGCAGACCCTCTTTTACTTTTTCCCGGGGTCCTTTGGGCCCATCGGGGGTAATTGCGCAAACCTTTTTTCGCTTTAAAAGTTTTATCAGTCCGATTGCCGACGCCGAAGCCCCCCGCGAGGAAGACCCCCGCACGGTACCAAAACCAAAATTATGGATAACCTTAGAAATTACTCCCCCGTCTCTGGACCGGGAGACAAGAACATTTATACCTCTTCCCCGGTGAGAATATACGAGAAACATTAACCGGCTGTGCCAGAATGCAAGAATATACGGGGGATCGGGCAAAGGGGCTAAATTATAATATTTAAAATCCGTTGTCCAGCCCAGGATACGGATATAAAAAATTCCTATGATAACTAATATTTTGTACAGCACGTTTTATTTTTCAAGCAGACTGCCGGCTATATCAACCGCTTTCAGGGCGTCCTTTCCGTAATACGCTCCTATTTTTTGGGCATAGTTTTTCCTTACAGCCGCTCCCCCGATAATCACCGGAATATCCATATTCCGGGTTTTTAGTTTCTTAACCACTTTCTCCATACAGCCCATTGTGGTTGTCATCAAAGAAGAAAGAGCTATAATATCCGCTCCCCACTTTCGGGCCTCTTCAACTATTTTACCGGCAGAATTATCCACCCCCATATCCTTAACCTTAAAGGAGTGGTTTTTTAAAATCAAAGTAACTAAATTTTTACCGATGTCATGAATATCACCTTCCACAGTAGCTATTAATATTTTCCCCTTTTTATTTAAGCTCCCCCCCTCTTCTTTTATCCTGTCGGAAATTATGTCCATGGTTTTCTGGGCGGCCCGGGCCGACTCAATCAGCTGGGGCAGAAAAATTTGTTTTTTATTGTATTTTTCCCCTACTTTTTTAAGAGCCGGTATTACCGATTGATTTATTATTTTCAGTCCCGTATTACCGTCCAACCTTTTTTCGACAATTTCAGAGGATTTTGGAGAATTTCCCTCTAAAATAGCCTGCGATAGTTTATCTTCAAATTCAAAGGTATCTCCTTTCGGAGAGAAATATTCAATATATTTTTTAATATTAACAGAACTTTTTCTTCCGGAAATCGCCGCCGACGCATACATATTGTACATTAAATCTTTATCCATCGGATTTACGATTATTCCCGAAATTCCCCTGTAAACGGTTATGGCGGTAAAAACCTGATTGAGTAAAGCCTGCTGGGGAAGGCCGGAAGAAATATTGCTGATTCCCAATAAAGTGGGCCGATCAATTTCCGTTAAAGCCTTAATCGTATTTCTTGCACTCCCCGGTTTCGAGGAGAGAGCAAATGCAACCGGATCAATTATTATATTTTCTTCGGCAATACCCGCCTGAGTTGTCTTCTTTACAATCTTCCGGGCTATATTTACCTTTTTCTCAACCTTATTGGGAACCCCTTCCTCATCCATACACAGCCCCACAAAAGGAATTCCGTATTTTTTCACTACCGGCAACAGATTTTCAAGTTTCTTTTCCTCCCCTGAAATTGAATTTAAAAGAGGCACCCCGCCGCACCGGCGGACAGTCTTTTTTAATACTTCAGGATTCTGGCAATCCAAAACCAGGGGCAGTCCAACCCGCCTGGACAACTTATCTGCAATCTGGGGCAGTCTCTCCTCCTGATTAGCTAAATTTATATCCAGAGCATCCGCTCCGGCCTTTTTCTGCTTTAAACCCTCTTTTACGATTTTTTCGTCGGATTTTTTCAATTCCGGATGTGCGGTTAAATTAATTCTCTCACCGATCACTACCGGAAAATCGTTAAATTCCGCCCAGGAGGTTCTGGAAGCAATTACAACCGGTATTTTTTCCGGAGCGGGCTCCCAGAATTCTGAACTTAATTTACCGAAATCTTGAACCATCTTCTTAATAAATTCCGGATCAGTGCCACAACACCCCCCTACGTAAGTAGCTCCTTCTTTTATTAATTTTTTAACGTTCTCCGCATAACTTTCCGGATCCATACTATATACGGTCCGGTTATCTTTATACTCCGGCAGACCCGCATTTGCCTGAACAATAATCGGCTTTTTGGTAACTCTTCTCATCCGCTTAACCGGTTCCCTGAGCTTCTCCGGTCCAAAAGAACAGTTAACCCCCAGTACATCAGCTCCCAGGCTGTCCATTACCCGGGCGGCTACTTCAGGAGGGGTGCCGGTAGAAGTGCGGTCTCCTTCAGAAAAAGTCATTGTAGAAAATACCGGGATACCGGGGGCCACCTCTCCGGCCGCCAGAAGAGCTGCTTTCATTTCCAGAATATCATCCATGGTCTCTATTATAATAAGATCCACTTCTTCTTTGGCCATAATTTCCAGCTGGCTTTTAAAAATCTCCACTCCCTCTTCAAATTCTAATTTTCCTACCGGTTTTATCATTTTTCCGGTGGGCCCGACAGAACCGGCTATTTTTACTTTCCGGGAGGCAGATGCTTCGCCGACAGCTTCTTTAGCTAATCTTATACCCCGTCTATTTAATTTTTTGTAATTGCTGTAATTCACCGAAGTGGCCGAAAAGGTATTGGTTTCAATAATCTGGGAACCGGCTTTGATATATTCCCGGTGAATTTTTTTCACCGTATCCGGAGCTTTTAAATTAGCCAGGGTAGAAGCTTCCTCACCCAGGGATTTTAACCGGGTACCCATGGCTCCGTCCAGAAAAACTAACGGTGAACCGGACTTATTCATTCTTGTATCCATCCCTGGAGAGCGGTAATTGATTTTCTAGGCTCCAATATATTACTTTCCGGGTTGATTTTTATATCTATTTTTTCAACGGGAAGTTTTTCTATCAAGCTTCGGGAGGCTTCCAGGGGCCAGTCTCCGTAACCGGGGGATATCCTGTTGCTAAGATAACACTCCTCCGCTTTTGCCTCTCTTCTTATTATCCGGGAAATAAAATTCACGGACTGCTCGGCGGCCTCCGAAGCCCCGGCGTCCAGAATGAACGCCCGGGTCAAATCATCTTTCTTCAACCTGTTAATTTCCCGTTCAATCTCTTTTCCTATTGTTGCGGCCATTATTGTAACTGCAAAAGAATCTTTCACTATACCTTCTGCTTTTTCTGAACCAAAAAGTATATCGTCCTTCAAGTTTTTAAATTCTTCTGAACTTTTAAGGTAGGTGTCATAAACCGCGGAGGGATAAATTAAACTATAAGTATTTTCTACTTGCTGCTGAATTATTTTTTCTGTCTTTTCGTCAATATTCTCAACCCGGGAAGTATATTTCAAATTTCTGAGAATTTCCCGTTTCCTTAATTTAATTTTAAATCCTCTTATTTTTTTCATTTTATTTAATACCCCGGATAACCACAAATACCTATTAAATATTAAAAGATTTGTTTCCCCCTTTCATTTTAGGGAATATATTTAAATTAGATACTATTGTTTTTTCTTACTCTGCCAGGCATAAACAAGCGGAGAGGCCACATAAACTGAAGAATACGTCCCCACTATTATACCGGAAAGAAGGGCCACAGAAAATCCGTGTAAAACTTCTCCCCCTTTGAAAAACAATGCCAGTACGACTACTAAAGTTGTCCCCGAAGTCACTATAGTCCGGGACAGAGTATCATTAATACTTATATTTATAACGTCAAAAAAGGAACTTTTATATTTAAGTTTCCTATTTTCCCTGATTCTGTCATAAACAACAATAGAATCATTAATAGAATACCCGGCTAAAGTTAAAAGAGCGGCAACCACCGGTAAATTTATAGTTACCCCGGTGAAACTGAGTACCCCGAATGTTATTATTACATCGTGTATTAAAGCAATAACCGCAGCCAGGCCCCACACTCCCCCTTTAAACCGCCAGGCTACGTAAATTATTATACCCAGAAATGCAAACAAAAAAGCTTTAATTGCCTTTTCTCTTAAATACCCCCCCACCGCCGGACCTACTGTTTCACTTCTTAAAACTGTAAATTCTTTATCTTCTAAATTTTTTCTAAAACTCTGTTCTATCTTATCAACTACCCCGTCCTCCTGGCTTCTCACCCGGATAATGGCTATCTGTTCATTTTTAAACTGCTGTATATTATTATCTACAAACCCCTCTTTTTCCAGAATATTTCTCAAATCACCTGAAGAAGGCGCCTTTTCAAATTTAATATGAACAAGTGAACCCCCGGTAAAATCTATCCCCCAGTTGGGAGATTTTAAAGCCACGTGAATTATAGATAAAATCACCAGTAGCACCGAAACAAAAAAGGCCACTTTTCTCTTACTTAAAAAATCTATGTGAGTATCACTTAAAATCCGCATTATATGCTTATTTCCTCTATTTTCCTTTCCTGGGTTAACAGTTCAAATATTGTTTTAGATACCACAATAGCGGTGAATACCGAGGCCACTATTCCTATAAATAAGGTCACCGCAAAACCTTTTACCGGACCGGTACCGAATTGAAATAAAAAAGCTGCGGCAATCAGGGTGGTAATATTGGCATCTAAAATTGTCGTTGTCGCTTTACTGTACCCTGCATCAATAGCCACCCGGGGAGTTTTACCAAGTTTCAACTCTTCTCTTATTCTTTCAAAAATCAGGACATTGGCATCTACGGCCATACCTATGATCAAAATTATTCCGGCGATGCCGGGTAAAGTAAGGGTAAAGCGAAAATAGGCCATAGCTCCCAAAAGCAGAATTATATTCATAACCAGGGCCACATCAGCAATAATCCCCGCCTTTTTATAATACATCATCATAAAGGCGAGCACTACAATAAATCCTATAAGCATGGCCGTAACTCCGTCGGTAATTGAATCTCTTCCCAGGGATGGCCCTATGGTCCGGTTCTCAATTATCTTTACAGGAGCCGGAAGAGCTCCAGCCCGCAAAACGATAGCCAGATCTCTGGCCGATTCCATATCAAACTGCCCTTCTATAATTCCCTGTCCCCCGGGAATTCTATCTCTTATAACCGGAGCTGACTGCACTACACCATCTAATACAATAGCTAAACGCCGGTCTACATTGGCTGCGGTGATATCTTCAAATTTATCGGCAGCGTCATCTTTTAAATAAAAATTTATCCGGGGCTGCCCGAATTCACCGCCTACATTTACTTTAGCATCCTCAAGTGCCGCACCGGTAAGCTCGGCTTCTTTTTCAACCAGAAAACGGTTTCTCCGGCGGTCTTCTAAAATTTCAAATCCCTCGGGCACTTCTTCATCTTCTCCGGGAATTTCTTCTTCGCTAATAAGCCTGAATTCCAGCAATGCCGTGCGCCCTATCAAGTCCAGCGCTCTATCCGGTTCTTTTACGCCCGGAAGCTGAACTACTATCCACCTGTCCCCCTGGCGGGCTATTAAAGGTTCAGAAACCCCGAACTGATCCACCCTGTTTCTCATAATTTCCAGGGCCTGATCCATGGCGTCTTTTTTATCCAGTTCTTCAGGAGCCTTCTCCAGATCAACTTCCAGCATTAAATGCATCCCCCCCTGAAGATCAAGACCAAGATTTAAGATTTTTCCGACAAGGGGATCCTCAACTTCTCTCAGTTTAGTTCTTTCCTGGGAAGGCTTGGAATACCAGCTAAAGGTAGGGTATAAAAACCATACTGCCGCTCCTAAAAGCAAAAGAGTTACTGTTATTTTCCACTGCGTAATTTTATTCATAGACTATTATATTCGGCATATTCAAACAATATTTTTCTACTGTACAATGTAGAATTTATTCTTCTACAACTTCGGCCTGCTTAGTATTATCAATTACCGACGAAACAGACTGCTTATTTATCAATACCCGGGTATTAGAGGCTATTTCCACTTCTATCTGCTTGCCTTTAAGAGCAGTTACTTTTCCGTGTATCCCCCCGGAAGTCACTATCTTATCTCCCTTTTGAATATTATCCACCATTTCACTGTGCTTTTCCATCTGCTTTTTCTGAGGTCTTATTAATAAAAAATAGAATACCCCGAAAATTAAAATTATCGGTATAAGACTTCCCCAGACAGATCCCGCCTGTTCAGCTCCGGCGGGAGCCTCACCCATAGCATATAATAATTCAACCATTTTGTTCACCTCTTTTTTCTGTTATATACATATTTTCTGACAACTTTCTTTTTTTATTCCTTAAATCTTTGACTGCCTGAACCTCGCTATCTATAAGGTGAGAGGCATCCTCCAATTCGGCTATAGCTTTATCTATTACCGATTTGAAATTTTGGGCATGGGGATACTTCTGCTCTATCTCTATCAAGCGGGCAGACATCTCTTTTAAACTTAAATATATGTATTTAAGTTCTTCCTCTTCATTTAAAATTTCCCTATCATTATAACTGAATTTATTATTCATATTTAGATATTATTTCCTCTTTAAGGGCCTGATAATTATTATTTTCAATAGCTTCTCTAATTTTAAATAGTAAGTTTACCATAAAATTTAAATTATGTAAAGAATTTAAAATAGAGCTCAGAATCTCATTACTTCGGTACAGGTGATTGAGATAAGCCCGGGTGAAATTACGGCACGTGTAGCAGTTACACTCCGGGTCCGGTTTAGAAAAATCCTCTTTATAGGGGGCGTTTCGGATAACTATTTTCCCATCTGAAGTATATAGCCAGCCAGTGCGGCCGTGTCTGGTGGGGATGACACAGTCAAACATATCCATACCTCGTTCAACAGCTTTAAGTAAAGTTACAGGATCTCCTAAGCCCATGACATATCTGGGCTTCTTTTCCGGGAGATATTTTGCTACAAAATCGATAATTTCAAGAATTTTTTTCCTGGGTTCCCCCACGCTGACGCCCCCTACGGCATAGCCGTCAAATCCCATATCCACCGTCTTTCTTGCGGATTCTTTTCTGAGTTCGGGGTAGCTGCCTCCCTGGATTATTCCGAATAACTGTTGTTTTAAACCCGTAGTTAAAGATTTTCCGTTTAATTCTTCAAATTTTTTCTTAGATAAAGCAGCCCACTCTAAAGTTCTATTCATGGCTTTTTTTGCCTTTCCCCGGGAACTCGGATAAGATACGCATTCATCCAACATCATCATTATATCCGGCCCTATTATACTTTGAGATTTTACTACTTCCCCGGGAGAAAAGAATATTTTACGGCCATCTATAGGAGATCTAAATTCAACTCCGTCAGATTCAATCTTTACTAAATCCTCAAGGCTAAATACCTGGTATCCCCCCGAATCCGTAAGAATGGGACCGTCCCACCCCATAAACTTATGTAAACCTCCGCTCTTTTTTATTATATCCAGACCGGGCCGCAGATTAAGATAAAAATTATTGGAAAGCAGTATCTCGCTTCCCGCCTCTTTTACCATATCCGGAGTAAGAGCTTTTACCGTTCCCTGGGTACCCACTACCATAAAAGCCGGAGTATTAAATTTTCCGTGGGGGGTACTTACAACTCCCGTCCGGGCCCGGTTTTCTTTCGATTCAGTTTTTATTTTAAAGTTATTCAATTAATCTATCCTTTCATCCACAAAAAGCATCCCGTCGCCATAGGATAAAAACCTATAGTCCCGATTTAAAGCCTCGTTATACAAATCAAGTAATACCTTCTCGCCCCGGCCAGGTAAAAAATTATCTATGTAAGCTGCAACCATTTTTAAAAGCGGGGTCCCGGGCAAATGAAAATTAGTTAAGAAATACTTTCTGGTTTTAAACCTGTACCCGGGCTTTATATAAAGCCCCGTCTTTCCTGTAAAAGGTCTGAATTTATCTTTTTTAAATACTGTTTCCAATGTTCTCATCATTGTAGTACCGCAGGTAATTATTTTATCGGCTTTATTTAGTTTTTTAGCTGATTTTTCAGTTAATTTAATCCTCTCCGGATCCGGTTTTTCCGCCAGAGGTCTGAAAGTTCCCGGTCCTATGTGTAAAGTTAACGGCACAAAATCAATACCTTTTTTACGTATCCTTTTTACAAGTTTATCCGTAAAATGAAGCGAAGATGTCGGGGCGGCCACCGACCCGGGTTTGCGGGCAAACAGGGATTGATAATTTTTATAATCATCTTCTTCTAAATTTCTTCTGGATATTATATACGGAGGTAACGGCGTATATCCGAAATCAAAAATATTTTTGGGGGTTTTTAACAGAAAAACGCCTTTATCTTTTTTTTCAATTATTTTGATTTCTGTTTTTTTATTATTAGAACCGTTTACAGTTATATGCATTCCCCCCCTCAACCTGGCCGCCGGTTTTCCAAAGGCCCGCCAGATTTGCCCCCTGGTATCAGATGATTTCTTTTTTTCCAGTAATAAAAATTCCACTTTGCCGCCGGTAGTTTTTCTGCCGTGCAGCCGGGCGGGAATTACCTTGCTGTCATTTACCGCAAATACAGCGCCGGCATCTGTATAGTCAACTATATTGTAAAATCTTTTGTGCTCTACCTGTCCGGAGGGAAGTTTAATGACCATTAATTTGCAGTTATGAGGGGGATCGGCCAGATGGAGCGCTATTTTCTCATCGGGAAGTTTATAATTTAATCTACTCATTGCTGATTATTACTCTTTTTTTTTAAAGTTCACCGGTATTAAAAACTAATACGCCCACTTTTCAATTTGGGTACCCGGGAAATAAAATCTCAATATATCGTCGTATTTATACCCTTCTTCGGCCATACCCTTTGCCCCCCACTGGCACATTCCCACGCCGTGTCCCCAGCCCCGTCCGTAAAAACTAAACTTTTTCTCATCTCTTTTTATAGACATAAGCGTGCTCTTTATTATATCCGGTCCGATGGCCATGCGAAAAGAATGACCGGTTAAAGCTGTGCGCCCTTTAGAATGAATTAGTAATAATTCATCTATCCGGCCAGAGGAAGTACGGGACAAAAATTTAATATCTTTAATCTTGCCTATATCGTATCCCTTCTTTTTTAACTTACCCTGCAGGACGGAAGGAGAAATTCTCTTTTCCCACCTGTACCTGGGAGAATCACGGCAATAACCGCAGGTAACCCCTTTCATATAAGGCAAATACGAACCCCATACATTTTTAATATTTGAGGTGTATCCCCCGCAACTTGAGAAAAAAAAGGCCCGGGCTAATTCACCGTTATAGGTCAAAACCTGCCCTGAAGTTTTCCTGACCGCCCGGTTGGAAGATGGATTTTCTACTTCTACACCTTTGTACATCTGGGAAAAGACATCGGCCGAAAGATCATATCCCTTACTCTCATATTTACCTATATTATTCATAATAAAAGTACGGGAGACCACTGCCTGCGCTTTCAGGGATTCTATCGGCCATTCGGGAGAGACTTCTACCGGGAGAACTCCAAAAAGATATCCGTCAACTCCCAGTTCATTAACGGCAGTCAAAGTCCCGTTCTCTGCCTTCCGGATAATAACAGTATCCCGGTACCGGCGCCCGTTTATTCTTATATACTCTGTATCGTCGGCTGACACAAAACGAATCACACTTCCAAACTTTAATTCTCCGACTGACAGCCCGTCCCCGGATTTTTGAACTGTATAATTTTTCCCGGGCTCTAATATTTCCTTTTCCGAGGTATTAATATCAACAGCTTCAAACTTAGAATAATTTTTAACATGTATTTCATTCTCTCCCGTTAAGAATCCAACTTTTATTATAGTTTTAGGGACTCGGGAAAGGGCAAATGCCGGATGGAATACCCCCAGTAGTAGGCCCCCGATAATTACTTGCACTAAAATACGGGATCCTCTATGAATTTTCATTACAGTGCTATTCCGTTAATCTAATAACTTTTATTGAGAAATATATTTATCGGTAGCTGCAATAATTTCACTCCAGCTTTCCTCATCTAAATCCCGGGTTGGAAAATAGGACCGGACCGTAATAATATTTCCCTCTATATTAGTAGCACTACCCGCCGGCTGCAGCCATCTGAGAGGTTCTACCGCCAGCAAATTAATTAAAGCAGTATCATTACCGATTAGACGGACGGCATTCTTACCTATGGAATTAGTGAAATTGTTTATATCAGCATATTTAAAACTGTAATATTTAGCTGGCAAAAAAGGTGTTATTTCTTTCCAGATAGAACTTTTATTCAAACTTTTTCCGTCACCGCGAGTAAAATCGACTACTTCTTCAAAACTGTCCTTTGAACTGGTTAAAACAACGATATCTTTACCCTGATAATCTATTTTACCTATACAGACTGCCAGCTTCTGCCCCAGTAAAATCGGGACCCCGCCCTGTTGATACTCCACATCGTTATAGGTCTTATTTTCCAAGTCAATACCCATACTTTCAGTGATAAGTTTGATTAGACTTTTCGCACCTTTTGTTTTGTTAGCTTCTATTAATAATATTCCGGAAGGCAGCATCTTTTCAATTCTCGATGAAGTAACTTTTCCCAGAACATAACCAAACTCGTCTCCGACATAGGAATCTAATGTCTTCATATCTATTTCTTCCGGTAAATTAAGCAACTCTGTATCCTTTAAATCTTCAAAATTTTCCTCTACACTAAAATCATTTATTACCCCGGCTAACATCGGTTCTGCGGGCATTAGATCGATGAATTTTGATTTACTGCTTCTTTTCGATTCTGATTTTTCTTTTTGGTATCTATAAGATTTTACTTCCAATCCCCCATCGAAATTATATTCCTGATAAATATTGGGAGGCCCTATAAATGTTTTAACGGTATCCATATCTATACCGTCAGGGTAAATTTCCTCCATCAGCCGGGTTCCTTTTTCGTTATTTATAAAAATATATGCATCGGCGGTACTGTCTCTTTTATCTTTAATCCATCCGTATTTCGAATTAAAATTTTCAAAATCCGCTTCGGCAGATATTAAATCCATGCTCCTTTTCAATAAACTTAAAGAATCGGAGGCAAAAACTTTTCCGTCGGCGACAGTATAAAAGCTATTTTCGGAAAACTTTTGGATTCCACTTCCCCGGTATGTATCGACAATATTTTCTTCATCCGCCGACCGTTCGAAAAATTTTTCTTTCAACCCGGTTACATCCTGAAATTGGGATACCATGATGTAGTTATAATCAGCGTCTTTAGAGGAAGCCACATAGGCGGCAGCAACACTATTTTGGGCTATTATATCCAGAATAGTTTCAGCTTTTACTTCCTCTCCGTCTAAATTTAATTTTACAGGATCGGATTCTTTTCCAGAAGTGTCGGTTATATTTTCATAAAAGTCACTTTTAACCAGAGCATTATAAAAATTTGTTTTCTTTAATGCCTTATAATTATCAGCAACCCCCTTAACCCCCGCTACTCCTACAAGAGGTTTTTTCTGTTCAGTTTCCGCTGGGATATACTGTAACAGAGTATCGCCCCGGGCGGCCGGAATATTAAAACGGTATTTAACGCCCCAGACAATAAGTGCCAGTACGACTATAACTACTATTCCGGTTAAAATTCTTTTTGTTGATTTTTTCATCATAATAAACATTGCTTTACCTCTTTAGTAATCTAATTACTTTACCATCTCTTAAACAAATTCTGCTATTTTTCTTTTTTAATATTTTTAATTAATTCCGGGACTACTTCAAAAAGATCTCCCACTATTCCATAATTGGAAATATCAAATATCGGGGCATTGGGGTCCTTATTTACAGCTATAATAACATCCGATGATCTCATTCCCACCTGATGCTGTATAGCTCCGGAAATTCCAACTGCAATATACAATTTTGGAGCTACCGTTCTACCCGTTTGCCCGACCTGGTGGGAATAGGGTATCCAGCCGGCATCCACTGCCGCCCGGGAAGCTCCCACTGCCCCGCCCAGCAGGCCGGCCAGCTTTCTTATAAGCTCAAAATTTTCAGGTTTTCCGAGTCCTCTCCCCCCCGAAACAATAATATCGGCGTCAGTTAAATTTACCTTCTGCGTTTCATCTTTTATTATTTCAATTATTTTAGTCTTGGACTTTAGTTTTTCGGGATAATCCACTTCAATTATTTCTCCGTCTTTGTTGCTATCCGGCTTTAAGGGCTGGAAAACTTTATGGCGTACCGTTGCCATCTGGGGGCGATGATGTTCTGTAAGTATGGTGGCCATAATATTGCCCCCGAATGCCGGACGGGTCTGAAGAAGCACTTTACTATCCGGATCAATAGCTAATCCCGTACAGTCGGCCGTAAGCCCGGTGTCAATTCTGGCCGCTACCCGGGAGGCAAAAGAACGCCCGATTGTAGTTGCCCCCATCAAAATTATTTCCGGTTTATACTCCTGGATAAGATAACTCAAAACTTCTGTATAGGGCTCATCGTTAAAATTTTCAAGAACGTCCCTTTCAACTACATAGACTTTGTCGGCTCCATATTCTATCAGTTTTTCCGCTTCGTCCAATATATCCTTACCTAAAAGTACAGCGCACAGCTTGCAGCCGCGGTCATCCGCCAGTTTTCTGCCCTTGCCCAAAAGTTCAAGAGCAACTTCCTGAACCTCGCCCTTTTTCTGTTCTGCAAAGACCCAGATATCGGTGTAATCCTTAATATTTACCTTGGGTTTTTTCTCTACTTCAGTTATAGAAATTGCTCCCAGCGGGCAGGCGTCCACGCAGGCTCCGCAGAGATTGCATCCTTCATTTATTTTAGCAATTTTATCGTATTTAGGATGTTCTTTGCCTACCTCAGCCCGGTCTACAATTTCTATTACATTAAACGGACAGGAATCTACACAAACTCCGCAACCCGAACACTTATCAGAATTTACTTTTATTGGCATTATATAATTCCTTTATCGTTTAATTCCGTAACTAATTTCTTTGCCGTAACTTCCGGCTCCCCCTTTAAAATCTTGCCCTTCTCTTTTTGGGGAGGCGCAAATATTTTCTCCACTACCGTAGGGGAACCAACCTGGCCTATATTATCAATTTCACAGGCAATATCAGCGGCATTAAGCTTTTCTATTTCTGCCTTTTTAGCTTTCATTTTTCCCCTCAGCGATGGCATCCGGGGTTCATTAATTTCCTTAACTACGGTCATTAAACAGGGTAACGAGGACTGAACTACATCGTGGCCGTCCTCCATCATCCGCCTGACCTGGATACCTTCTTCATCTATTTCATCGACTTTCCCCACATAAGTAATACACGGAAAATCAAGCATTTCTGCTACTCCGGGTCCCACCTGGGCGGTATCCCCGTCTATGGCCTGTTTACCGCAAATTACAAGGTCAACTTCCCCTATAGTCTTTATTCCCCGGGCCAGGGTATAGGAAGTAGCCCAGGTATCCGCTCCGGCAAAATTTCTGTCCGTAAGCAGAATCCCGTCATCGCAGCCTAATGCTATGGCTTCTTTCAGGGCCTCTTCCGCCTGGGGCGGGCCCATGGAAAGAGCTATAACCTCCCCGTTTAATTTCTCTTTAATCCGCAAAGCCTCTTCTATGGCATACATATCAAAGGGGTTAATTATAGATTCAACCCCCTCCCTTACCAGGGTATTAGTTTCCGGATTAATTTTTACATCGGTAGTATCGGGAACCTGTTTAATACATACAACTATTTTCATTTTTTTAGGCCTTTGATTTACTTTCTTTTATAACTTCCTGTCCTATTATACCCTTTTGTATCTCATTAGTGCCCTCATAAATCTGGGTGATTTTAGCATCTCTCATATATTTTTCCAGGGGATATTCTTTCATATAGCCGTATCCTCCTAGAATCTGAACAGCTTCAGTGGTCACTTCCATGGCCACATCTGAAGCAAACAATTTACTCATGGCGCTTATCTTAGATACATCTTTCTTACCGCTATCCACCATCCGGGCCGCACGATATACCAGATTCCGGGCCGCCTCGGTTTTAGTGGATAATTCCGCTATCTTATGCCTGTTGGCCTGAAAAGAGGATATAGGTCTGCCAAACTGTATTCTCTGAGTGGCATACTTTACCGCTTCGTCAATAGCGCCCTGGGCGATTCCCACTGCCTGGGCCCCTATCCCCGGTCTGGATTTATCAAAAGTCTTCATTGCCACTATAAAGCCCAATCCTTCTCTTTTAAGCAGATTCTCCACGGGCACCCGGCACTCGTCGAATACCAGCTCTCTGGTAGCCGAAGCTCTTATTCCCATTTTATCTTCTTCTTTTCCGAAATCAAATCCATCTGTGCCCTTTTCCACAATAAGAGCCGAAGCTCCGCGGGGTCCTCGGGATTTGTCGGTCATAGCCACTACGGTATATATATCCGCAACTCCACCGTTTGTTATAAAAACTTTATTGCCGTTTAAAATATAATCGTCACCGTCTTTTTCAGCCGTAGTTTCAATTCCGCTGGCATCACTTCCGGCATTGGGCTCGGTCAATCCGAAAGCCGCAAGCTTTTCACCGCTGGCAATCTGGGGAAGATATTTTTTCTTCTGCTCTTCCGAGCCGTACAGCATTATGGGATACGCTCCCAGCGCAGAAGCCGCATAACTTACCGCAACGCCCGCACAGACTTTAGAAAGCTCTTCAGTGACAATACACAACTCTAAAGCTCCCCCTCCCAGACCTCCATATTCTTCGGGCACAAATATTGCAAAAAGATCACTGTCGGCCAGTGTTTTCATTATTTCTTCCGGAAATTCTCTTTTTTCATCCAGTTCCGCCCGGACAGGCTTAACTTTATCCTGGGCAATTTGCCTGGCCAGATCTTTAATCATCAACTGTTCTTCCGTAAAATTGTAATTATTCATAAATTTTCTCCTTTATCGGTTATTAATATAATACATAAAATAAAACAAAATCCCGTTATATGTTCATAAATTTTATAAATTTAAGCTTAATCTTTATTATTACTTAATTTGGCGTAAGCTTCTTTAGCCGCACGCTGATGGGCTTCCTTTTTAGTCAGCCCCTCCCCGGTTCCATAGACTTCTCCGTCAATTTTAACATCCACCTTAAACCAACGGCTGTGAGGCGGTCCTTCCACTTTTACTGTTTCATAATCGGGAATACTTCCCTGCCGGCCGACAGTGAGCTCCTGCAGCCGGGATTTAAAATCCATTATCTTATCAAAATTCTTATTTCTTACGTAACTATTTATAAAGTCATAAGCTCGTTGAAAACCGCCGTCCAAATAAATAGCTCCGATTATGGCTTCCACCGTATCCCCGATTATATGGGTCTCCCGGTCTTTGACATGTTTTGCCATTCTATTCCCCAGTAAAACATGTTCTTCAAGATTGAGTTTATGACCCCATTTTTTCAAAGATTTTCTGGAAACTATTCTAGCTCTGAGCTGGGTTAATTCCCCTTCATCTTTACCGGGAAATTTATCGTATAGTATTATGCTTACGCATGCATTTAAAATACTATCCCCTAAAAATTCCAGGCGCTCATTATCCTTTTTTAAACCGTGCTGGGCTGCATAGGAACTGTGCAGTAGAGCTTTATCTAATAAAGATTTATCTTTAAAATCTATTCCCAGCTGCTTACTGATCTTTTCCAACAGCCTCTATCTCACCCGTCGAATTTTTCGACGATTATAGAACAATTATGTCCTCCAAAACCCAGAGAATTAGAAAGAGCTGAACTTACCTGGGTTTTTCTGGCCTCATTGGGGACGTAATCAAGATCACAGTCCGGATCCGGATTCTCATAATTAATAGTTGGATGAATAATTCCTTCGTTTATAGTCTTAATAGAAGCTATAATTTCCACCGCCCCGGAAGCACCCAAAAGATGTCCTACCATCGATTTTGTCGAAGAAATAGGTAAATTCTTTGCATGATCACCGAAAACCTCTTTTAAAACTGCTGTTTCAATTTTGTCATTCAAGGGAGTGGAAGTACCGTGAGCATTTATGTAATCCATATCCTCGGGATTCATACTTGCATCTTTTAATGCATGTCTCATTGCCGCGATACCACTTTTCCCGTCTGCAGGCGGTGCAGTTATATGATAAGCATCGGCAGTAGCTCCATACCCGGTAACTTCAGCCAGTATATTTGCCCCTCTATTTTGAGCATGTTCCAGCTCTTCTAAGACTAAAATACCGGCCCCTTCGGCCATAACAAAACCATCTCTCTCTTTATCAAAAGGTCGACTTGCCTTTTTTGGCTCGTCATTCCTGGTAGAAAGAGCCCTGGCTGAGCAAAACCCGCCCAAACCCAGCGGAGAAATTGAATTTTCAGCGCCGCCGGCTAAGATTACATCGGCATCGCCGTATTGGATCATTCTAAAAGCATCTCCGATAGAATTGGCACTTGAAGCACACGCACTGACCACAGCATAGTTACACCCTTTCATATTGTGCCTTATCGCTACCTGTCCGGATGCCATATCTATTATCATAGCCGGAATTAGAAACGGACTTATCCTACGGGGACCACGCTTTAGAAATCTCTTATGCTGTTTTTCTATAGTCTGTAATCCACCAATTCCGCTACCGATAATAACTCCACACCTGTAGGGATCCTCTTTTTCCATATCCAGCCCGGCATTTTCAAGCGCTTCGTCACTGGCCGCTAGGGAATACAGTATAAAATCATCAGCTTTCCTTTGCTGTTTGCTGTCTATACCGTAATCTGCGGGATCAAAATTTTTCAACTCCCCGGCAACTCTTGAGGTAAACTCATCTGCATCAAATTGTGTGATTCTTCCCACACCGGATTTACCCTCAATAAGGGATTGCCAGTAATCATTGACATTTAATCCTACGGGGGTTAAAGCACCCATGCCGGTAACTACAACACGTCGATCGGTTTGGTCGGTCATCTTATTTTTATTTTATCTCCTTGATATTTTTATTAACTTTAACTACTAAAAAATGAACCAAACAGTAACTTTTTATAAAATACAATAAATTTAGTATATTTTTGGGTTTTCCAGGAAAACCTCCTTAACTAAATTTACCATACCAAATTTTATCATACCTTATTATTATTTACTGTATGAATATAACTAAATTACTGGTTATCTTTAATATAGTCTATGGCACTACCCACTGTATCTATATTTTCTGCTTCTTCATCGGGAATTTCCTGATCAAATTCATCTTCTAAAGCCATAACTAATTCCACAGTATCAAGCGAATCCGCTCCCAAGTCATTAATAAAAGAAGCTTCCGGAACTACTTCGTCCATCTCTACACCTAACTGTTCGCCGATAATTTCTTTTACTCTTTCTTCGATTGATGCCATTATTTTTTCTCCTTATCTTTTTACTATAACTTACCTACACACTTACTAACTTATCCTGTTACTAAACCACCGTCAATATTTATCACTTGCCCGGTTATATAACTGGAATTATCCAGGGCCAAAAACCTGACAGTTTTGGCTACTTCTTCGGGTAAGCCCAATCTATTTAACGGTATGTTTTTCAAAAAACCTTCTTTAACTTTATCCGGTAATTCTTCAGTCATTTTAGTTTTTATAAAACCAGGGGCCACTGCATTTACCCGTATATTACGGCCGGCAAATTCTTTGGCCATGGTTTTAGTTAGAGATATCACCCCGCCTTTAGAAGCAGAGTAATTAGCCTGACCGGGGTTTCCTATAATCCCCACCACGGAAGCTATATTAACTATACTCCCCGTTTTGGCTTTTAACATGGAGTGTCTAACTACTTTTTGAGAAAAGTTAAATACGCCCTTTAGGTTAATCCCAATGACACTGTCCCACTCTTTTTCTTTCATCCTGATCATATAATTATCCTGAGTTATACCGGCATTATTTATAAGTATATCAATCTTGTTATATTTTTCAATAATTTCTTTTACTGTTTCCTCTACTTCCCGGGTATTGCTCACATCAGCTATAAAATAATCTCCTTCTAATTCCCGGGCAGTACTCTTAGCTGCCTTCTCATCGACATCAACAATTATTGGTTTACAGCCGGCATCGGATAATTCCCGGACAATAGCTTTCCCTATGCCCTGTCCGCCGCCGGTTATTAAAGCTATTTTTTGATTCTGGCTCATTTTAACCTCCGGTATCAATTTTCTGCAGTTCGCCGGGAGAACTTACGCCTTTCAATTTGATTTTTCTATTTATTCGCCTTACCAGGCCCTTTAAAACTTTTCCCGGTCCCGCCTCTATATAAAGACCTTCACCTATATCTTCATAAATATTATTTACTATGCTAATCCACCTAACCGGTGAATTAACCTGCTTTATCAAAACTTTTTTAATATCTTTTGCCGAATTTACAACTTGACCCGTGTAATTAGAATAAAATTTTATCCGGGGATTTTTTATATTAAAACTTTCAATCTTTTTACTCATTTCAGGAACCGCATCATCCATTAGCGGGGAATGAAATCCCCCGCTTACTTCAAGCTCTTTTACCAGTCTGGCGCCGGCTTCCTTAATAATTTTTACAGTATCTTTTAATATATTTCTCTGGACACTTACAACCAGCTGTCCGGGGGAATTATAATTTACTATTTCGGCAATTCCTTTAATATCGGATAAGACTTCTTCCAGTTTTTCTTCTTCCATTCCGATAACCACTACCATACCCCCGGGATTATTTTCAGCGGCCCTGGCAAATACTTCCCCCCTAAAATTTACCAATTTTAATCCGTCCTGCCAGCTTAAAGCGCCGCTGGTAACTACCGCACCGTATTCCCCTAAACTGTGACCGGCGACGGCATCCGGTTTTATACCTTTTTGAGTTAAAGCCCGGTAGATAATCATTTCAGTCATATAGACAGCCGGCTGAGTAATTTTTGTGTCTTTTAATTTTTCTTTCGAGCCCTCAAATATAATTTCTTTTAAATTGTAGCCTAAAATCTCATTGGCTTCCGACCACATTTTATCGCACCAGTTTCCCGGTTCAAAAAATTCCCGGCCCATTCCCGGTTTTTGAGAACCCTGTCCCGGATATAAAATTACTGTTTTGTCATTACTCATAAATTGTATATCTTATCCTTTCTAAAACTTTATTACTACAGATCCCCATGTCAACCCGCCGCCAAAAGCAACAAGTTGCACAATATCACCTTCTCCGATATTGTTTTCCTTAACTGCTTCATCTAACCCCACTGCCGTAGTGGCCGCGGACATATTGCCGTATTTTTCTATATTGACAAATACTCTGTCTAAATCCACTTTTAACACCTTAGCCAGCGACTCTATTATCCTTAAGTTGGCCTGGTGGGGAATAAGTATTTCAATATCTTCTGAGGAAAGATCGGCTCTTTTGAGAGCTTTTTTAACGCTTTTGGCCATCTTTTTTATAGCTATTTTAAAAGTTTCCCGCCCGGCCATTTTCATATAGTGGAGCCCCTTCTTTACTGTCTCTTCGGAAGCCGGTTTTTCTGAGCCACCGGCGGGGAGCCTTAAAAGATTTTTATAACTGCCGTCGGCTCCCAAATATGAAGATAAAATACCATCATTCTTTTCAGAAGCGGTCAAAACCGCCGCACCCGCACCGTCTCCAAAAAGTACGCAGGTATTTCTATCCTGCCAGTCCGTTATCCGGGAGAGTACCTCACTGGCAATTACCAGGGCGTTCTTATAATTTCCGGTTTTCAGCATTCCTTCGCCCACAGAAAGGCCGGTAATAAATCCGGTGCATGCCGCTTCCACATCAAAAGCGGCGGCATCTTTAATTCCCAATTTTTCTTTTATCAGGCATGCTGTCGCCGGGAACACCATATCCGGCGTAATGGTACAACATATAACAAGATCAATATCCTGAATATCTATTCCCGCATCCTCAATGGCTTTTTTACCGGCTCTCTTGGCCAGATCGCTGGCCGACTGCTCTTCAGAAGCTATTCTTCTTTCTTTTATGCCTGTTCGCTGGGTAATCCACTCGTCACTTGTATCCACCATTTTTTCAAGATCTTCATTACTTAAAACTTCTTCCGGCAGATAAGAGCCCGTTCCGGTTATTTTAATTCTATCCATTATAAATTCTCTTCTATATGCTTATTCACGTCCTGTTCAATAAACTCGGCCGCCACATTTACGGCATTTTTAATTGCTTTGGCGTTGGAATTTCCGTGAGATATTATACACGTTCCCTCAAGCCCGAGCAGAGGTGCTCCACCGATTTCTTCATAAAAAACTTTTTTCTTCAAATCGGAAAAGGCACCTTTCATTATACCGGCTCCTATTTTTCTTAATAAATTTTTATCTATTTCCCGTTTGAGCATTTTTACCATACTGCCGGCTATGCTTTCCCCAAATTTAAGAATTATATTTCCGGTAAATCCATCGCACACCACCACATCCACATCCCCTGTGATTATATCATTTCCTTCAATATTACCGATAAAATTCACATCGCTCTTCATAAGCATTTTATAAGTTGAGCGGGTAAGTTTATTTCCCTTTCCTTTTTCATGGCCCATGCTAACAAGCCCGATACGGGGAATGCGCCTTTTATAGACATCCCGTACGTAGGCCTCCCCCATCAGGGCAAACTGATACAGATGTTTGGGTTTACATTCTGCATTAGCTCCGGCATCCACTATCACGCAGGGCTCTTTTAAAGTGGGGAAAATAGAAGCTATCGCCGGTCTTTTTACGCCTCTTAATTTATCGAGATTTATTGCGGACGCGGCCATGAATGCCCCGGAGTTCCCGGCAGAAACAAGTCCGTCCACTTTACCTTCGTGCAGAAGATTTACCCCGACAACAAGGGAAGAGTCCAACTTTTTGGTAACCGCTCTCATGGGTGAATCCCCCATCTCTATCACCTGAGAAGCGTCTCTTATCTCAATGGGAAGAGCGCCGGCATTTAACTTTGAAAGCTCTTTTTTTATTACTTTTTTCTTTCCCACTAAAACTATTTCAATATTGTCCTTGCGGACAACGTTTCCCAGACCATCGGGTTCTAAAGCTTTTATGGCGCCCTTAATATTAGGTCCGGGCGCTCTGTCTCCCCCCATAGCATCTATTGCAATTTTCAACTTTATTTCTCCTGTTCTTTATCACCAAAAATCACCCGATCTTTATATGTACCACACTCGGTACAAACACGATGGGGTAACTTAGCTGCTCCACAATTGGGACAGAAACTATAGTTAGTGGATTTAATTTTTTTAGATGAACGACGTTTATTAGTTCTGGATTTTGACTGTCTTCGCTTTGGGACTGCCATATTTACCTCCTTAATTTAGTTAATTATTTCCTATAATTTTTATCAATTTAAATTTAATTTGTCAACAGATTCAAATTAAAACCTACCTTTTATACTAATTTTTAAAATTCTTTAAAGGTAATACTATCAAAATTTTGGCTTTTTGACAAAATTCCCCGTTTAAAGTTAAACAATGATATGAATATATATTTTAATTATTTTTATCTATTTTTAAAATTTTACCTTCCCTTCTCCGTTTAAAATTACTTAATAAATTTTAGTAATACTGTTTTTTTAACAAATTTGTAGTTATCCTAAACATAAAACCCGCACATATCATAATAAATAGAGAACCTAAAACAATTGTATCCAGTTTAAGCCCGGCAATCATTACATGAGGAATTAATAGTACATTCAATATAAAACTAACTGTAATAAAGCCGGTTAACAAAAATAAGATTCCCCCGGAATTAGTGGCCAGTTTCCAGATGTCGGATTCCTTAAAATCTAAAAATAATACTCCAAAAAAATATCCTAAAACAGTAATAGAAATTACAGTAACCATAATATTTATCCAGGAAATAATATGCATAGCTAACGATGCGCCGAGTCTCAAGTTAAAAACCGTAACCATAAATTCAGCCCCGGCAAGCAAAACAATAAAATGTACAAAAAATTTCTTATACATCCATTCCGACAATTTTAAAGGAGCACTTTTTAAAATCCAGTAATAACCGTTTTCTCCCGACAGTGACGGGTAAATATATCTACCGGCCAGCGAAACAACTATAAGACCAACAAAGCCATTATTAATAACTACGGGAACATTTAATATTGACTGGACGGAAATTTGAGTTAACCCGTCTACGTGAAGCCCGTATATTACTATTATCCCTGCAATTATAAACACCTGGGGCCAGTAAATAATGTCATCTATAAAATTATGCAGCTCTTTTTTCCACAGCCACCAGTTCCTGCTTTTCTTATTAAAATTACTATTTTTACTTATTATCGTTCTTTTAAAATCTAATCTGTAGGCAAAGAGTTTTTTAGAATATATACCGGGAAAGAAAAATAACATTGAAAAAAATAATATTATGCTCTCTCCCGCCAACCTGTAGAAATTAGCGTAGAATTTGTCAATATTATTATAGGCCAGATTAATAACGGAATTAGAGGCAATATAGACCGGATTAAACCCCACTTTAGACTCCAGTACTTCATCGATTCTCACCAGAAAGTCAAATAGTCTTTCGGTAACATTTTCCGTTATTATCAATTCCCTATTCATTTTATTTAGATAAAAAACAACAACAATGGAAAGTGCTAATCCCAGAATAAAAGTAATTACCGTAACTGCCTTTTTCGAAAAAGTCTTTACCATTATAAGATTAGCCCCTATACCAATACTGGCCGGAATCAGTATAAAAAAAGATAAGACTAAAAAAGTAACCGGATAAAAATACCAGTGAACCGCCAAAAAACGACCATAGCCTATAAATATGGGAATACTTGCCGTAAAAACCATCCAGGAAATCGTAAAAAGAGTTTCCGCGTATTTAACGCTAAAAATAGTTGAGAAACTTAAGCTGTGGGAAAGTAAAAAATCCATATCTCCGGGATAAAAAATATTTTTTATAGTAGAAAAAAAACCGCTGAAAATGACAAAACCGAACAACCCCACAAAAATCATATGTATTATATTAGAAGCCACTACCCGGGCCAGCTCAAGATCTTTTCCCAGCCGGGTAAATAAATAATAAAATATTTTCTGTCCCCCATATATATAGATAAAAACCAGTACAGAAATTATTAAAAACCGCAGCCAGTGTTTTTTATTGCTGCGCAAAATTTTATTCTTAAAATTTATTAGCTTAAGTAAAAATAAATTACTTATCTCTTTCACTGGTCAGCTTTATAAAAATACTTTCCAAATTAGAATCCCCGAGATTGGCTTTCTTTCTCAACTCCTCAAGCGTTCCCGTATTAACAATTTTCCCCTTATTAATTATTGATATCCGGTCACAAAGCTGGGTGGCAATATCTAAAATATGAGTGGACATAAATATAGCTGTTCCCTGAGAAGCCAGTTTTTTTATCTCCTTTTTTAATTTCTGAGCCGACAAAGGATCTACCCCCACCATGGGTTCATCTATTATAATTACTTCCGGTTTTCTCACAAAAGCGGATATAAAGAGTAACTTCTGTTTCATACCCAGAGAAAAGGAATCTATAATTTTCATGCGGGCATCATAAATTTCAAATTCCCTGAAATATTCTTCGGCTCTCCGGAAGGTAGGCTCCGGTTTCAGATCATATATAGATACCAGAAAAGAGATGTAATCTACCGGGGACATATACGGATACAAATCGGGGTGGTCCGGCACTAAAGCAAGTTTCTTTTTAGCCTGCTTGGGATTATCTATAATACTTTTTCCGCATATAATAACATCGCCCTCGGTGGGTAGCATTAATCCCGAGCTTATATTTATTGTAGTTGTTTTACCGGCCCTATTGGGACCTAAGAACCCGTATATCTCCCCTTTTTCGACTTCTAAAGATAAATTGCGCACGGCATATTTATCTTTATACTTCATTGACAAATTTTTAATAATTAGTTTTTTATTGTTCACAATATAGCCTTTATTTAATACAGTTTTAAACTTTTAAAATTATTCTTATTATTTATTAGTATGTCAAATTTTTCTATTCTATTTTTACAAAATATTTAAGATTTAGTATTATAATAAAGAAAATTCAGTTTAATAAGTTTAGCTAAACAGTACAAAAAATATAAAATTTTTAACATAAATTAGGAGGTTAAAATATGGAAGAACTCATTAACGCCGCCAAAGAAGGAGATTTATTTAAAGTCAAGCAGTTGATACAGTCGGATGTAAACGTAAATGAATCCGGCCCTTTTGACGGAACTGCCCTAACCTGGGCCGGAGAAAGAGGATATATTGAAATAGTGACCGATTTATTAGAAGCAGGCGCTAAAATAAACGCTAAAAACTCAGAAGGCAAAACAGCACTTCTTTTGGCTATAGAATACGGAAAATTAAAGACGGCCAACGCTCTAATAAAATCCGGGGCCAACGTAACTGAAGCGTCGCCGGAAAATGTCACTCCTTTAATGCAGGCGGCAAAATGCGGCTCGGTCGAATTAGTTAAAACTCTATTAGAGGCCGATGTCGAGGTGGAAAAAAGTACTGAGTCCGGAATAACAGCTCTTATGTGGGCCGCGGGATCAGGCTGCTTAGATATTACAAAGGCCCTGTTAGAAGCCGGTGCAGATGTCAATGCCGAAGATAAAGCCGGCGAGACTCCGCTGTTAAAATCTGCCATCGTTGGTAACTGCGAAATTGCCCAGGCCCTAATAGATGCCGGTGCTGAAATTAACAAAAAGAATATAAATGGCAATACAGCTTTAATGATGGCTACAAAAACTCCCATAAGAGATAAGGAGCCAATCCAGATAGTAAGAACTCTTATCCGGGCGGGGAGTGATGTAAATGTTAAAAACAAAAAAGGTGAAACTGCTCTTATGTGGGCCACTGAAAGAGGAAATACCGCAACGGCTAAAGCTTTAATAGATGCCGGAGCTAATATTAATGCTAAAAACAACAAAGGAGAAACTGCGCTTATGAAGGCAGCCTCCCCCATAATAACTTATAATCACTTACACACGGTAAGACTGTTAATTGATTCCGGGGCCGACCTTAATATCAAAAACAAAGAAGGTCACACTGCTTTGATACTGGCTTCCCGGATGGGAGACCCGCAGATAGTGAAACTTTTAAAAAAATCCGGAGCTAAAAAATAATTACTGTTTAAATTCGGATTTTCTACCACCGTAACCTGCATCATTAAAAAACTTCCAGATAATATTTATAGTTTTAGTTTCCAATTAGGTGTTATTGTAAGATGGGGATTCTTTTTCCGGAATATCAAATACTTTTACAAGTTCAATACTCCACACGACAGAATAAACTGCAAATAAAAAGACAAAAATTAAGAGAAGTGATACATTAAGTTCTACAGGTTTTTGGAGATTGGCCTGTATGGATAAAATACCAGCTCCAAATAATAATATAAAAACAGATATGCCGTATTTATATATTAAACCGGATAATTTATCTGCCGCTTTGGATTTATTTTCGGGAGTAAGCCAGTAATCTTTATTAGGGATAAATAGCCATTTATCCGGTATGCTGAAAGTTAATCTGGGCAAAAAATAAAAGAGTATAAATAAACCGGTATGTAAAACCATAAAATTAAAAGAATGTGTAAAGCTGGAAACCCACCTGTCAGCTACTCCCCCGGACCCGTAGTGAATAGCTACATCACCGGATAAAATAATCCATGACAATAACATAAGTATCATATTAACAGCATAGCTGATAATAAATAAAATTCGTAACTTATTAGATTTATTGCTTTTTTTAATGTCCATATTTAGATTTTAAAATTTTCAACATTTTTAAATATTAGGCTTTTTAAAGCATTCTTATTCTATCTAAATTTTTATAGGTTGTAAAATAAATTT
>JBNJDT010000016.1:0-30269 GCA_051745145.1 Elusimicrobiota bacterium
AAATGCTGGCGCTGCTCTTCTAAAGTAGAACTTAAAATAAAAGAACAGTGGTATTTTAAAATTACCGAATACGCCCAGGAATTGCTTGAAGGGCTTGAAGATTTAGAGGGCTGGCCTGATGCTGTGAAATTACAGCAAAAAAATTGGATCGGTAGATCTAAGGGAACTGTCATAGATTTTAAGATAAAAGGAGAGGATAAGAGTATCCCTGTTTTTACCACCCGGCCGGATACGCTCTACGGATCCACTTTTCTTCTTATGGCCGCTCAACACCCGGATGTAATGGAAATCGCCAGTGAAAATAAAGAAAAGATTAAAAAATTTATAGATGAGACGGCTGCTGAAGATGCCCAGAATAAAGACGTAAAAGATAAACGGGGGGTATACCTGGGGACGGATGCGGTTAATCCGGTAACCGGAAAAAATATACCTATTTATGTGGCCAATTTTGTATTTATGGAATACGGGACCGGAGCAATAATGTGTGTGCCGGCCCATGATCAGCGGGACTATGACTTTGCCAGAAAATATAATCTGGAAATTACAGAAGTAATCCGGGGGGAACAGGATTTCTCAAAGATAGACGGAGCCTACGAGGGGGAAGGAGAACTGGTTAATTCGGGTGAATTTAACGGCCTTGATTCAAAAACTGCCCGCGAAAAGATAACAAAATATTTAAATAAAAAGGGTAAGGGTGAGAAATCTGTGCAGTATAAATTAAGGGACTGGCTAATTTCCCGTCAAAGATACTGGGGCACCCCCATACCCGTAGTATACTGCGAAAATTGCGGTACGGTACCTGTAAGGGAAGAAGATCTGCCCGTTGAATTGCCTGATGATGTTGAATTTACAGGTAAAGGAAATCCCTTAAAAACCAGCAGTAATTTTCAGAATGTTAAGTGCCCCCGGTGCAATAAAAAGGCCCGACGGGAAACCGATACCATGGATACTTTTGTGGATTCTTCCTGGTACTTTTTAAGATATATAAATCCCAAAAACAGCGAACTACCCTTTAAAAAAGAAGATGTAAATGAATGGCTGCCGGTTGATCAATACATAGGGGGAATAGAGCATGCGGTTATGCATCTGCTTTACGCCCGCTTTTTTACCCGGGTTCTCAGAGATTTAGACCTTCTGGATTTTAATGAACCGTTCAAAAATTTATTGTGTCAGGGGATGGTATTAAAAGACGGGACCAAAATGAGTAAGTCCCTGGGCAACGTGGTAGATCCCGAGAGAATTATTGAGGAATACGGTGCGGATACGGCCCGGTTATTTATTCTTTTCGCCGCTCCTCCCGAAAAGGATCTGGACTGGTCGGACGAGGCGTTAAAAGGAAGCTACAGATTTATAAAGCGGGTCTGGAATATGGTAGAGGAAGAAAAAGATTCTAAATATATTTCTCAGCCGGGATTAGAGAAATCCGGCGGAGAAGGTGTAGATGATAAGTTTAAATTTTTAGTAAATAAAACAGTTAAAGAAGTGACCGAAGATATAACACAGAGGAATCATTTTAATACGGCTATAGCCAAAATTATGGAATTTATGAATGAATTGAAAAATTACGAGCCGGGTTCTGCACAGAGAGCCGCCGGGATAAAAACAGCTGTAAGTTTATTGAGTCCTTTTATCCCCCATGCAGCAAATGAAATGTGGGAAAATATGGGGTTTGAAAAAAGTCTGGATAAAGTTGACTGGCCCCGGTTTGATAGAGAAGTATTGGAGAATAAAAAGCCCGATGTTGAAATTCCCATTACTATAAACGGTAAACTCAGAGCTAAGATCAAGGTTGACCCGGATTTGGATAAAGAAAAAATAATGAAATTTGCAAAAGAGCACGAAAAAATTGTATCATATATAAAAGACAGGGAAATAGTTAAAGAAATATATGTTCCGGAAAAAATTATAAACTTTGTAGTTAAAGACAAGGAGTAAAATGGGAATTAGAAAAAAATTTTTTCAATTCGGTTTCTTTTTGTTATTTATGGGAGTGACCGGCTGCGGGGCTTATCAGCCAATGGAGATAGTTCCGGACAGTATCCAGAGCATCCGCATAAAACAGTTTAAAAATGAGACCGATCAAATAGACTTTTCCGAAAAACTTACCGAGGAAGTTACAGACCAGTTTATAAGAGAGGGAAGATTAACGGTGAAAAATTCTGATAATGCTGATTCCATACTTGAAGGTACAATATACGAGTACAAAAAAATCCCCATTTCTTATGATGAAAATTTTATTACCGAAGAATACCGGTTGACTATGATAGTGAATTTAACTTATTATGATATGCAAAGAGAAGTAAAACTCTGGGAGGAAAAACGGGAGGATTATTCCGGGGGAATTGAAACTTCCGTAACTTACTATGTCGGTGATACTGAAGGTATTACTGAGACTGAAGATGAAGCTTGGGAAAGACTTATTGAAAGGGCGTCTGAAAAAATTTTAAACAGGACCCTTTACGGATGGGAGTAGCCGGTAAACTTAAAAAGGAAATATCCTCCGGAAAAATCCGACCTGCCTATTTACTTACCGGAGAAAATAACTATACCAAAGATGAGATAATAAAACTCCTCTTAGACCAGCTTAATAATAAGTACGGCAGTTGTGATCACATAAAAATGGATGGCAAAGATATTACAGTAGGAATTCTCCAGGAAGAGATTTTAACCGACACCCTTTTCGGAAAATGTAAATTTATAGTTGTTTCCAACGGCGGAAGATTATTTTCCTCTCCGGAATTTACAGATTTAGTAAGAGAAAAACTGCAAAAAAAAAGCCTTGCTCAAGCTCAGAACGTACTTGTAATAAAGACTCAAAAAAAGCCCGGAAAAATAAAAAAGTCTCTTACTACGGAAGTGAAAACTCCCTATGAGAATAATTTACCGGGCTGGATTAAAAAGAAATTTCGGTCTCACGGAAAGAGTATAACTGAAGAGGGGGCAAATTTACTTTTATTTTTGTGTGGGCAGAATCTCTATAATTTAAATAACGAAATAGAAAAAATAGCCACAGCCTTTCCCGAAAAACAAAAAATTTTTATCGAAGAAGTGAAAAAAATTGCCGGTACTCATAAAAAAGAAGATATTTTTGGCTATCTGGACGCTCTTGAAAAGAAAGAAGAAAAATTAGCGCTTTCACTGCTTGAAAATCTGCTTGAATATAATACAGATCCCATTAGAATAGTGGGAATGCTCAGATGGAAGATAGAAAAGTTAATAATTGGCCGTCAACTTATGAGGGAAGGTCTTTCTGAAAAGAAAATTATAAAAAAGATGGGATTAAATTATTATTTTAACCGGGGACTGTGCAGCAAATTAAAAAAGTTTACTGTAAAAGAACTTTTAAACAGCTACGATATGCTTCAAAAAACCGATGTTAAAATAAAAAACAGTTCAACGGATAATGCAATTTTATTGGAACTGTTCAGTATAAAATTTATGAATTGTTGATTTTTTTTGCCAGACGGCTTTTTAACCTGGCAGCTTTATTAGAGTGATATAAGCCTTTTGAAACAGCCCGGTCGATGTATTTAACTGCTTTGGGCTGAATTTCTTTAGCTTTTTGGATCTCGCCATTTTCAGCTGCTTCCCTGGCTTTCTTCAGATAAGTTCTGGCCCGGGAGCGCAGAGTCTTATTTTTTTCATACTTTTCTTTACTCTTTCTTGCTGCCTTTATAGCCTGTGTATGTCTACCTGTTGGTAATTTTGTCATATTTAAAAATTTCTCCTTTTATTAATTCTCTGTAGCTAATATTTATATAAAAATAACGCGTAGTTGTCAATGATTGATAATTATTTAAGTTATTGGAGGTGTTATAAAATATATTCAGGGTGAATGGCGTATTATCCCTTTATTATTCTCAATGGTAATTTGTGTTTCATGAGGCTGGGAGAGGGAAATTATTTTTTCCAGAACTTGTTGAGCTTCTTCTTGGGAAAATAATCCAGGTTTAAAATTTACCCGGAGGTTGTTTATATTAATGGGAATTATATGAGTGGAATGGAGTTTTGATTTTCCGGCTGTTATTTGCATAAGTAGCCCCTCACTGACTTTATCGGAATAACTTCCAAAGATAAAATTTCCCAAGCTGTAAGCTATAATACCGTCTTTATAAGTCTCCACGGACTGTATAACGTGGGGATGATGTCCAAATACAATATGGGCGCCGCTGTCAATGGCGGTCCGGGCCAGTTTTTTCTGATAGTCTTTGGGGGTTTCCATAAGTTCTTCACTCCAGTGAAAAGAGACAATTATAATATCGCATTTATTTACGATATTTTTTATATCCCTGGTAATATATTTGTGTTGCCCAAAACTTGTTCCCGGTTTTTTTTCGTCGGCGTTAAACTCTAACGGCAAAGAATTGTTATAGGAAAGCAAAGCTACCTTGAAACCGTTTTTTTGTATGACGGCCGGCTTCCGGGCAGATTCTAAATTCTTACCCACGCCGCTGTATTTAATTTTATATTTTTCTAAGAGTTTAAGAGTATTTTTTACTCCCTTCCATCCAAAATCCATTATATGGTTATTGGCCAAAGAAAAAGCGTCAAACCCCCCGGCTTTTAATGAATGTATAATGTCAGTAGAACTTTTTAAAGTATAAGTTTTATCCATAAAAGTTTCAGTGGATGTTGTAAGAGGAGTTTCTAAATTTCCGATTAAAATATCCCCCTCTTTTAATATATTATTTAAATCTTTATAGGGATAAGAAGGTTCATTTACAAGAAAAGATTGGGCATGACCGCCCGGGTAGATATCCCCCGTTAAAAGTATTTTTATAGTATCCGTGCTTGCAGCCTGTAATTTTGGAGTAATTAGCACAAAAAGTATAAGTAATATTTTAAAAAAAGAATAAATCATTTTTTTTAATATACCATATTTATTTGAGTATATAAAATTTACCAGGTTGAATTACGTATATAAAATTACTAAAATATGAACTTAAATTATGAATTTATTTATTTTAGCAATTACTGTAATTATAATTGGCAGCCTATTATTTTTTATATTGAGATACATATTAAAAATAAAAAAAATAAAAACTGCCCGGGAAAATATTTTAAAAAAATCTGAGCCGAAATCCCTAAAACAGGTTCGGTTATATAAGCAGATAGTAAAAAAATACAATTTGAAGGGGAAACTGGAAAAAGATGATGAGAAAATAAGAGCCCGGGGTATTTATCTTTTATTTGATTTTTATGATTCAAAGCCTAAAAATGAAAAGAATATAGAGGAAAGTATACGGTTCGGGGAAAGAATAAAAGAAAATTTTCGGGATTATCCTTTTTATGAAGATGTATTATTTAAGCTGGGAAATATATATTTTTTTAATAATTTTAAATTTGAAAAAGCAAAAAATACCTATAAACAGTTAATTAATGATAAACCAGATACAAAATGGAAAAATATCTGCCGGGTTAGAATTGATCTTATTGAAAATAATATCAGCGAAAAGGAAGCTTTAAGATTATATGTCACCGCAGAAAATTTTTTTGAAGATGCTAAATTTAAAAAAGCGGCAGAGTATTTAAAAAAAATAATTAACAATTTTGACGATATAGAATTAAAAGCCCATGCCTACTACTTTTTGGGAGATATTTATTATTATAAATTGGAAAATTTTGAAGAAGCAAAGAAGAATTATATACCTGTTTATGAAAAGTTTTCAGTAGATCCCATCTCTAGAAATGCTATTTATAAAGTAGGGGAGATAAATCGTAAGAATAAAGATTGGAAGCAGACAATAGAGGTTTATAATAAATTTACCGAGATGTATCCCGATGCCCCGGTTGTTGAAGATGCCTATTATTTTATTGGAGAAAGCTACTTAAATCTGGGACAGTTAAAAGCCGCGAAAAATTCTTTTAATTTAATACTGGGAGACTTTCCGGACAGTAAATGGACTGATGTCATTTATCATAAAATAAAAGATATAAATAAGAGGTTAAAAAATGATTAGTATTAGAATTTTAATTGCTTCTTTACTAATAAGTATTTTATTAACTTATGTAGTAAAGAAATTGGCTGAAAAACTAAGTTTTTATGATGTTCCTCATACCAGATTAAAAACTCATGACAAGCCAACTCCCTACGCCGGCAGCTCATTATGGGTTTCGTTTATGATTGTTCTTTTGGGACTGCGGATCTTCACTTCTTTTGAAACCGGGACTTTAAGACAGTTGAGGGGACTGGTATACGGGGGGACTTTGATGTTCGGTCTGGGGCTGCTGGATGACAAATATGATCTTGACTTTAAAATAAAACTATTAGTTCAAATAGCGGGGGCTTTAATACTGGCCTACTTTGATATTACTATTGAATTATTCAACAGTAATATTTTGAATATCGGGGTAAGTGTTTTCTGGGTTATTTTTATAGTTAATGCTGTAAATATTATTGATGTACTGGACGGATTGTCGGTTGGAGTTTCGACCATAGCGGCGGCCGGTTTTTTTGCAGTTACTTTACCTGTGGAAAAAATATATGTTAATCTGGCGGCCCTGGCTCTTTTTGGAGTGCTGCTGGGGTTCTGGTTTTATAATAAACCGCCGGCAAAGGTTTTTATGGGGGATGCGGGAAGCTTATTTACCGGATTTGTTTTAGCGGCTTTATCTATGGGCGCCGATTACAGTAAAGTAAGTATTATTGGACTTTTTGCACCGTTTTTAATTTTAGGCATACCTATTTACGATACCGTTGTAGTGAGCATATTCAGATTGAAAAATAAACAGTCTATATTTTTGGGCTCTCAGGACCATTTTGCTTTAAGATTAAGCAAGGCGGGAATGTCTGCCTGGCAGATCGATATAATTTCTTACTGGATATCCATTATATTAACGTTTTCGGCAGTACTAATTACGGTTGTTCCCCAGGTTTATGGATTTATGATAATATCTGCAGTATTTATGTCGGGATTAATCGGGATAGGTTTTTTGAATTCTATTGATATAGAGGAGACATGAAGGTTGTTATAATCGGTGCCGGATTAACCGGATTGAGGGCAGCCATACACCTGCAGGAAAAAGGGGCTGATACGGTGGTTCTGGAAAAGACTGACCGTCCCGGCGGGCTAACCCGAACGGAGACATCCGGTGATTTTAAGTTTGATTATACCGGACATTTTCTACATTTTAACAGTGACAGAATGAAAACTTATGTTAAGTCACTTTTTTCAGAATTTTCGGACAGAAAACTTTTAAAAGTAGAAAGAAATTCCCGGATATTTTTTCATGACCGGCTGGTTCCTTATCCTTTTCAATCCAATATAGGATATTTACCGACTGACGTTAAACGTGAATGTTTAGTTGAATTCTTTAAGAATTTAAAAAAGAATGAAACGGCTGGACGGGAAAAAGATAATTTTTATGAATGGCTGTATCAGCGTTTCGGAGAGGGTATACTTAACCATTTTATGGTGCCCTATAATAAAAAATTATGGACGGTACATCCTAAAAAGCTTACCACCGAATGGATGTCCAGATTTGTTCCCCGGCCCCAACCTGAAGAGGTAATTAAAGGTGCTCTGAAACAGAGAGATAAAAATGAAGGGTATAATGCTACTTTTTTTTATCCGGAAGACGGAATAGGAACCCTGCCCGAAATTTTAGATAAAAAAGCTCCTCCAGTTAATTACAGAGAAGAAGTTTTGAAGATTGATATTGATAATAAAAAAGTAAAAACTAACACCAAAAGTTATGAATACGATTATTTAATTACAACTGTTCCTTTAAAAAATCTGGCAGACATAACTTCAGGTATACCTTCTAAAATTATGGAAAAATTTAAATTTTTAACATATTCTTCTCTATTAAATATAAATATTGGCTGGGATTCAGGACCTGGAGATTTAATAAGTCGGGATATTCACTGGCTATATTTTCCGAATCCCCAATATAAATTTTACAGGGTGGGTTTTCCTCCGGCGGTCTCCCGGAAAATGGCTCCCGAGGGCTGCTGGTCGGCTTATGTGGAAATCTCTTATTCTGAAAATAATTTTCCCGATCCTGAAAATTACGATAGTATTGTGAAAAAAGTTATAAAAAGTTTGCGGAATTTAAAGATAATTCCCGATTCGGCAGATATTATTAATAAACTTATTTTAAAGATAGAACCTTCATATGTTATTTACAATAAAAATTGGAATAATTCCCGGAATACTATTTTAAAATTTCTGGAACAGAAGGATATATTTACCGGCGGCAGATACGGTGGCTGGGAGTATTCAACGATGGAGGAAGCCCTTATACGGGGCGAGAAATTAGCTGAAAAATGCGTCCGAAAGTAGTCCATATAATTACCAAACTGGAGCTTGGCGGCGCCCAGCAGAACACTCTTTATACGTTAGAACATCTGGATAAAGGATTAAAAGGGTTTTTAGTAACCGGACCGGGCGGAATTTTAAATGAAGAAGCTGTTAATAGTCCGGAGTATATAACTTCTTTTTGTCCGTTTTTAGTGAGAAAAATTAATCCTTTTTTTGATTTTTTAGCGTTTATCTGGCTGTTTTTTTATTTATTAGAACTCAAACCCCGTATAGTTCATACGCATTCTTCAAAAGCCGGAATACTGGCCAGGTGGGCGGCGTATTTAGCCGGGGTCCCCAAAATAATTCATACTTTTCACGGATTTGGTTTTACGCCTTTACAGCCGGTTACAGTTAAAAATTTCTTTGTGGAACTTGAAAGATTAACAGCCAAAATTACGGATAAGCTTATAGCTGTATCTTATGCTAATATTTCCAGAGGGCTTGCCCATTACATAGGTACGGATGTAAAGTATAAAGTTATAAGGAGCGGTATTAATCCTGATATATTTGAAAAAAAGACCAGATTTGATAGTATTAAAGAAGAGTTGTCTATACCCCCGAAAAAGAAGTTAGTGGGCAACATATCGTGTTTTAAACCCCAGAAGGGGCTTCATAATTTTATCCGGGCCTGCAGCCGTTTAGCAAAAAAGGGGGACTATGAATTTATTCTTGTCGGAGATGGAGCACAGAGATTTGAATTAAAAGAACAGGCTATTCAATCGGGGATAAAAGAACAATTACATTTTTTAGGCTGGAGAGAAGATATACCAGATATACTTTCCGGAATAGATGTCTTACTTCACACAGCCTATTTTGAAGGGTTGCCCCGTGTTTTACTTGAAGCTATGGCCTCGGGAACTCCGGTGGTCGCCACTGCGGTTGACGGGGCTTTGGATATCATAGAAGATGGGAAAAACGGGTTTTTAGTTGCCCCTGACAATATTGACAGGATGGTGGAAAAAACCTATAAATTATTAAAAGATGATAAGTTTAGAAAAAAGATTGCCCATAAATATAAAGAGAGTTTTAAGCCGGAATTTAATATAAAAACAATGTCGGATAATTTAAATAATTTGTATTTGAAATTAATTAAAAAAGGAGATAATAATGACTGATAAAAAACCTAATTTGTTTAGAGATATTTTTCCCTATTCGGAAGTTCCGCGGGTTCCTTTTGATGAGGATGCCGTTCCCATGAACAGACCTAAGGATTTTTGGATTACGGATACTACTTTTAGAGACGGGCAGCAGGCCCGGTCCCCTTATAATGTAAAACAGATAGTAGATCTTTTTACATTTTTACACAAGATGGGTGGCCCTAAAGGTATTATAAAATACAGTGAGTTTTTCTTATACAGCCCCAAAGACAGGGAGGCGGTAAGAAGGTGCCAGGATAAAGACTATGAATATCCTAAAATCACCGGTTGGATAAGGGCAAATAAAAAAGATTTTGAACTGGTTAAGGATATGAAATTAAAAGAGACCGGAATACTTACATCCGCTTCTGATTATCATATTTATCTTAAGTTGAATTCGGACCGGGAAACAGCTATGTCGAATTATTTAGAAGTAGTAGACAAAGCCTTGGAAGAGGGAATAATTCCCCGCTGTCATCTTGAAGATATAACCCGAGCCGATTTTGAAGGATTTGTCATTCCCTTTGTACAGAAACTCATGGACCGGGCCGATGATGCGGGAATGCCCGTAAAAATTCGGGCCTGCGATACACTGGGATTCGGGTTCCCCCATCCCCAGGCGTCTTTACCCCGATCGGTTCCCAAAATAATACATACTTTAAGAAAAGAATGCGGCGTGCCCCCGGAATGGCTGGAGTGGCACGGGCATAATGATTTTCATAAAGTTCTGGTTGACGGTACCTATGCCTGGCTGTACGGTGCGGGCGCGGTAAACGGAACTCTCCTGGGCTTCGGTGAGCGGACGGGTAATCCCCCCATAGAAGCACTTATGATAGAATATATGTCCCTGACCGGCAGCGCGGAGGGTATGGATACTCAAATTATTACGGATATGGCTGATTATTTCAGAGACGAATTTGATGAGAATATATCTCCGTCTTTTCCGTTTGTGGGCAGTGATTTTAATACTACCCGGGCGGGAATCCATGCCGACGGCATGATAAAAAATAAGGAAATATATAATATATTTGATACCAAAAAGATTCTCAAACGGCCCATGGGCATTGCCATAACCGATAAGTCCGGTACAGCCGGTCTGGCTTTGTGGATTAATAATAATTTGGAAATGGATAAGGGCGAAGAAGTCACCAAGCATGACGACCGGGTAAAGAAGATCTACAAATTGATAATGAAAGAATACGACCGGGGCCGGACCACGGCTATATCCAACGATGAAATGATGCATTATGTCAGAGAGTACTTTCCCGGTTATTTTAAATCGGATTACGAGCGTCTTAAAAAGAAAGCGGCCAATATGGCAGTGCATATCGTTGAAAATCTGGCCGAGGATCCCCAGATAAGATCCATGGACCCCAAAAAACAGGAAGAGGTTCTAAAAGAAACCAGGGATGACCACGGATTTATTCAGTTCACCTATGTGGTTAACAGAAAGGGCGTAAAAGTTACTCGCAATATTATTGATCCAAAATATTCCAAGGAATTTGAGACCGAAGATGTGGGAGTAATTTATACCGACCGGAGCTGGTTTAGTCATCCGATAGAGACCGGTGTGGCCTATGTCTCGGATTTTTACATATCCAGGATTACAGACCGGCTCTGTATAACTGTTTCTGCTCCCATAAGAGATCAGGACGACAATATAGTTGGCGTAGTGGGGATAGATATCAGCTATGAAGACCTGGCTAAACTGTAAAATTTCTCTTATAACATGAGAAAATCCGATAACGAAACTGAAAAAAAATATTTTCAGCAGTCCCTTCGTTTACATAAAAAATACAGGGGAAAAATAGGTACAACTCTTAAATGTCCGGTTAGAAATTATAAGGATTTTGCGCTGTGGTACACCCCCGGAGTGGCAGCTCCCTGTGAAGAGATAAAAAAATCTAAGGAGAAAGTCTATCAATATACTTCAAAGGGGAATACGGTAGCTGTTGTAAGTGACGGCTCCCGGGTTTTAGGACTGGGCGATATAGGTCCCCAGGCCGCTCTTCCGGTTATGGAGGGTAAAGCCCTTTTATATAAGTATTTAGGTGGAGTAGATGCATATCCGGTATGTGTAAATGTAGATAATCCTGAAGAAATTGTGGGGCTGGTAGAAGCGATTCAACCTTCTTTCGGCGGAATAAATCTTGAAGATATTTCTTCCCCGGAATGTTTTGAAGTCTTAAAAAGACTGCGGAAAAGCTGTAATATCCCCGTATGGCATGATGACCAGCAGGGGACAGCGGCGGTGACCCTGGCCGGATTAATTAATGCTTTAAAATTGACGGACAGGCAGATAGAGGATGTGAAAATTGCTATGGTCGGTGCGGGCGCTTCAAATATAAGAATAGCAAATTTAATAATTGAGTACGGAGCGGACCCGGAAAAAATTTTGATGTGTGACAGTAAAGGCATTCTTTCAGAACACAGAAAAGAGTTGAAAACAGATAACCCGTCAAAATGGGATATGGCTAAAAAAACCAATCCCGAAAATATCGGCGGAAAGATACCCGATGCCATGGAAAATGCAGATGTATTAATAGCCCTTTCCCGGCCCGGACCGGATGTCATAAAAAAAGAGTGGATTGAACAAATGGCTCCCGGACCGGTAGTTTTTGCCTGTGCCAATCCCACTCCGGAGATATGGCCTTCCAAAGCCAAAGCCGCCGGAGCTGAAATTGTAGCCACCGGGCGCAGTGATTTTCCCAACCAGGTAAATAATTCGCTGGGGTTTCCCGGTATATTCAGGGGAGCTTTAGATGTGAGGGCAAAGACCATTACAGACAAAATGTGTATAAAGGCCGCTGAGAGCCTGGCCGGGTTTGCCGGTGAAGAAGGACTTTCGGCTGATTATATAATTCCGACTATGGAGCAGATAGAAGTTTTTGCCAGGGAGGCAGCTGCTGTGGGGATGCAGGCCGTAAAAGAGGGGGTGGCCCGGAAAACCGATGTTACCCGCAGTCAACTGGAAAAAAAGGCATTAAAGAAAATAAATAAAGCCAGAAGAGAAGTTCAGGTGTTGATGGATGAGAAAATAATAGATTAGAAATGAGGAATAGATGAAACAAAATATCACAGAAAAGATTATATCCGAACATGCGGGTAAAAAAGTAAAGGCCGGCGATGTTGTTTTTGCGGATGTGGACTGGGCTTTTGTCCAGGACGGTACCGGTCCGCTTACAGTGGATGTTATTAATGAAATGGAAAAAGATGTTAACAGGCCAAATAGAAAATGTATATTTTTGGACCACGCATCCCCGTCTTCAAAATTTCAGCTTTCGGATACCCATAATAAACTGAGAAGCTACGCCCAAGAACAGGGGATGAAAATATCTGGAGTAGGGGAGGGAATCTGCCATCAGAAAATGGCCGAAGACCATGCCTTACCCGGTCAGCTTATTGTGGGAGCCGATTCTCATACCTGTACTGCCGGAGCTTTCGGAGCTTTTGCGTCGGGTTTTGGTTCTACGGATATAGCTTTTGCCATGGCCACCGGAAAAATGTGGCTGAAAATACCCGAAGCTATAAAAGTAGTTCTTTCAGGCGAACTGCAATTCCCGGTTATGGCCAAAGATGTAATCCTGCATATTATTGGGGAACTGGGAGCAGCCGGAGCAACTTATAAAACCTTAGAATTTACCGGTGAAGGAGTAAGTAAATTATCTTTTGAAAGCAGGTTGACTATATGCAATATGGTAATAGAGGCGGGAGCCAAAAACGGCATTATGGATGTTGACCAAAAGACCACAAATTACCTTGAAAAAGAGAGAGGGAGTGCCGGAATACCCGAATACAAAGTATTCAAGTCCGATAAAGGGGCAGAATACGAACGGAAAATTAAAGTAGATTTATCCCGGCTCTCTCCCAAAGTTGCTCTTCCCCACAGCGTGGACAATGTAGTTCCCGCGAGAGATGCCGGTGATATAGATGTGGATCAGGTTTTTATAGGGACCTGTACCGGAGGCCGGATGGAAGATTTAAGAGCGGCCGCCGGTCTGCTGGAAGGTAAAAAAATATCTTCCGGGGTAAGATTGATAGTGACGCCGGCTTCAAAAAAGATATATAACAGGGCCATGGAAGAAGGTCTGCTTAAGATATTCAACGACTGCGGCGGAATGATCGGGACTCCCGGATGCGGTCCCTGCGTGGGTATTCAGGGAGGAGTACTTGGAAGTAAAGAAGTATGCGTATCAACGGCCAATAGAAATTTTAAAGGCCGGATGGGATGTACCGACAGCGAAATATATCTTGCTTCCCCGGCTACAGCTGCCAAGACCGCCCTTAATGGGAAATTAGTATAAATAAAGGAAAAATAATATGAGTTTAGATAAATTAAAAGGTTTAGTTCACAAATTCGGAGATGACATTTCAACGGATTTAATCTGTCCGGGAAAATATTTTCATTTAAGATCCAATATTCCCAAACTGGCCGAGCACACTTTAGAAGATGCCGACGAGAATTTTGTGGAGAAGATGACCCCCGGAGATTTTGTAGTTGGCGGAAATAATTTTGGCTGCGGATCTTCCAGGGAACACGCTCCTCTTATAATCAAGGAGTCCGGAGTTAGTGCCGTTCTGGCCAAAAGTTTTGCCCGTATTTTTTATAGAAATGCCATAAACATTGGGCTTCCGGTAATGGAGTGTGATACCGACAAAATAAAAGAAGGTGACCTTCTTATTGTAAGACCGAAAGAAGGTCTTGTTATTAATAAGACCAGAGATATAGAATTAAAATCCACTCCCCTGATAGATGTTATGCTGGATATTTTAAAAGCCGGTGGTCTGAAAGAATATGTAAAAAAGGAGGGGTTTTAATGAGCTTGCCGGTAACCCTGATTCCCGGAGACGGAGTCGGTCCGGAGGTTGTCGCCGCGGCCCGGGTCTGCATTGAATCCACAGGGGTGGAAATAGACTGGGATATCCAGGAAGCGGGAAAGGCAGTTATGGAAGATGAAGGAACTCCTTTGCCCCGGAGAGTATTAGATTCAGTTCGGGAAAATAAAGTTGCCCTGAAAGGGCCGGTAACTACGCCGGTGGGCTACGGATTTAGAAGCGTTAACGTAGCTATACGGAAAAGCTTAGATCTTTACGCCTGTATAAGGCCATCTAAGTATTACCCCGGTATTGTATCTCCCTATAAAGATGTGGACATAGTTATTGTGCGGGAGAATACTGAAGATCTCTATGCCGGGATAGAATTTGAAAGTAATTCCGCCGGAAGCCGGGAGATTATTGATTTTTTAAAGAACAGGGATCTTGATATAAAAGAGGATTCGGGAATAAGCATAAAACCTATTTCCAAAACCGGTTCTGAAAGAATAGTTGAGTATGCCTTTGAGTACGCCCGCAGGAATAAAAGAGAAAAGGTAACCGCTGTTCACAAGGCCAATATAATGAAACATACCGACGGTCTTTTTTTAGAAGTTGCCCGGGAAGTTGCCGGTAAAAATTCTGATATTGAGTTTGATAATATTCTGGTAGATAATCTGGCCATGCAGCTGGTTCAGAATCCCCATAAATTCGATGTCCTGGTTTTACCCAATCTCTACGGAGATATAATCAGCGATCTTTGTGCAGGGCTCACCGGAGGACTGGGGGTGGCACCCGGAGTTAACATGGGGCGTAATTTAGCTGTATTTGAACCCACTCACGGTAGCGCTCCGGATATTGCCGGAGAGGATAAAGTAAACCCTTCGGCCGCAATTCTGTCCGGAGTTATGATGCTCTACCATCTGGGCAAAGAGGAGGAAGCCAAAGTTTTAGAAAAAGCTCTGGCCCGGGTTATAAAAGAAGGCCGGAAAGTTACTTTTGACTTAAAAAGTCCTCAAGCTAAAGATGAAGCGGTGACCACCCGGGAAATGTCGAAGGAAATATGTCGGGAAATTTACCGGATAAAAAATTAGCTGAAAAAGTAAAAGAAAAAATTATAAACCAGGTGGTTAAATCCACTTTTGAGCTCCCCCCTAATTTAAAAGACAGATTAAAAAAATGTGAGATAGACTCAACCGGTCTGGAAAAAAAATTTTTTAAGAGAATACTGGAAAATATAGATATAGCTCAGACCCGGAAAATTCCCGCCTGTCAGGATACCGGTGTTTTTGAAATATGGGTAAAAACGGGAACTCAATTGAGAAAGTCCGGTTTGAATCTTGAAAAAGTAATAGTAGAAGCGGTTAAGGAAGGTCATCGAAAAGGAAAGCTCCGTGAGTCTATGAAAGACGGGATTAAACCGGTTATTCATTTTGAATTTTGGGATAGAGAGGAAACGGAGTTGATTTTAACTCCCCGGGGTTTTGGAAGTGAAAATTATTCTTTTCTGCACATGCTTAATCCGGAAACTAAATTTAAGGAAATAAAAAAGATAATATTCCAGGATGTAAAAGAAGCGGGGAGCCGTCCCTGTCCTCCTTTTCTAATAGGCGTGGGTCTGGGGGGAACGGCCTCCAAAGCAGTTGAATTATCCGCCAGGGCACTTACCCGGATGGATTTTAAACCGGACAAAAAAGAGCAGAAAATTTTAAGGGACGTAAATAAATTAAAAATAGGTGCCGGTGGCACAGGTGGGAAATATACAGCTATAGGTTTAAAGATGCTAAAATTTCCCAGCCATATCGCCGGGCTGGCAATGGGAGTGCATATAGGGTGCTGGTGTAACCGGGTGAAAAAAATAATAGTTGATGAAAAAACTTAAACTTCCGGTTGAAAATAAAGATATACTGGCCCGGCATAAAGCCGGCGAAGAAATTTTATTAAACGGCACTATTTATACCGCCCGGGATAAAGTTCATGATCTGGCAACCCGTAAAAATAAGTGGCCGTTTGCGCTGAAAAACAACGGAATATTTTATACCGGCCCCACCCCGCCGAAAGGAGAATTTGTATTCGGTTCCTGCGGACCTACCACATCTTCCCGGATGGATCCGTATACGCCCGGATTATACAGCCAGGGTCTGGCGGTTACCGTGGGTAAGGGGGCCCGCAGCCGGAAAGTGAGCCGGGCTATTTCAAAATACGGGGGACTGTATCTTGTAGCTTACGGCGGGTGCGGAGCTTTATACGGCGCCAGGATAACTTCCGCCCGGCTTATTGGATACCCGGATTTAGGCCCCCAGGCGGTTTACAGATTGACGGTAAAAAATTTTCCCGTAGTGGTAGGCATTGACAATCGGGGGGATAATTTATTTAATACATAATATGGGTGTGGAAAAAACACTGATAATAATTAAACCTGATGCCCTGTCTAAGAGACTGGTGGGCAGGGTTATTACAAAAATAGAACAAGATACCAACCTTAAAATTATAGGCCTTAAAATGATCCGGCTGTCCAGGGAAGAGGCCAGAAAATTTTATATTGAACATAAGGGTAAAGATTTTTACGAACACCTGGTTAATTTTATAATTTCCAATCCCATACTGGTTATGGTGGTAAAAGGGCCGGAGGCAATTCAAAAAATGAGAGATTTAATGGGGGAAACCCACCCCGATGACGCGGACAGGGGCACGGTGAGAAAGCGCTGGGCCCAGGACGGAAGACATAATATAATCCACGGTTCGGACAGTCCTTCTTCGGCAGCCCGGGAGATTGAATTTTTCTTTCCCGACGATAAAGATCTGTATGAATGGAAAAAAAAGGAGTATCCAATAGTATGAGAAATATACTGGTTTTAAATTGTGGCAGTTCTTCTGTAAAATATGAATTAATGAATATAAAAAGATCCGATATTATAGCCAGGGGCGTTATCGAGAGAATAGGTATGGATGAAGCTGTATTGCATCATCATTTTAAAAACGGCGGAAATTATACCGATATAAAACGGGTCAAAAATGTTCCCACTCACCGCAAAGCTATTAAACTTATCGTAAATATTCTAGAAGACAAAAAATACGGAGTTATTGAAGGTCCGGATGAAATTTTCGGCATTGGTCACCGGGTGGTTCACGGCGGCGAAAAATACACTGAATCAGTATATGTTACCGATGAGGTAAAACAGGACATAAAAGATTATATAGAACTGGCTCCCCTTCACAACCCCCATCATCTTTCCGGGATTGAAGCCTGTGAGGACCTAATTCCCGAACATCCCCAGGTGGTTGTGTTCGATACCGCCTTTCACCAGACTATGCCCCGGGAGGCGTACATGTACGCTTTACCTTATGAGTATTATAAAAAATACGGCATAAGAAAATACGGTTTTCACGGAACATCCCACAAATACGTATCCCAGCGATCGGCTAAGCTTCTGGATAAATCCATAGAGGATTTAAAGATCATATCCTGTCATCTGGGAAACGGGGCCAGCGCCTGTGCCATAAAATACGGCGATTCGGTGGACACTTCCATGGGGTTTACTCCGTTATCCGGCCTGGTTATGGGAACCAGATCCGGGGACTTCGATCCGGCCATACTTTTATATATAATGAACAAGGAAGCTTATTCTGCCAGCGAGGTTAATTCCCTGATAAACAGGCATTCGGGATTGAGGGGGCTATCCGGAATTTCACGGGATTTTAGAGAAATAATAGAAAAATACAAAAAGGGCAACAAACGTGCCCGACTGGCCGTGGATGTTTTTGCCTACCGGTTAAAACACTACATAGGTGCCTATACGGCAATTATGAACGGCCTGGATGTTTTAATATTTACTGCCGGTATCGGTGAGAATTCGGCGGAGTTGCGGGAAATGGTCTGCAGCGATCTGGAATATTTGGGCGTCAAAATAGATGAGTCTAAAAATAATAAGTGCAACACCCGGGAGGGAGTTATTTCTGAACTGGATTCTGAGGTTACCGTAATGTGTATTCCGACCAATGAAGAATTGCTTATAGCCCGGGAAACAGACAGAATAATTAAACAGAGAAATAAGAATGAATAATATAAAAGAAGCGTCCTGGATTGCCCGGGATATAAAAGAGTTTAAGTTTGAGAATAAGTTGATTGCCCGCAAATTTAAACCGGGACAGTTTATAGTAGTTCACCACGGAGAAAAAGGTGAACGCATCCCCCTTACTATAGTGGAGACCGGGGAAAATATTGTGAGGGTGGTAATACAGAAAGTGGGACATTCTACGGCAAAACTCTGTGAACTGGAAGAGGGGGATACTTTTGAGAATGTCTCCGGTCCCCTGGGGAAGCCCTCGGAATTAAAAAATTACGGTGAGGTTTTGGGTATAGGGGGAGGAATAGGAGCGGCTCCCCTTCTGCCGGTGGCCCGGAAGTTAAAAGAGCTGGGAAATAAAGTAACCGTTATCGAAGGGGTAAGAAGTAAAGAATATCTTATTTTTAAAGATGAATTAAAAGATACATCGGACAGGTATATACTTACCAGCGACGATGGTTCCGTGGGAAAAGAAGGGCTGGTTACCCGGCCTTTTGAGGAAAATATAAGTGAAGGAAAAATACCTGATTTTGTTTTTGCGGTGGGACCGCCGGTTATGATGCGGGCGGTTAGCGAAATAACAAGAAAACACGATATCCCCCTCACGGTAAGTTTAAACCCCATAATGGTTGACGGAACGGGGATGTGCGGGGCCTGCCGGGTGGAAGTGGCCGGGGAGACGAAATTCGGCTGTGTGGACGGGCCGGAATTCGACGGAAATAAAGTTAATTTTGAACTTTTAATAAAAAGGTTGAATATGTATGAAGAGGAGGAAGCCGAAACCGGCTGTCAGTTGAATGGCCATTGAAAAAGAGCGGAATCCGGTAAAAAAAAGAGAGGCTTCTGAACGGAAAAAAGATTTTAACGAGGTAAGCGGGGGGTATAATGAAAAACTGGCTAAAAAAGAAGCTCAGCGGTGTTTAATGTGTCCTAACCGGCCCTGCGTAGGAGGATGTCCGGTCGGTATAGAAATACCCGATTTTATTCAGGCAATTTTAGACGATAATCCTAAAGAGGCTTTCCGGGTTATAACCCGTTCCAACGCCCTGCCGGGAGTCTGCGGGAGGGTATGTCCCCAGGAGGATCAGTGCGCTGATGTCTGTGTGATGGGACAAAAATTTGAACCCGTTAATATCGGAGTTTTAGAAAGATATGTTGCCGATAAGGCGGTAGAGGGAGGATGGACCAGGGCTCAGAACTCGGGGATAGACAGCTCTAAAGAATCTGTGGGGGTTGTGGGATCGGGACCGGCAGGTCTTACCATAGCCGGAGATATGGCCGCTGACGGATTCCCCGCAACCGTATATGAAGCTCTACACGAGCCCGGGGGAGTTTTAAGATACGGCATTCCCGAATTCCGGTTGCCCAACGAGGTTATAGACCGGGAGGTGGACAATCTTCTGGATATGGGAGTGGAGCTGAAGACCAATTTTGTTATAGGAAAAATTTTAACCGTGGAAGAGCTTTTGGAGAAACACGGGGCCGTATTTTTAGGCATAGGCGCGGGATTACCCCGGTTCATGGGAATTCCGGGAGAAAATCTAAACGGGGTATATTCGGCAAACGAGTACCTGACCAGAAGTAATTTGATGAGGGGGAACAGGTTTCCCGAATATGACACCCCTATAAAGCAGGGCCAGCGAGTGGCCGTGGTTGGCGGTGGTAATGTGGCCATGGATTCAGCCCGCACGGCAATCCGTCTGGGGGCAAAGAAAGTTTACAATGTATACCGGCGCTCCAGGGTAGAGATGCCTGCCAGGGATGAGGAGATAGAAAATGCCGTAGCTGAGGGCGTTGAACTTAAACTGCTTAGAAATCCGGTAAAGATAAAAGGGGATAAGGACAAAAATGTCACTAAAATAAGGTGCATTAAGATGGAACTCGGGGAGCCGGACGAATCCGGACGTCGCCGCCCTATTGAAATACCGGGATCCGAATTTGACCTGGAAGTGGATGTGGTGGTTATGGCCATAGGTACCGGTCCCAACCGTGTTTTACTTGAAAATACTCCCGAGTTAAAATTAAATCAGTGGGGGTACATAGATGTAGATGAAGAAACTTATCAGACTAATATTGACCGGGTTTATGCCGGGGGGGATATAGTTACCGGTGGAGCTACGGTTATAAGCGCCATGGGAGCGGCCCGTAAAGCCGGAGAAGTAATTAAAGAGAGATTGACTAAAAGTTAAAATTATGGGTAATAATAAAAAACAGAAAAATACAGAAATTGTAAAATGTCCGGACTGCGGAAAAAAAGTGAGAAAATCCAGAACTAATTTTTGTCCTTCCTGCGGTAGAGAAATATTTATACCTTCGATGGAAAAAAACTGGAACTATAAGATACTGGCGGGAATCTTTATAGCAGTAACTTTACTTTATTTACTTTACAGTGTATTTAAACCTGCGATATATTTTTATCTGGATAAAGTTTAAATCTCACTTAAAAATTTCTTAACTGAATCCCAGAATTGTTGACTTTTTATAATAGTACTGTGATTTACTTTTGGTATCAACTTTATCTCTTTTTCTCCTCCCCATTTATCGTAAACTTTCTGAGAAAGCCGGGGGAAAATTAACTGGTCATTGCCGGCCACTAAAATTAGTACCGGGTTTTTAATATCCGGTGCTTTTTTAACAGAGTTAAATTTATGGTTAAGTATAAGACCGGCGGGCAGGAAAGGATATTCACTTTTAGCTACGTTTACCATACTGTCATAGGGAGAGACTAAAATTGTTCCTGACATCTCACGTTTAGCGGCCAAATCCACGGCCACTCCGGTTCCCAGGCTCCGGCCCATGGCTACTATCTTATCTGAATTAATATTTTTTCGCTTAGATAACGTATCATATAGATAAACTGCGTCCCGGTAAAGTTTCTGTTCTCCGGGCTGACCCTCACTTAAACCGTATCCCCGGTAATTAATCAGCAACAGGGACCAGTTTTTAAAATACTCCCTTTTATCCAATACCCAGGATACTTCGTCATTATTTCCCCCGAAATAAATTACCAGGGGGTTTTTATCATTTGGACCGTCCGCCAGCCAGCCGTGGAGGTTAATCCCGTCCGGAGTTTTCAGAATAATTTCTTTAACTTCGGGATATGATTGCTTAATTTCTTCCTGCCGGGACCGGGTGAGGGAGCTACCCTCAAATAAAATATCTTCCTGTTTTATATATACAAATCCCGAGATTAGAATATAGAGGGTTAAAATCCCGGCCAGGATTTTCAGCAGATTTTTAACTGTGCTGGGCAAATTTTTAAATTTCATAGTTACATTTTAGCTAATTAAGAATATTTTGTAAATTTTAAGTGTTGTTTAATTCCGAACCGTTTTTAAAAAATTATTAGATGATTTTTTTATCTACTCAACCGGTATTCTTGGTGACTCTAAAAATATTTTCAAGGCCTTAACTCAAGGCCTAAACCCATTTTATTTCCTTTTTCTAAACCTATTTCTTCACTTCTATTCTGATTTATCTCTAAGACATACTGAGCAGGCCTCTCACTCCTATATCTTTGAAGATCCTCATCACTGGTATCCGGCTCTGGATCAGCGGCTTCGATATTAATAACTTCCAAATCAGAATCCAGGAAGATTATATCTAATGGAATAGTTGTATTCTTCATCCAGAAACTCCTGCTATTCTCCTTGTTATAGACGAAAAGCATTCCGTTATCTTCAGATAAATGTTTTCTATTCATCAGGCCTTTAGCCCTCTCCTCAGAAGAGTCTGCGATCTCAACTGAAAACTCTGTATCATTAAAAGTCACAGTTGGCTGAATAACAGGTAGAGAAATTAGTAATGATAAAAGTATTCTAACTTTCATGTATTTACTAAATCTGAGAAATGATTTAATTATTGACATATATCTTTGTGTCTCATTGTTTGTTTCTAAAAATATGGTTCTTGAACCATTATCTCCTGTATTTTTCAATTGCAGAAATATTCTGTCAGCTTCACCGTCATAATAGGAATCCTCCGCAGCAATAGAGGTGTAAAATAAGTCCAGTTGTCCGGCATTCTGTCGGGATTATAATCATATTGAAAAATATTCAGATTGTTGTTTTTGTCGGAGTACGCTCAAGTATTAATTTTACCGGCCTTTCGGGACAGTTTTTTTATCAGCCTCACAATCCAAGATAATACCTTGAATTCCGATTATAATGGAAATTTATGATAAAAATAAAAATTTCTTTAAATTCATATTTATATTTTTTTTTAACTCTTATTTTAAATGTATCTTACCAAATTTTAAAACACCTTCAATTTTTAAATACCGGGAACACTAATTTTTGATAGTTATATATTTTATTCTAATAAATTATTTATTCAGTATTTTCCGGATTAAAGTTGACATAAAAGTTAAAAATATGATATAAAACATATCAAAATAAGAAGTAAAAATGGAGGAAAAATAATGAAATTATTTGAATATGAAGCTAAAGAAGTTTTTGATGATTGCGGGATTCCGGTGCAGGACAATGTTTTGATAGATTCTTCCGGAGACGGACTGGATTTTTTTAAGAATAATAAACCTGTTGTTGTAAAATCCCAGGTTCTTTCCGGGGGACGGGGCAAGGCCGGGGGTATAAAATTTGCGAAAACCGAACAGGAATTTAAAGATACGGTTGGTGAACTTATAGGTAAAAAAATAAAAGGACTTGACGTAAAGAAGGTATTAATAGAAAAACAGCTGGATATAGAGAGCGAACTTTACCTGGGTTACACCATAGACCGGGCCGGTAAGTGCATAACTTTTATGTTATCGGATGAAGGGGGAGTGGATATTGAAACTCTGGCCCAGGAGAAGCCCGAAGCTATAGTTAAGGAACAGATAGACATTCTCCGGGGAATTGATCGAAATAGAATGGAAGAGATATGCAGCGGGCTGGACTATTCAAAAGAAATTGTAGATAAAATTGTGGATATCGGCATTAACTTGTATAAAGCATTTACCCAGTATGAATGTCAGGTGGCCGAGATAAATCCCCTGGTAGTAACTTCCGACGATGAAGTTTTAGCCGCCGATGCCAGGATTTCCATCTATGATGAGGCGATTTACAAACATCCCCGGTATGAAAAAGAAGAGGATACTTTTACCGATCTTGAGAAGAGAGCCCACCGTTCGGACTTAGGATATGTGGAAATGGACGGTAATGTGGGGGTAATAGGAAACGGGGCCGGTTTAAATATGGCTACTCTGGATATTCTTAAATTCTACGGTGGAGAACCCGCCAATTTTCTTGAAGTTTCCGGCAGAACCTATCATAAGGCCGGAGAGGCCATAGACATAGTACTTTCCAATCCCGGGGTAAAAGCTATATTCGGTAATTTTTTCGGATGTATTTCCCGGTGTGATGTGATAGCTAAGGGCCTGGCCGGTGCATATGAAGAGGGAATTATTGATGTACCCATGGTTGTTGCTATGAGGGGAACGGGGGGAGATGAAGGCCGCCGGACTTTAAAGGAAGCTGGACTTACGGAAATATTTGAAGACGATATAGAAGCAGGAAAAAGGTTAGCGGAAATTTTAGAGGAAATATAATGTCAATTTTAATAGATAAAGATACAAAAATATTGGTTTCCGGCATTACCGGAAAAGAAGGGACTTTTCACAGTAAAAAGATGATGAATATGGGCTCGAATGTAGTCTGCGGAGTTACTCCGGGAAAAGGGGGTACCACCCACCTGGGAGTACCGGTATATGATAAGGTAGAAGAGGCCCTGGAAAATCATGAAATTGACGTGGCCGGGATATTTGTGCCTTCCAAATTTACTATTGACGCCGTAAATGAAGCAGTAAATGCCGGTATTGAGTTTGTAGTGGTTATAACCGAGGGAATATGCCCCCACGATACACTGAAATTTCTATCCAATGCCCGAAATAAGGGGACAAGGATATTAGGTCCAAATACTCCCGGATTACTCACTCCCGGGGAATCCAAAATCGGGGTCCTGGCCACCGAATACGTCAAAAAAGGTAAGATAGGAGTAATTTCCAGAAGCGGAACCCTTACAGTTGAGATATGTCAGTATCTTATGAAAGAAGGATTCGGACAGAGCACCATAGTTGGACTTGGAGGCGACCCGGTGGTAGGCAGCACATTTAAGGATATATACCGGTTATTTGAAGACGATTCCCGTACCGAAGGAGTTGTGGTTGTGGGGGAAATCGGCGGTTCAATGGAAGAAGAACTGGCCGATTACATAAAAGATTCAAATAAAGCTATGCCCACTGCGGCTTTCATAGCCGGGCAGAACGCTCCCGAGGGTAAGAAACTCGGCCACGCGGGAGCGATAATTGAGGGGGGCAAGGGTTCGCCGGATTCAAAAATTGAGGCCCTTTCTTCAGCCGGGGTGAAGATTGCCAGGGTACCGTGGGAAGCGGGAAAATTACTTAAAGAGGAACTATGAAGAAAAATTTAAAAGTTTGCGGGGTCCAGATGGAGAGTAAACCCGCGGATATAGACTATAATATAAATAAAGGGGTTAGCTGGATAAACAAATGCGCGGATGAGTATTCGGCGGACCTGGTAGTATTTCCGGAGACGGTGACCACCGGATTTAATACCGGTTTAAGTCCAGAAGAACTTCACGATTTAGTGGATGATATACCCGGAAAGACAACTCAAAAAATTTCCGAAGCCGCCCGGGATAACAGTACTTTCGTTATCTGGACAACTTATGAAAGAGGTCCGGATAAAAAAGTATACAACAGTGCGGTTTTAATATCCGATAAGGGAGATATCGTGGGAGTTTACAGAAAAGTACATCCTTTCCCCGCCGAAAAGGAGTGGACCGTACCCGGCAACAAAGTTGAAGTTTACGATACCGGCATAGGTAAAATAGGGATGATTATATGTTTTGACGGAGATTTTGCCGAACTGGCCCGGATAATGGGAATTAAGGGGGTGGATATAATAGCCCGGCCATCTGCTTTTTTAAGATCTTTTGATACCTGGAATTTAACTAATTCGGCCCGGGCATATGACAGCAGGGCCCATCTTATAGGAGTAAATCAGATTGGCACGGATAATTCGGGCAGCCATTATTACGGTCACAGCATGATAGTAACTCCCCAGGGCCAAAGAATTGCCCAGGCCCTGTGTAATGAAGAAGTTATCCATGCAACCCTGACGGATAAACCTTTAAAATATGCAAGTTACGGGGACAGTATTCCCATGCTCTCGGATAATATAGAATTACGCCGGCCCGAAGTTTACAAAGATATATTGGGTAAAAAAAGAAAAAAATAATATTTATTGGAACTAAATAAGAATAGTATAAAAAGGAGGAGATATGAAAGTTATTAATGAAGTATTTGAAGAAAGCAATTCAAAAATTATTGATTCGGTAGTTTCCGGCGGGGGAGTTATACTTGGCGAAAAAGTTACCGGCAAAAAAGGATTTCTGCTTAATAATATGGATAAAGCAAAAGATATTGCCGCTGAAGTTGAGAAGGAAACCGGTATAAAAGGTTTTATTTCCACTGACGAATTACCCAAATACGGAATAACGATTGAGGATAGAGATAATATCAAAAAAGAATTTGATGCCGAAGAGGAAGATATTGTAATTATGGTTGCCGGCGATGAAGAGAAAGGCCGCCGGGCTATGAATATAATAGTAGACAGACTTACATAGTACGGAACTGATAAATGATAGGAGCCCTGTCTGATACTCACAACAGCATTTCGGCAATTGAAAGAGCGGTAGATTTTTTTAATGAAAAAGAGGTGGATCTGGTAATACACGCCGGGGATTTTACTTCCCGGAGAGCTGTTATGGCGTTATCAAATTTGAATGCCCCCTTTAAAGGAGTGGCCGGTAATATGGATAATAACGTTGAGCTTTTAAATCAAAATTTTAGGGGTGAGGGCGATATTACGCCAACCTGGCGAAAATTAAATTATAAACAAAAAAAAATACATGTGGTTCATAGAAAATCCGACCACCTGCCATTAACTGATGCCGGCTCCGGCGAATGTGATATATATATATACGGTCATACTCACAATGGGAATGTGGAAAAAAACTCTTGTCTTAAAGTAAACCCGGGAAGTTGTTCGGATCGATCTTATAAAAGCAGTGTGGCTCTGATAAATCCGGAAGAAATGACAGCTAATCTTTATGAAATCTAAAAACGAACCGGTAAAGGTAGATTGGGGATTGAAGTTCTACCTGGACGTATTAAAGCTTGACTCCCTCCATTTTGGTCTCTGGGAAGATGAACCCCTAACTGTAGAAGGTGCCCGTCAGGCCCAGAAAAATTATACTGACCGGTTTTTATCTAAAATACCGGACGGAGTTGAAAAAATTGCGGATGCCGGCTGCGGAATAGGGGGAACAGCTTTAAAATTAAAAGAGAGAGGGTATACAGTGGACTGTATTAATCCCGACGCCTACCAGGAAAAAATTTTTAGACAGAAAACCGGCGGAAAAATACCTTTTTACCGGACAACTTTTGAAAATTTCGCTCCCCCGGAGGATAAAGAATATGACTTAATTCTCATGTCGGAGAGTTCCCAGTACATGGATACTGAAAAAATGGTTGCCAGGGCATCCCGGCTTTTAAAACCCGGCGGTTATCTTTTAATAGCCGACTATTTCAGAAAAGAAGATACTGATTTTTACAAGACCTGTAAAGTAAAAGATGAATTTAAAACTGCGGTTGAAAATAATTTTTCCCTTATGGAAAAGGAAGATATTACAGAACGGGCAGTTCCCACACTGGAGGCTGGGAAAATTATATTTGAAGAGTACGGTTTACCGGTTTTAAATATCATCAGCGGATACCTAAAGCAGGAAGCCCCGGTTATTTCTAAAATAACTAAATTTATATTTTCCGGGAAAATAAAAAAGATTCAGGATTATCTTTACCGGCATACTCCCCGGAAGCTGGATTCTGAAAAGTTTAAAAAAGAGATGAACTATCTTTTTCTTTTGTACAGGCTAAAAGAGGAGGTAAAATCATGAAATCCCACACTTATTACCACACGTTTAATACCCAAAGCAGAGTGGAACTTATAAATATCACTAAAATGGTGGAAGAACAGCTTCAAAAGAGCAAAATACAGGAGGGGTTTTGCCTGGTCAACCCCATGCATATTACCGCCAGCGTATTTATTAATGACGATGAGTCCGGGCTTCATCAGGATTATAAAGAGTGGCTGGAGGATCTGGCTCCCCACGAACCTATTTCTCAGTATGCCCATAATACTTTTGAAGAGAATGCCGATGCCCACCTGAAACGGCAGGTTATGGGCCGGGAAGTTGTAGTTGCCGTAACCGGTGGAAAACTGGATTTTGGACCGTGGGAACAGATTTTTTACGGAGAATTTGACGGCCAGCGGCCCAAAAAGATTCTTATAAAAATTATAGGGGAGTAATGAAAAAGCTACTAAAGTTTCTCTTAAATATTGCAATTATAGTTAGTATAGGGGGGCTTTTAGTTTCATGTGACAAGGAAAAAAAGAAAGAGACCGGTGGAACTATAATTCAGGCTTCTATAGGAGATGCCAGTTATCTCAACCCTGTCCTGGCCACCGATTCGGCATCCAATGATATAAATGCCCATATTTACAATGGCCTGGTTAAATACGATAAAGATCTTGAACTGACCGGCGATCTTGCCAAATCCTGGGAAATTTCGGATGATAATCTAAAAATAATATTTTATCTTCGCGAAGATGTCACCTGGCATGACGGGGAGCAATTTACTGCCGAAGATGTTGCTTTTACCTACGAAATAATAATGGCTACCGGTACTCGCACACCTTATTCTTCGAATTTTGAAAGAGTAGAGGAACTTTCCACGCCGGATGAATATACTGTAGAAGTTGAATATAAAAAGCCGTATTCGCCGGCATTAGAAAGCTGGGGTATGGGAATCCTTCCCCAGCATATTTACCGGGGTACGGATATAAATACTAACCCTCACAACCGGGAACCGGTGGGAACCGGTCCTTATAAATTTGTTGACTGGCGTACCGATGATAGGATAGTTCTAAAAGCTAATAAAGATTATTTTGAGGGTGAGCCCGGAATTGAAAGATATATTTATAAAATTATTCCGGACCAGTCCGTTCAGTTTATGGAACTAGAGAAAGGAACCATAGATTGGATGTCCCCCACCCCCGACCAGTGGGTGGAGGAGACTTCCAAAGAAGAATTTTTAGAAGAGTACAACAGGTACCGGTATCCGTCATTTAATTTTACTTATATGGGTTACAATTTAAATTCCGGGCTTTTCAAAGACAGAAAAGTAAGAAGGGCCATAAATTATGCCATTAACAAGGAAGAAATAATAGATTCGGTTTTACAGGGACTGGGTAAAAAGATGACCGGCCCGTATCCTCCCCAGACCTGGGCCCACAATGAAAATGTAGAAGATTACGGGTATGACCCGGCAAAAGCAGAAGAATTATTGAAAGATGCCGGATGGAAGAAAAACCCCAAAACCGGTATTTTTCAAAAAGACGGTAGGAATTTTTCGTTTACCCTGATGACCAACCAGGGCAACCGGCCCCGGAAACTTACGGCTGAAATAATTCAGTCCCAGCTTAAAGAACTGGGGATGAATGTAAAAGTCAGAGTTCAGGAATGGAGTTCCTTTATCCAACAGTATATGGAGAAAAAACAGTTTGACGCTATTATTCTTGGCTGGTCATTATCCATCGATCCGGACCAGTATTCACTCTGGCACTCTTCCCAGCAGGGAGAAGGCCAGTATAATTTTACGGGATATACCAATGAAGAAGTAGATTCTCTTTTAGAAGAGGGCCGGGCAACTTTTGATATTCAAAAGAGAAAAGGGATTTATAACAGGATTCACAAAATCCTGCACCGGGACCAGCCGTATATGTTTTTGTATATATCGGATTCCAGACATATTATTCACAACAGATTTAAGAATATTGAAGTTGCGGAAGCAGGGATAACTTATAATTTTATAGACTGGTATGTTCCCGATAATTTACGGAAATATTAGAACTTAAAATTTAAGATATAAATCTTATGTCTTTACATTATCTTATAGACGGCTACAATTTTTTACATAAATATTCGGAGAAATTTCCCGGTAATTTAAGGAAATCCAGAGAAAAATTTATAAAAAAAATAAAAAAGACCCGCCCGGAAGGTTCTTCCAGAAACAAAATTACGGTAGTATTTGACGGGCAACCCGGTATAAATTTTCCATCTGAAAAAGGCCTTAATGTAATTTTTACCTCCGGACGGGAAGCTGATGATATAATATGTGATATTGTAGAAGAAAGTTCGAATCCAAAACGCATAAAAGTTATAACGGAAGACAATTTTCTAAAACGGAGAGTAAAAGAAAAAGGGGCCCGGATTATGAAACTCCAAAAATTTTATGTACGAATATTTCCCCAAAAAAGAGAGCGGAAATACACCGATACCGGGGAACCGGATCCAAAAACTAAAGAGAAGATAAACCGGGATTTGTTTAAAGAATGGATAGATAAAAAGCAAGAATAATTTTTATACAACTCTAAGAGTAACTCTAAATATTTCTAACTTTTCTAATATATTTGATTTTATCCACATATTTTGGTATAAATATTAGAAATATTGTAAGCTTTTAAAAATAGAGGAAAATTATATTAGTAAAAGGTTACTATAAAAGTTGAAAATTAGACGGGTTTAATTTTATAATCCTTTAAAAGTTTGTTATAAATCAAAATCTGTATTACTATATAAGAAAGTTGTTTTTTTCTTAGAGATTTTTAACAGAAAAAAAAGGTAGTAATTATAAAGATTTAATAATAAAAAATTGACGATACTTAAGGCAAGGTTACAGACTTTAATATCGCAATAAGGTAGCATATTAACAAAGTTATAGAGACATGCGGCTGCACCGCTATAAAGGGGTGGTGTGGGTAGTGTGTATTTGTATATATTATGATGATAAATAATAAAAAATT
>JBNJDT010000017.1:0-28564 GCA_051745145.1 Elusimicrobiota bacterium
CGGCAGCAGAGAAATGTTCAAAAAATGAAATTACTGGGGGCCCGGGTCATTCCGGTAACGGAGGGTTCAAAAACTTTAAAAGCGGCGGTTAATGCGGCCCTCAGGGCCTGGATAAAGGAGCCCGGTAATTTATATTATCTTATGGGTTCCTGCGTGGGACCTCATCCCTATCCTTTAATTGTAAGATATTTTCAGTCGGTAATAGGCAGGGAAGTTAAAGAGCAGTTAACCGGGCTTCCCGATTATCTGGTAGCCTGCGTGGGAGGGGGTTCTAACGCCCTGGGATTATTTCATCCCTTTTTTGATAGTGAAGGTGTTAAATTTATAGGTGTGGAGGCCGCCGGGGCCGCTTCTTTAGTACAGGGCAAAATCGGAGTTTTACACGGGGCAAAAAGCTATTTGCTGTTTGACAGAAACGGTCAAATTAAAGAGACACATTCGGTAGCTCCCGGTCTTGATTATTCCGGGGTGGGTCCCCAGCATTCATATTTTAAAGATATAAAAAGAGCCAGTTATTATAAAGTTAACGACGAAGAAGTTCTCAAGGCTTTTAACTGGTTAAGCAAAAAAGAAGGTATAATCCCGGCCTTAGAATCAGCACATGCTCTGGCCTGGACAATGTACCATAAAGATTTTAAGGCTGATGATACGGTGGTGATAAATATTTCCGGCCGGGGAGATAAAGATATGGATGAGGTATTAAAGAGGATAAAGTTATGAAAACTGTTAAACAAAAATTGAGGGAGCTAAAGGATAATAAAAGAACCGGTTTGAGCTTTTTTCTCACCGGCGGTTTCCCGGATATGGAATATTTTAAGGATCTGTTACTGTTTTTAGACAGCGAAAATTTTGTTGATTTTATAGAGGTCGGCATTCCCTTTTCAGATCCGGTTGCCGATGGTCCTGTTATTCAGGAGTCTTCTATGAGGGCAATAAAAAACGGGGCGACATTTACTAAAATTGTAGAGGCCGTAGGGGATTTAAAGAATCGTATTGAGTTACCCGTGGTTCTGATGAGTTATTTGAATATTGTATATACTGACTGGAATGAGAAGCTGTCCCGGGCCCGGGATGCGGGGTTTTCCGCGATAATATTACCCGATCTTCCGGTGGAAGAACTCGATAAAATAACTGGCCCCGAAAGAAAAAAAATTTTACCTGCGGTTTTACTGACCACTCCCTCGGGTACTGAGGATAGAATAGAAAAGATAACCGCTGCTTCTTCACCGTTTATATACTATGTCAGTTCATACGGGGTGACCGGCCCTAGAAATGAATTGCAAAAAGATCGACTGTCTGCGGATATACAGAAAGTAAAGAAAATTACTGAGAAACCCGTCTATTGCGGTTTTGGCATTTCTACTGCCCGGCAGGCTTCTTATATCTCCCGATATGCCGATGGAATAATAATAGGTTCGGCAGTAATTGAATTAATAAATAAAGATAGAGAAAAATGCTTTAAAGATATAAAAAAATTTGGTATAAGTATTAAGAAAGCAATAAAATAGAAGAATTAAAGCTGGTAAATATGCCTCGAGTAAAAATTTCAGGAATAACAAATAAGAAGGACGCGCGCTGGGCTGCTCTTTTGGGAGTGGAGTATATTTCTGTTATTATGATTAAAGGCAATGAGAAAAAAGTTTCTCTTTCTAAAGCCCGGGAAATAAAAGAATTACTTCCCGCCTATACTAAATTTATAGCGGAATACAATAATGAAAATATAGAGAAAGATGAAATAGAGAAACTTAACCCTGATTATATTCAGATAAACGGTATCAATGAACCGGCTGTTAAAAGTTATTTAAATGAAAATGATATCCAGTTAATACTTGAATTGAATTTTAAAAAACCTAAAATACCAGAGAATACGGATGCAGAACTATTTTTAACGCGGATTGATGAGGAAGTCGATGATCTGGAACTGGAAAATATGTCGGAAAATTTAAATATGAAAAATACTATAGTAGAAGGTGATGTAGAGCTGGATTTAATAAAGAAGTATTCAAAAAAACTTAAACCCAGAGCCTGGGGAATAAAAAATGTTATCAATAAATCCCCGAGAAGGATAGATTATAAAAAGATGAAAAATTTTAACCGGGAAATATCTTTAATATAAATATGAATAAAGAAAATATACCAGATGATTTATTTGAAAAGTGTCCTAAGTGCGACAGGGCAGTGTATTCTAAAAAGCTCAGAGAAAACTTCTGGGTCTGCCCCCAGTGTAACTATTATTTCAGGTTACCGGCCTCTAAAAGAATTGAACTTTTAATTGATGAAGGAACATTTACAGAATATGATTCCGGGTTAACCGCTGCTGATCCCTTAAAATTTAAAGATAAAGTTCCCTATCCGGAAAGGGTTAAGAACTACAGGGAAAAGACCGAGCTGGAAGAGGCAGTTGTAGCCGGAGTGGGCAATATAGGGGGGCAGCCGGTTTCTATATGTATATTGGATTTTACGTTTATGGGGGGGAGCATGGGCTCGGTGGTAGGGGAAAAAGTTTGCCGGTCTGTAGACAGAGCAATTCAAAAAGGTATTCCGTTGATTTTAGTCTCTTCTTCGGGGGGAGCCAGAATGCAGGAAGGTATAATATCTTTAATGCAGATGGCCAAAACATCGGCGGCCATAGCCCGGTTGAGTAATGAAAAGATACCCTATTTTTCACTTATGTGTGATCCTACCAGCGGGGGAGTCTCGGCTTCCTTTGCTATGCTCGGGGATGTAAATATAGCTGAACCCAAGGCTCTGATAGCTTTCGCCGGCCCCCGGGTAATAAAACAGACTATAAAGCAGGAGCTTCCGCCCGGGTTCCAGAGCGCCGAATTTCTCAAAGAGCACGGTATGCTGGATATGATATGCCCCAGGGAAGATTTAAAACCCACCTTTGTAAAATTACTTAAATTATTTAAATGTGATAAATTAAAAAGAAACGGATAATTGCCGGATTACGCGTTTCAGATAAAAAACTTAAAAAAAGTTTTAAATAGTTTGAATTCTCCGCATTTATCCCTTCCCGTTGTCGCGGTCGCCGGTACAAACGGTAAAGGTTCAACTTCTAATTTTATAAACAATATCCTTTTAAGGCATAATAAAAAAGTGGGTCTATATACTTCCCCCCACATATTCAATTTTAGGGAGAGAATTAAAATAGACGGCCAGCCGGTAAGTTTAAATGGTTTTAAAAAGGGTTTGAAAAAAGTAAGAAGGGGAGAAAAAAAAGTCGGGGTTAAACTTACGAAATTTGAAATTATAACTGCTGTGGCTATAGTCTTGTTTTCGGAATTAAAATGTGATATTGCTGTTATGGAAGCGGGGTTGGGGGGGAGACTGGATGCTACAAATGTATGTAAAAATAAAAAGGTTTCTGTAATAACACCGATTTCAAAAGAACATTCTGAATATCTGGGCAATAGCATAAAGAAGATAGCTTTAGAAAAAGCAGGTATAATTAAAGAAGGGGTACCGGTAGTTGATTTTTCAAATACAGCTGCGATAAGAAAAGAAGCCCATCGCCTGAAAAGCCCAGTTTATTCGGAAGGAGTGGAATACAGGGTAAAAGATATGCGTAAATCAGGGACCGGAAATTATAAATTTTCTTATTTGTCGGAGGGGCAAAAAATTAAAAATGTGGTTTCCGGTTTAAAAGGTAAATTTCAGGTACATAATGCCGCAGCGGCCGTCAGAGCTTGTTATACGATTGGTTGTAAAAACAAAAAGAAATTAAAGACAGCGCTGCGGAAAACCGGGTTACCCGGCCGTCTGGAAGTATTCAAAAAAGCCGGTAGATGTATACTTGTGGATGCCGCTCATAATCCGGCTGCTGTAAAGGGAGTTATGGAATTTATACGGGAAAATAAACCTTCCGGCAGTGATTTGTATCTTATAATGGGAGTTTACAAAGACAAAGATTATAGTAAAATGTTAAAAAGATTATCACCAAAAATAAAAAGGGCCCTGGTATTCACTCCCGAAAACGATAGAGCTTTAAAAGGTGAAAAACTCGCTGCCCTGTTAAAGGAAAAGGGAGAGGTCAAAGAGAGTTTTAAAGAATGCTATGAAAAGATGCTTGGAATAGCTAAAAAAGAAAGCTGGATAATTATATGCGGTTCTTTTTCGGTGGTAAAACCGGCTCTAAAACTTTTAAAACAAAACAGCAATGATTAGAAAAATATTTTTATCAGCAACTGTAATTTTTTTAACAGTCTCGGCCGGTGTTTTAAGTTCACAGGTAGATACTTCTACAGAAATCGTAAAAAGTACAGAGACGTCGGTGGTAGATATATATGCCGGAACTATGCGGTATGACAGAAAAGAGGATACAGTCACAGCCCGGGATTCGGTGAAGATGGAGTTCGGAAATTTAGTTCTTACCTGTGATGAGGGAACTTACCGGCGGAAGAAAAATTTAGTCCGGGCGGAGGGAAATATAAAATTTGATACTCCCAACTATCACGTAGAGGCGGATAGTTTAGAATATCATATTGCCGGTTCTACGGGAGTTATTTATAATACCACCCTGACTTCTAAGCCTTTGTATATATATGCGGATCTGATAAAGATAGTAAGTGAAGATGAATTTCTCATTCCCAGAGGGGGTATAACTACCTGCGATCATCAACCGCCTCATTATCAATTTACGGGTACCGACATGAGAGTAAAGCTGGATTCCAGTTTTAGTGCATATAATGCTATCCTGCGGTTTGGCAGCGTCCCGGCTTTTTATTATCCGTATTATAAACAGAATCTGGGTCCCGAAAAAGGGGGGTTTGACTTAGATCTGGGAAGAAGTAACTCCGAGGGGTACTATGCCAAAGCTAAATTATCTTACCCGTTTTCAGAAAATTCCAGGACACATATCGGACTGGATCTTATGACAGAAAAAGGTATTGGATTTACCGGGGGCCATACTTATAATACAGATAGGGGGACTTTGGATTTAGATGCAACTTATATCCGGGATATTTTTAAAGAGAAAGCAATTGAAGAAGAATTGGATATGGATATTGATGATGATGAATTTATTCTCAATTTACGGGGTTGGCAGGAAATATATGATAATTTAAGCGTAAGATATCGCTCGGATTATACTTCCAGTAGAGATTATAATTACTTGTACCGGGTATTTTCGGAAGAAGAGTACCACCAGCAGGAACTATTTTACAGAATGGGCCTGGAGTATTCAAATTCAAATTATCTGGCCAGTGTCTATGGAACCAGGGAAGAACAGTGGATTAACGAGCAGTATGAGATTACGGAAATAGCATCACCGGGAGCAAAACTTAAACTCTATCCCGTAAGACTGGGTTCATTTAATTTTTCAAGTGAATTTAATTATAAAAACAGATATGTAACAGACAACCGTACTATGCAGCCTTATTTTACCTGGGATAACAGTTTAGAAACTTCCTACAGGGTTGACCCGGCCGGTTTTTATTATTTTTCATTTTCGCCGGGAGTGGGTTACGACGGTTACTACAAGAGGAATAAATTAAATGATGACTATTTAAAACACCAGGGTAAGTTTTTTACAGGATTTAATCAGGGTTTTTTTAAAAAGTTGTTTCTCAATACAGATTATAGTTTTAAGAAAAATATTCAGCCTCCCTATGATATTACCGAAAATACAGTCCGGGGACGAATTATGCTCCGCCCGTACAGTTTTTTACGACTTTCTTCCCAGTCCCGGTACAATTTCAAAAGTCAATCCCCGGGAAATTCTTTAAATGAATTAAATTTAAATATATCACCTATAGATTTTAATATCCGGAACAGGTTTGACTATGAACGCAGTAAAAATCTGGAATGGCTTTTTGATGTAAATTACAAAAATACTCTGGGAACACGGGTAAAATATATTCATTCCTATTCTAAAAGACTGGAAGTGGAAAATAGTTTGAGATTTGCAGCGGGTTCTTTTAATATTTTTGGGGGAATTACGTACGATTTGGAAAAAATGAGTAATGGGAAATTTTATAAGTTCAGTGAATTTACCGAAAAACAGTTAACATTAAACTGGGATATGCACTGCTGGGAATCGGAATATAAAGTAATAAAGCGGGGTAAGGATATACAGTTTTGGATTCTTTTCAATATAGAAGCGTTTCCGGATGATAAAGCCGGTTTATTCGGAAAAGTCGATAAAGAAGATGAGACCGATGTGAGATTTCACAGGGAATAAGTTGACAACATTTGCAGTAATGGTATGATAAAATAATATGGTATTAGGAGATATTTTAAAGAAAGTAACTATATTTGAAAATATTTCTTTATCTCATTTAAAAGAAATAGAAAATATAATAAATACAGCAGAGTATGAAGAGGGTGAAGATATATTTTCCGAAGAGGATCCTGCCGATAAATTTTATATAGTAAAAACGGGCCGCGTAAAAATATATAAAATTTCCCATGAAGGACATATAAAAATTTATGATTATCTAAACGACGGTGATTTTTTTGGGGAAATGTCTATTTTAGACAGGCAACGCCGTTCTGCGAATGCGGTTACAACAAAGAAAAGCACTTTATTTTTTATAACTTATAATAATTTTCAAAAGTTTCTTATAAATAATCCTAAAATACTTTTAACAATTTCTAAAACACTCTGTAAAAGATTGAGAAAAGCGGATAGAGAGATAAAAATGTTTGCCTTCAGCAATGTCAGAGATCGATTTATAATGTGTTTAATTAATCTTTCCGAAAGATACGGAAAAAAGACCGAAAAAGGCATTCTTATACCCAATTATTTCACCCAGCAGGAGTTAGCTGATTTTGTGGGAACCGCCCGGGAAGTTATAAGCAGGTTATCTGCGGAATTAAATAAAAAGAAATTAATAAAAAAAGAAAAAAGAAATATATTAATACCTTCAGTCGCAGAATTAAAAAAGAATCTTATTGAATAAAGTTTAAAATTCTATAGAAAACTCTTCTTATGAAAAAATATTTTAAAAATGTTGTATAGGAGTTTAATGATAAATGATAAATATAATTAAAGGAATTCTCATAGGAATAGCTAACATAATTCCGGGAGTAAGCGGGGGCTCTTTTGCTCTTATACTGGGGATATATACCCGGCTTATTGATTCTTTGAGTAAACTAAGTTTTAAGCTGCTGGTGCCTTCCCGGTTTAAAAAAGAATTTAAGAGAGTTGACGGGCTTTTTTTAATTCAAATTTTTACCGGGTCCATAATTGCCATAGCCGGGCTGGCCAGGGTAATGGATTATCTGCTTAAATTTTATCCCGCTCCCACACTTGCTTTTTTTGCCGGTCTTATACTGGTTTCGATTGCCATACCCTATAAAATGGTTGAAAATAAAAAGTTTAAAAATATTGTATACATACTGCCCGGATTTTTGGCTGTGGTTGGAATCTACCGGTTCTGGACTTTAAAAGCAGGTGGTGAATTATCCCTCGGGCTTGTATTTATAAGCGCAGCTATTGGTATATCAGCAATGGTACTTCCGGGTATCAGCGGTTCTTTTATCCTGTTGATACTCGGGGTTTATGAACCTATAGTGGGGCATGTTAAAAATTTTGTCAGTTTACCCCCCGATCTAAATTCTCTGCCCGTACTTATAGTATTTGGTTTGGGATGTATAGGGGGTATATTATTTTTTGTCAGGATAATGAAATATTTACTCCATAAAAAACGGGACAAGACTCTGGCTTTTCTGGTTGGTTTAGTGGCTGGTTCCCTGGTAGTCTTATGGCCCTTTAAAGCGTATCCGGATACGGCGGTTGTAGATAAAGTGGATATAGCAATAATAACGTCAAAAAATGTATTGCCGGGCTCTTTGGGTAACGCACTCTATTATTTACTTTTTTTTACCGCCGGAATTGTAAGCGCCAAGGGAATAAAACTTCTTGAAAAAATTGATAATAATTGATAGTATTCAAATAATTACGGTAGAAAAAAAAGGAGAATGTAAATATGGATATAACAGTGTATACAACCCCGACTTGTCCGCATTGCCGGAGGTTAAAAAAATTTTTAGATGAGAATAATATAGAATATCAAAATTTTAATGTCGGCGATAATAAGGAGAAAGCCCAGGAAATGATTGACAAAAGCGGCCAGATGGGAGTACCGGTTATTGATATGGACGGACAGATAATTATTGGATTTAACAAAGATAAAATTAAAGAGTTGCTTAATATAAAATGAAAGAACTGGTTATAATAGGCGGTGGTCCCGCCGGATTAACCGGCGCTATTTACGCCTGCCGGCAGAATATAGATTTTAAAATAATAACCAGGGATGTGGGGGGGCAGGCGGCTTTATCCTCCCAGGTGGAAAACTATACCGGTTTTCATATGGTGACCGGAGAAGATTTAATAAATAAATTTGAAGATCACGTAAAGGAATTCGGGGTGGAAATAAAAGAGGGGGCAAATGTAACTAATATACAAAAAAGCAGCGAAGGCTATAAGATAACTACGGATGACGGGGAATGCTGTGAAACACAGTCCATATTGATAGCTACCGGCGCCAAACCCCGGAGGCTCAATGTCCAGGGAGAAAAAAAATTTTTAAATAAGGGGGTGGCTTACTGCGCTGTCTGCGATGCCCCGATTTTCAGCGGAAAAGATGTAGCTGTAATTGGCGGCGGAAATTCAGCTCTGGATGCCGTCCGGCAGCTTGTTGATATTGCCCAAAAAGTATATATAGTTACCGATGAAAAGCAGCTGGGCGGGGAAGAAATTCTCAGAGAAAAATTAATTAATAATTCTTCTGTTAAAGTAATAACAGAAGGTATTACAAAGAAGATAACCGGCGATAAGATGGTTGAAAATTTAGTGGTTGAGGTAAATGGAAAAATAAAAAGTCTGGATGTCCAGGGAGTATTTGTTGAAATCGGGTGGATCCCCGCTTCGGATTTTATAGATATAGTAGATAAAAATTCTAAAGGTGAAATAATAGTTGATATAAATAACAAGACCAGTGAAAAAGGCATTTATGCGGCCGGCGATGTTACCAGTATTTCAAAAAAACAGATTATAATTGCTGCAGGAGAAGGGGCCAAGGGGGCCCTGAATGCCATAGACTATATTTCTAAAGAGTAAGTAAATTTAAAAAATCATAATAAGTAAGGAGAAGATATGATTGATAAAGAATTAGTGCAAAAAAGTTTGGATAAGATAAGACCGGCCCTTCAGAGGGACGGAGGTGATGTCGTTTTAGAAGAAGTCACCGATGATGGAGTAGTGAAAGTAAAATTAACGGGGGCCTGTGCGGGTTGTCCCATGTCCCAGATGACTATAAAAGGAGGAGTGGAAAAAGCTTTAAAGGAAGAAATAAAAGAGGTTAAAGAAGTTGTTGCGGTATAAAAATCTTGACAATACAGGATTAATAAATAAAATACGATTTAAAGGAATAAAAAAATGTCAGTAAAAATAAGATTAAAAAGAACAGGAAGACACAAAGACCCTCATTATAAAGTTGTTGCTGTTGATTCGCGGAAGAAAAGAGACGGCAAAGTTTTAGAGTATTTGGGACATTATCATCCCCAGGATGAGTTCCCCAATATTAAAGTTGATATCGATAGCTTTGAGAAATGGGTAGATAACGGAGCAAAGGTTTCCGATACAGTAAATACGATGGTTGCGAAACTTAGAAAAGCTACGACTAAGGAGGAAAAATGAAAGAGTTAGTAATTCAGATAGTTAAAAATTTGGTAGATAACCCGGAAGAAGTGGATGCCAGGGAAGTTGAGGGTGAACAGACAACAATTATAGAAATTACTACTAATCCCGACGATATAGGGAAAGTTATCGGGAGAAGAGGTAGAACTATTAAATCTATACGGACACTCATAAATGCCGCCGCGGTTCGTCAGGGTAAAAGAGTAACCGTGGAAATAGTCGAACCCGAAGACCAGGAATAAAACTTAAGTAAAAAGAGAATATAAGAGCCCCTTTTTTTTTAACTGTACTTGGATATATCCGGGTATAAATAAAAAAGGGGCTTTTTTTTAATATTGAAAAAAATAAATATATTGACAATATTTCCCCGCCCGGTAGAGAATTTTACTGAAGTCGGTATATTAAATCAGGCGTTTAAAAAAGGAAAAGTAACTTATAACGTAGTAAATATACGAGATTTTTCTGAGGATAAACACAGAAAAGTTGATGACAAGCCATACGGCGGCGGGCCGGGTATGGTTATAAAAGCGCCACCGGTAGTTAGAGCCCTGGAAAGTATAGAAAATCCGGGCACAAAAATTTTGCTATCCCCGGGAGGCGAAGAATTTAATCAGTCTACTGCTGAAGAATTTATAGATAAAAATTTTACTTTAATATGCGGAAGGTACGCGGGGATAGACCAGAGAGTAAAAAAATATATAGACAGAATTATTTCCACGGGAAAATATATAGTGTCCGGGGGAGAATTACCGGCTCTATTGTTTACAGAGGCGGTTATTAGGTTAATACCCGGAGTTTTAGGAGATAAAAAGTCTTTAGAAGAAGATAAAGGTTACCCATTGTATACCCGGCCCCGGGAATTCAGGGGAGAAAAAGTTCCCCCTGTTTTACTTTCGGGTAATCACGAAAAGATAAAAAAGTTTAGAGAACGGGAGGCCAGTTATGGTAAATATAATAGATGAGCAACTCAGGAAAGATATACCGGATTTTAATCCGGGCGATGAGATAGAAGTTATTTTTAAAGTGGGAAAAGATCACCAAAGAACTCAGGCGTTCAGAGGTGTTGTAATCTCTTATTCGGGAGAGGGAATAGATAAAACTTTTACTGTTCGCAAACAGTCCTTTGGAGTGGGAGTGGAAAAAATTTTCCCCTATCATTCTCCACTGATTGAGGAGATTAAAGTCTTGAGAAAAGGTAAAGTAAGAAGATCTAAGCTTTATTATTTAAGAGAGAAATACGGTAAAGCGGCAAAAATTAAGGAAAAAACGGACTATTAAATCCGACAATGTATCCAAGGGCCGGCGCGGTGAAGATTTAGCGGTAAAATATCTTAAAAATAAAGATTATTATATTTTAGATCGCAACTGGCGTTGCCCCGTGGGGGAATTGGATATAGTAGCGAGAAATAATTCTTACCTCTGTTTTATCGAAGTAAAGTACAGGAAAAGTGATAATTACGGATTACCCAGAGAAGCCGTAAATAGATCAAAAAAAAATAAGATAGTTAAACTGGCCAAATTGTATATAGCAAATTCCGGGCTTGACGGGATGGATGTCAGGTTTGATGTAATTGAAGTAACAGACCAAAAAATAGAACACATCCGGAATGCTTTCCAGGAAAATTAAAAAACTACCGACCTTAAATTAAATTTATTTTCCAGTACAAAAAGCAAAAAAAATAACAAATAAAATTGACAGTATTAGACTATATTTGCTAAAAATAAAATATGGGAATTAGTATAGGCAAAAGTTTTACGGTAATGGGGATAGACGCTTATCCGGTAACTGTAGAAGTCGATATCGGAAAAGGCTTACCTTCTTATTCTACGGTAGGGCTTCCCGATAAAGCGGTACTAGAAAGTAAAAACCGGATCAATGCTGCTATAAAAAATTCAGGGTATAAGTTTCCCGTAAAAAAAATAACTGTAAATTTAGCACCTGCCGATGTGAAAAAAGAAGGGTCCGCTTTTGACTTTCCCATAGCTTTGGGTATACTTGCCGCCTCCGGGTTTATAGAGGACAAGGAAAAACTTAAAAAAATTGTTTGTGTGGGAGAATTGTCTTTAAACGGAAATTTGCGAAAAGTTTGTGGGGCTCTTTCTATGGCCTTAAAAATTAAAGACGGCGGATTTGAGGAGATTTTATTACCCGAGGCTAACGCCAGAGAGGCTGCAGTGGTGGACGGGTTGAAAGTGATACCGGTAAATAATTTACTTCAGGCCGTAAAATATCTAAATCGCGAACAGAATATCCCGCCGGTTAAAATTAATCTGAAAAAAGAATTTGAAACAAATAAAAGCTATCCTTTTGATTTCAGTGATATAAAAGGGCAGTTTTTTGCTAAGAGGGCGCTGGAAGTCGCGGCGGCCGGCGGACACAATATATTAATGATGGGCCCGCCGGGATCGGGGAAAACAATGATGGCCAAAAGAATGGTAACCATACTTCCGCCGCTAACGGTAAGTGAAGCCATAGAAGTTACCCGTATAAAATCTGTTGCCGGTCAACTTGAACCCGATCAGGGTATAAAAGCCACCCGGCCTTTTCGGGCGCCCCATCACACTATAAGCGATGTAGCCCTGGTCGGGGGAGGAAGTATTCCCCAGCCGGGAGAAATTTCACTTGCTCACCGGGGAGTTCTTTTTTTAGATGAATTTCCGGAATTCAAACGGAAGGTAATAGAAGTAGTACGTCAGCCCCTTGAAGGGGGAAGCATAACGATATCCCGGGCCGCCCAGACAGTAAAGTATCCTGCTGATTTTATGCTTGTTGCCGCTATGAATCCCTGTCCGTGCGGGTTTTACGAAGTACCCGGGAAAGAATGTAACTGTACTTTAAACCGGGTAAAAAAATACAGGAATAAAATTTCGGGGCCAATTATGGACCGTATAGATATACATATAGAAGTACCCCGGGTAAAGAAAAAGCATATCCGGGAAGATAAAAATTCCGCAGAACGGTCCGCGAAGATTCGAAAGAGGGTGGTAAAGGCCAGGGCTATACAGTCGGAAAGATTTAAAGATATGCCCCAGATTTATTCTAACAGCGATATTCGCCCAAAGAATATTCGAAAATTATGCCGCCCCACCGGAGAAGCCGGGGAGCTATTGGCTAAGGCATTGGATTTATACGGGATGTCCGCACGGGGGTACAATAAAATACTGAAAGTAGCTAGAACAATCGCGGATTTAGAAGCCCGGGAAAGGGTGGAAAGCAGCAGTATTCAGGAAGCTTTGCAGTACAGGACTGCAGTCAGTTAAAGAAGTTAGTTTAATATATTTTAAAAGGAGAGAAAAATTATGAGTAATTGTACTATAGAGGATTTTGGTAAATTAGATATAAAAGTGGGGACCGTAAAACAAGTTGAAAAAGTTGAAAATACGCGGAATCTCCTAAAATTAGAAGTGGATATCGGAGAGGAAAAACGGACCTTAGTGGCCGGACTGGCATCTACTCACGCTCCCGAAGATTTAATGGATAAACAGGTGCCTGTACTTGTTAATTTAGAGGCAAAAGAAATAATGGGAGTTGAAAGTCACGGTATGCTGCTTGCAGCTGATATGGATGGAGAAGCTGTATTGCTTCATCCTGAAAAAAAAGTAAAATCCGGAGCTAAAATAAGATGATTAAATACGGTAAAATAAATTAAAAATATGGATTTAAAAAAAATCCGACATAATTTAAAATACTGGGTATTTGTATCCTGGTCTGTTGTGATTTTATATGCTTATTTTTCTATTATGACTCTTCCCAAGGTCGATTTTATATTTTCTATTTTAAGCTGGAGCGCTCTTATGCTTACGGCAATTGGCCTGGGGGTCAAAGTAAAGAAAATTTTTAAAGTTGATACGGTAACTTTTTTAGAAAATTTGTGTGTGACTTTAGGTCTGGGGCTGGGGGTATTTCAGGTCTTATTTATATTCCTGGGACTACTCGGCCTGTATCAAACTATTTACATATGGTCTTTACTGTTTTTTATTGGACTTATTACCTGGAAAAATATCTATAATTGGTTGAAAAATGTAAAAGATATGTGGGACCAGCACTCGGGAAACCGATTTTCTTTTATAGGAGCTACTTTTTTAATTATTCTGGTTGTAGGCCTGGCCATAATGTTTTTGAGCAGTTTCCAGCCCCCCTTACAGGAGTATAGCCTGGCGGTTTCTCTGGGAACAGCTAAAAGATATGTCGTAAACGGGAAAATTACTTCTTTTTTTTACAATTATTCTTCTGCCCTGTCTCCAGGAATGACTGTTTTTTATACCGCCGGACTTCTTTTGCATGGGCCGGCTACCGCCCGCTTAATAACCTTTTTATTTTTACTTTTAAGCGCCACGGGAATATACTCCATGACCCGCAAATATTTTCACCGTAAAATTGCCCTGTTCGGGGTAGCTATAACTATTACGACACCGGTAATATTTAAATTTTATGTATTAGACCACTACTTTATTGGAAGTATGTTTTTTAGTTTTATGGCTCTTTATAGTTATATATCGTGGAGTTCGCGTAATATACAAGATACCGCATCCAAAAACGGGTGGTTAATTCTATCGGGCCTGTTTACTGCTTTTGCCCTGTCCAGCGGACTTTATGTTATGATTATCCCCATGGTTATTATAATTATGGTATTGGGTAAGATTTATAAAGATGATCCGGAGCGGGATCCCCAGGAAATTGCCCGTATTACATCCTATTATATAATACCGCTGGTGGCCGTTTTAATACCGGTTGGAGTAAAAAATTTAGTAAGTACCGGTAATCCTATATTCCCGTTTTTTTCCCAGGAGATCGGGGCTGATGTGAGTTTTTTAATTGGAGAGGGCAAAAAGAGTTTATGGGGATATATCTTACCCTTATGGTATTTACCTTTTAAAAATAGTTTAAGTATAAAAAACGTCTACTATTTGGGCCTGCCGTTTATTGTCTTTTTACCCGGCGTATTTTTGATAAAAGAGATAGGCAATACAATAAAATTATTACTGTTATATACCGGTCTGTATTTACTTATTTTTATTTTTGCCGGACGAAAAATAATGTATATATATGTTCTCATACCCGTATTGAGCATAATAACTTCTTATATAGTGGTGAATCTTTACGGACTTAAAAAATATTTTTACAATTTTATTATTACGGTATTTATTATCACGCTGGGGATGAATTTCTATTTTATATGGTCCCAGACCGGAGTATTAAATAAACTGGTTCAGTATTTTGGGTATTGTAACAGTCAAACTTCTGAAGAATACGCAAGAGATAATGTAGCCGGTTACGGGGCAATGGAGTATTTAAACCGGGAAACTCCGAAAGATTCCCTGGTGCTTTTACTGGGGGAGAACCGGACATTTTATATTGACCGCAAAGTAATTCCCGACGGTAAATATAGCGTGCCGCCTTTTGTAGATATAATAAAAGGGAAAACCAGTCCTTATCAGGCCTACGGAGAGTTAAAGGAAAATGATATAGATTATATTATGTGTAACCAGAAAGAACTTGATAAATTAAAAAGATATCATCAGGATATCTGGAACGCCGGAATTGATAATATATTTAGACTTTTAAAGGAAAATTTTTTAGAATTAAAATACAATGTAGATGGGTACTGTATATATGAGTTATAAGGATAAGTTTAAAAAAAGATTGGAAAGCGGCTTTCCGTTTGTTACAGTTGACGGCCTTGTTATAAAAGATGGTCGGGTTCTTTTAATTAAACGTAAAAATCCTCCAGAGGGCTGGGCTTTGCCCGGAGGTTTTGTGGAGAAGGGGGAAACTTTAGAAGAGGCAGTCATCCGGGAAGTAAAAGAAGAAACCGGACTTAATTTTAAGTATATAAAACAGTTTAAAGCTTATTCGGATCCTGAAAGAGATCCCCGGTTCCATACAATTTCGGTAGTATATTCGGGAATAACCGGCGGGAATCCGGTAGCTTCCAGCGATGCAAAAGACGCAAAATTTTATCCCGTTGATAATTTACCGGAAAATATTGCTTTTGATCACGGGCGGATAATAAAAGAATATAAAGAGGAGAAGAATAACCGGTGAAAAACGTTTATATAAAAGGTGTGGGCATGACTAAATTCGGCAGGCGCAACAAATCCCTTATAAATTTAATGGAGGATGCCGCCAGTGAGGCCTTAAAAGACGGAAACCGGGAAGATGTTGACGCTCTTTATATAGGAGCAATGAATCCCGAAGAATTTTCTAATGACTCCAACATTGCTTCTGTTATTGCCGACCGGCTGGATCTGGTACCCGTGCCGGCTACCCGGATAGAGACAGCTTCTTCATCGGGGGCTGCTGCTTTTGATGAGGCTATTTATGCTGTGGCTTCCGGTTATTTTGATTCTGTGCTGGCCATTGCCGGGGAAAAGATGACCGGGGTAACTACTCCCGAGGCCTCCCGCATACTGGCCGAAGTTATAGCTCCCGAAGAACGAAAATACGGGGCTACCATGCCGTCTATGGCGGCCATGATTACCAGAAGATATATGCATGAGTACGGGATGAAAGAAAAAGATTTTGCCCAGGTGGCGGTAAAAAATCATTATAATGCCAAGGATAGCCCTTACGCCCAGTTTAATAAAGAAATAACAGTTGAAGATGTGTTAAATTCCAAGGTAATATCCGATCCCTTAAAGCTTTTTGACTGTTCGCCCATATCCGACGGTGCCGCAAGTATTTTAATTACTTCGGAAAAAGCCGGCGTAAAATTAAAGGGTTTAGGACAGGGCTCGGAACATATTCAGGTTACCCGCCGGAAGAGTTTTACCTCTTTTGCTTCCACTAAACGGGCAGCTTCTAAGGCCTATGAAATTGCCGGACTGGGACCGGAAGATATTGATTTTGCCGAACTTCACGATGCCTTTACTCCTTTTGAGATAATTGGGATGGAGGATGTCGGTTTTGCCCCACCGGGCAGGGGGTGGCTGGCGGTAAAAAAAGGTGAAACCCGAAGAACAGGTCGAATTCCCGTGAACCCCTCCGGAGGTTTAAAAGCCAGGGGCCATCCCGTGGGTGCTTCAGGGTTGGCCCAGGTAGTTGAAGCAACCTGGCAACTTAGAGGAGAAGCAGAAGATCGTCAAATAGATAGGCCGTTAAAATACGGTTTAACCCAGTCGATCGGAGGGCTGGCCACTAATAATATGGTTATAATATTAGAGGCTGTAAACCGATGAGAAAAGGAAAGATAATTACCTATACTACCTTAAATACTCCCCCTAAAGGTTTTGACGGTCCCCTGAACTTATGCGTGGTGGAGACCGGGGAAGGACTTATACTTGCCCATGCGGAAAATAGAGAATTGCTGAAAATTAGCAGAAGGGTAAAGATTGAAAAAGTCGGCGATCTTTTTTTGGCCCGCAAACTAAAACTACTGGATTATTTTAAATAAAGGCCGGCTGCTAAAATAAAAAATGCGCCGGCATTGGGGGGAATACCGGCGCGTAAAATACATCTTTATATTATTATAATAATACTAATTTTTGTTGTCAAGTATCTTAACTGCTTCTATAGCAGTCTGTATAGCTTCATCCACCCCCACTTTCTTTTCAATAGGAGCATCTTTGTAGGTTTTACCTATTATAGCCAAGACTTCTCCCGCTTTTTTGCGTTTTAGGTGGGATATGATAAATAGCGCGGAGCTTTCCATAGAAGTTGCCAGGACCCTGGATTTGTACCAGGCTTCCCATTTTTCCTCGTTTTCTTTAGCCAGGGGCAGTTCGTTGTTACCTTCGGTGTAGAAAGCGTCTTTACAGTGAACTATTCCCGGGTGTGAACTGATTCCCAGTTTTTCAGAAGCTTCTACCAGGGCGTTAGTAACGTCCAAATCGGCAACTGCCGGATAGGACAGGGGAACGTACTGCCGGGTGGTTCCCTCTTCTCTTACAGCCGATGTGGAAATAACTACATCGCCAAGATCTACTTCTTTTTGCAGCGATCCGGCTGTTCCCACACGGATAAATACCTCTCCCCCCACCTTTGCAAGTTCTTCAACGCATATAGCCGTAGAGGGACAACCTATACCCGTGGAAGTGGCGGAAATCTTTATTCCGTCCACGGTTCCGGTAAAAGTACGGTATTCCCGGTTGAAAGCTACTTCTTTTGACTGATCGAAGTAATTAGCTATTTTTTCCACTCTTCCGGGATCTCCGGGAAGAAGCACATATTTTCCAATATCTCCTTTTTTTAAACCAACGTGATACTCTACTGATTTGTCCATTGTAATATTCCTTTCTTATTATTTATCAAAATCCATTGCCACTATTCTGCAAATACAGGATTCCAGTTCCATCGCTCTCCAGGGAAAAGCACCTATCCATATTCTCCTGTCGGAGACTTCGTCAATTTTTCCTCCCAGATTTTCGGCGTGAATAAGGCCCTCGGGAAAAAGTTTAAGGTGCATTACCTGATAGTAATCACTGTAGGGAAAGACCTCTTCCCAGGGTTTGCCCAGTTTTTCTTCGGCTTCCTTAAAAAGCTTGGGATGCCAGTCTTTGAGTATTGTATTCATAGGATGATCCGCGCTTCCGCAGTCAACGCCTATCCATTTGAGCTCTTTTTCCAGGGCCCACTTGTGGAAATCCGGTCCCGGTCCGGGATGTTTGACAAAATAACGGATTTCATCAGAATCTTTTTTATCCCAGGCGTATTTGTGATAACCGGTATTAATTACAAGGATATCGCCTTTTTTAACATCCACTTTGCTTTCTATCATTTCCGGGGTGTACAGCGAATAATCGCTGACCTCATCGGAAATATCGGCTATGGCACCTTCCCCGCAGAAATCTTCCAGAGGGGTTTCGCCGATAGTTCTTCCGGAGGCGTGAAAATGGATTTCTCCGTCCATATGGGTCCCCACATGGTTTGAAGTTTCAATAAGCTGTCCGTTGGCGCCCTGTCCCATATGGGCCCCCGCAAGTCTCTTAAAATACTGAATCCCCAAAGGCTTATAGCTGGGCCACGGGGGAGTGTGAATACTTAATTTTTGAGTTAAATCGTACATTTTCATAATAAAGTTTCTCCTTTTAAATATTTAATTTTGTATTAGTCTCTGTCTCTGCAATAACCTTACCTTGGGAAATTACAGATAACCTGTCTGCTTTTTTTCTAAAAGCTTCCTGCACTGTTTCGGCGTCCAGTAAATTTAAATTAGCCGTATTCCCTTCTGCAATACCGTAATCTTTCAGTCCCATAATCCGGGCGCTGTTAAAAGTAGGCATATCAAAAAGGGTCTCTATCTGGTCCGGCTGGGTAAACTGAGCGGCGTGGGCTGTGATAAGTCCGACTTCCAGCATATCTTCCTGCCCCCAGGTAGGATAAAAGGTATCTTTAATGCAGTCCTGACCGTAGGCTACATTAATCCCGGCTTCTAAGAGCTGTTTAACACGGGTAATACCTCTTCTTTTGGGTTCCTGGTCCATCCGTCCCTGTAACATGAGATTCGTGGCCGGGTTGGTTATCATATTCATTTCTGCCCGGGCAACCATATCTATAACTTCAGCTGCATAGCTCTCATCGTAAGCGGCCAGGGCGCAGGTGTGCCCGGCAGTGACTCTGCCGTGAAAATCTTCCCGGATAGTTTTAGCGGCCAGATACTGTAAGGTCCGGGCTCCCGGGTCATCAGTCTCGTCTACGTGCATATCTATATCAGCATCAAATTTTTTGGCCAGTTTAAAACAGTAATCTATATGTTTTTTTGAATCTTCGTATGTAAGTTCGTTATAGGGCATCCCTCCGACAACATCGGCTCCGGTCTTCATAGCTTTTTTCATTAACTTTTCTGTCCCCGGATCTTTATAAATTCCTTCCTGGGGGAAAGCGACTATCTGAATGTCTGCTATATCTGCAAATTTTTCTTTAACTTCCACAAGCCCCTCTAAAGCGGTCAGCCCCACTATGGTGTCTATATCCACATTTGTTCTGAATTTAGTGGTCCCGTTTATCAGGCCCATTTTAAGTACCCGGGTGGCTCTGTTTACCACTTCTTCAACGGTGTAATCTTTCTTTTTGTTCCATATAATTTCGATTGCTTCGTTTAAAGTCCCTGATTTATTATCTCTAACCTCTTCGGAAATCAGGGCCTTGTCCATGTGAAGATGGGGGTCAATAAAAGTGGGAGTAACCAGATTTCCGTCAGCTTCAATTACCGAATCAGCTTTTGCGGAAATTTCTTTGGAACTTGCGGGACTGATAACTTTTATCAGACCGCTGTCTATTCCTATATTAACCTTATACTGTTTATTTCTGAGCGCAGCGTTTTTAATTAAAATATCCATGATTAATTTAATTCCATATTTTCTAAAGCTTCTTCAAAACAGCTCATAGGAGCCCGCAATATTCCGGCCCCTACCTGTCCTATGCCCGGTTCCTTGTGGGCAATACCCGTATTGATAAACGGCGGGATACCCGATTCGACAACTTTGAGTATGTCCATCCCTGTGGGAGTCCCCATAAAATTCATCTGAGGTATCTGAAATCGGGTGCTGGGCCCGTAAGTTATATTAGTCATTTCCCGGGTATATCTTATGGCATCCGCCGGTGTCCCCCCCACAAATTTTACTATTGCCGGGGCAGCGGCCATGGCAAACCCTCCTATACCGGCTACCTCGCTTATAGTAGAATCCCCCATGTCCGGGTTGGCATCTTCCTGAGAATATCCCGAAAAGAATAACCCCTTGGGAATTCCTGCCGGAGCCGTAAACCACTTACTTCCGCATCCGGCAACTCTAATACCCAGTTCCGTACCGTTTCTGGCCATTGCCGTTACAATAGTGGAGTTTTCCACCTCGGCCACCGCATCGGCAGTAGCTTTACATGCGGCCATAGAAAGGTTGAGGTAAAAGTGGGGATTATCCCCTATAAACTCGGTTAATTCTAAAATATCACCCGTATTGTCAAAAACTTTTAAAAATAGATTGGTAAGTTTCTTTAAAAGCATATCCGTAGCCGCTTCGTTGCGGTTGTGACATTCATCACCCCGCTGCAAAGCCTGGGATGTTATACTGGCTACGTTAATACCTTCTTCGGAAGCATCCAATGCTTTTTGGAGTGCCGGTCCGAGTTCCTGCTCCATCCATTTTAGTCTTTTGGTGACATCATCTCCGTAAGCTCCGAATCTTAAAACCTTGCCCAGCCCCTCATTTAAAGAGCAGTAGGCTGTATTACCGTAAGTCTGGTTTTCAACTACCCATACGTACATGGAAGGGCTTAAGACTCCGGTCATGGGACCTACTGCGTTGTGATGGTGGCAGGGAGAAAATTCTATTTCTCCGGAAGCACACATTTTTTCAGCCTCTTCAATACTGTCCGCCCATCCTTCGTATACACAGGCCCCCATGGCCGCTCCCCTTACGGGTCCACACATGTTCTCCCAGTCTACTGGCGGGGCGGCGTGGTATAAAACCCGGGGTTTTAATTCCGGAATAACATCTTTAGCCTGCTTTACTCCGGTGAGTACCGGCTGAGAATTGTTTAATCTGTTGAAAGCTTCTTCGTTGGCTTTTTGCACTTTCGGAGAAGCTTTTAGAGTATCTATCTTATTTAAAAGCTCCGGGCTGACAGTGGGAGGCTTCCAGTCCAGATTGATATAATCTGTCTGGGTCTCTTCAAAAGCCTGATTAAATCTATCTAAACCTATATTTAAAACCTTGAGTTTGTCGTTGTGCATAATTAGTTTACCTCGTTTATAATTCTTGCCGTAAATTTTGCCGCCTGGGCGTTAGTGGGAAGTACAATTACTCCGTTATCCCGTAAAATTTTAACCTGTTTTGAAAAATTCTGAGGATCCATATCTGTACCGCAGACGCTGGCGACCATTACCTTTTTTCCGGAAATTTCCCCCAAAGTTTCCGCCATATCCCCGGCAGGGTCGGGATTGGCCGCGTAACCTAATACCAGATCAAAGAGAATAACTGCCACATCCTCATCTTTACTTTCCTGCAGCAGCCTTTTGTTTCTTAAACTTAAATCGATCATGGGATGGGGACGGCCTTTTGTAAATTCATCTTCCCCCAGATCCACCAGCGTATGTTCGGTGCTGGAGAAAGGGTCCTCTAAAGTGAAATTTTCTTCTACCCCCGCGTTGGAGTAGATATCCAATCCGGACCGGTTTAAGATATCGATAGCTTCATCGCATAGAGTGCCCCCGGCGTACAGACCCCGGATAAATTTTTGCTGGGGACCGACTTTAGCTGCGGCTTCCTTAAGCAGGCTATCTACGTTGTCCGCTGTATATTCGGGGAGATTAATTTCTTCACCTCCAGCAAGCTGGGAGGCCGCTATGCCGGCTCCCTCTATTGTGGAAGTAAAATTGAGATTATTCTTAGATTTGTATTCAGAAGCGCCCAGAAAACAGACCACAAATGGTTTGTTGATTTTCTGAGCTTTTTCTAAAATTTTCTCTGCAATATCAGGGTGGGGGGGTTTAGAGAGAAGGAGAATAATTTCAGTATCCGGATCGTCTTTGAGAATATCCAGGCCCTTTAACATGGAAATTCCGCCCACTTCTTTGGAAAGGTCCCGTCCGCCGGTACCTATTGCCTGGGTAATTCCCGCTCCCTGTTTTGCTATAGTTACCGTTACTTCCTGAAGCCCGGAGCCGGAAGCAGCTACAATTCCAATATTCCCTTCGGGAATTCTGTTGGCAAAGCCCAAAGGTACGCCGTTTATTATAGCGGTGCCGCAATCCGGGCCCATTAATAAAAGGTCTTTTTTGGAAGCATATTCTTTGAGTTTTATCTCATTTTCCAAAGAGACATTATCCGAGAATATCATTACATCGAGATTGTTATCCAGAGCTTTTTTAGCCTCCCTGGCCGCGTATTCCCCGGGAACGGAAATGAGGGCCATATTAATATCTTTCATTTTTTTAAGCGCCGCTTCCTGGGTCGGAGGATCAATATCCTTTTCATCAGTATCTTCATCGGTCTCAAAGGCATTTTCTATATCTTCTAAAGTGTTATTGATAGTTTCTTTATCCTGGGCGTCTATAGCTATAATAAGATCATTTTCACTTGCTTTTTTACCTTCCGGAGTGAGTAGATCTGATTCTTCCAGTATTTTCTTATTAGCCGGGGTCCCCATCATAAGGGAAGTTGAGTTTATGCCCTCTTTCTTTTCCAGATTCCCAGCTATTTCCATCAAAAAAACCGAGTCCTTATAATTGTTTTTCTTTACTATATTTTTTTTAGTGCCCATAAAATCCCCTTTACTGTATAATATCCGCTACTTTGGCCATAATTTAAAATACTCTGTATATGTTTTTCAACCTCATTAATTTCTTTTTGTTCCAGTGATAAAAATAAATTTATAAAATCTTCGCTGTATCTTTTATTAAGAGCCAACTTTAAAAAATGCCGGCTCAAAGAAGTAGTATTAGTCAGTGCTTTTGTAATTTGGCTCTCTATGTCTTTAAATAAGTCATTGCAGATAAAAGCACCTGTCCCCAGAGCTCCTATTGTAAAATCATCGCCAGCCGGTGTCAAGCCTTTTCCGGCCCCTATTAATTTTTTAAAATCCGGGGTTTTAAGGTATAAAGGCGAATCTTTTTTATGAAAAGTAAATGCACTGTTTTCAATGACATTTACCGCAAAACCAGTAGAAATTTTTAAAATATTTCTGACTTTTGAATTCCAGGTTTTCGCCATGTGGAAGTCGAATTTAATGTTGCCGGAACGAAAATTCATTTTTTTGAAATTATTTTCAGTTAAATTTAAATTTACAGAACCCGGAACCGGTTTTCTGTCTCCGGTTAATAAAGATATAAAACCTGATTTTGTTTTTATAAGACAGGCTGTATTGTATTTTTCAATGAAACTAAAGTTATTTAAGTTTTTTAAACTGAGATTACAGTCGTATTTTGTTACTTGTAATGTTACCATGAATTTGTTTTTAAATGTTGAAATAAAAAATAATTATATAAAATACTTATGTTAAATACAAATGGTTTTGAGATTTCATATAAAGATTGAATTTTAATAAAAAAGTTTTAAAATTAAAGAACCGCAGTGGAGCAAGAGTTAATTACCTTAAAACAGGTTAATGTATTTATTATCTTTAAGCTTAAAAATTTAATAAGGAGATTTATAAAATGGCCAAAGAAGAAAATTTAGAAAACAAAAACGGCACTGAAAAGAAAAAGAGCAGTAAAAGTTGTTTGATAGGCTGCCTGGGAACCGGGTTGCTGTTAATAGTCCTAATTACGGGTACGGGTTTTTGGGTTTACTCCAACAGGGGAGAAATTTTAACAAAAGTATCAACGAAAATGGGTACAGAGACCCTGCCTTTTTTAGTGACAAAACTGGGTTCTGAAGTAGAATCCCCTATTTCAAAAGAGCATATTAATAGTACTTACCAGTTTAGCTTACCTGAAGGACAGGGCACTATAAAAGTTTCTGATTCTTCAAATTCAGTTGAAGCGACAGATGAGGAATTTGTAAAATATTTTAGTGAAGAAAATTGGCAGGTGGATAAGATTGATTTTCAAAAAGGGGACTGGGAGAATATCCAGCAGAACAGCGAGGTACCTGAGCATATTAAAAATTTTGTAGAGCAGACTTTAGAAAAGTCCGGAAATTTCTATGTATTAGAAAAAGACGGGGAAGAGAGAGTAATGGCTGTAATGCAAAAAAGCGGCGGGTCCTACGTAGTTATTGCCGAAGATATTAAAAATATTGAGCTGCCCGAATAAAATCTGTCCTAATATATATAAATGAATAAAAAAAATACGATGTTTAAATCTCTTTTGGGGGGAATTATATTTTTTAGCCTGCCGGTATTGCCTTCCGGATGTAAATCTACAGCTACTCCCCCGCAGTCGCTAAATGTTTCGGAAAAAGCGGCGAAGGTATCCGAAGAAAAGGTTATAGAAAAATCTGATTATGAACCCGAATTGACTTTCGAGCCGGTTCACCCGGTTCAGGGGAATTTTACTATATTAAAAGTAGGACCTTTGCCGAATTTGCCGGAAATTAAAGTTGAAACAGAATTGCCATCGGATATATCTTTGCCTTTTTGGTATCAAAAACATGCATATATCTTTCTGGGAACCAGTTACCGTAGCGAACCCGGAGAATATGAGGTTAAAGTTTTTTTGGAAAATCTTAAACCGGAGAATTTACAGCTATCAACCCGATTGAAAATAACTCCCGAAAATTTTCCGGTCTCCAGATTTTCCATGCCCCCTTCCCGAACAAGTGGGTGGACGGACAAAAAACTTCTTGAGGCCCGGAAAAAAGTAACGGCTGCCAGGAATAAGACTGTAACATATCCTCTATGGACTGAAGCATTTATCTGGCCTTTAAAAGGACGTATAAGTTCTGAATTCGGGGCCCTTCGCATAATTAACGGTAATAATAATTACCATGGCGGAATTGATATAGCCGAGCCCGGGGGCACACCTGTAAAAGCTACTAATGCCGGGATTGTACGGCTGTCAGATAATTTACCGGCCCAGGGTAGAGTCGTGATTTTGGACCACGGACTGGATATCTCAAGTAGTTACCTGCATTTAAATACAATTAAGGTGAAAGAGAATCAGAAAGTAGAGGCGGGAGAAATAATTGGCACCGTGGGAATGACCGGTTATGCTACCGGCAATCACCTGCACTGGTCAATGCATATAGGCTATATGCCGGTGAATCCCGAGCAGTTTGTACAGAGAGATTTAAAAACTCCGTTTAGTTTGCCAGAGGAAAAAGTGGATATGGCTCCGGCAGCTGCCCAGTAGAAAAATATGCAAAAAAAAATTAAAGATTATATAGAATATAAAGAAAAATTCCGGAAATTAGTTGAACTGGAACGAAAAGAAGAGATGAAATTTCACAAAAAAGAGATGGAACAACTTTCCCCCGGACAAAGAGAGGCTAAGGGAAGAGCACTGCTGGATATGAAAGGGAAATCTCAGGGCAGGGCTTTAGAAGGATTCATGATCAAATTTTCCCGCGGCGAAAAATTGCCCGGCACCGAAATTGGAGCCGGGGATTTAATTATGGCCAGTAAAAAAGATCCTTTAAATCCGGATAATCCCACGGGAACGGTGTGTGAAATGACTAACTATTCTGTCACCGTAGCTTTTAACGATCGACCGCCGGAATTTGTTACGGGGCGGGGGGTAAGACTTGATTTATATGTAAATGACATTACTTTTCAAAGAATGCTTGAAGCAATAAGTTCTTTACAGAATAAAGAAAAATGGAAAAAGATACTTTTAGGGAAAACTGCTTTGGCTTTAAATTCACTGCCGGAAATCACTAAAATAAAAGATAAAAAACTCAATAAGTATCAGCTCCGGGCAGTTAAAAAATCAATGGCCGCAAAAGATTTATTTCTCATACACGGTCCCCCGGGAACCGGAAAAACCACTACCCTTATTGAAATTATCCGGCAGCATGTTAAAAAGGGCAATAAAGTTTTGGCGTCGGCCGCTTCCAATGTGGCTGTGGATAATTTAGTGGAATTTTTAGATAAAAGAGGAATAAAAGCAGTTAGGATAGGACACCCGGCAAGGGTAACGGAAAGTTTAAAGAAACATACGTTGGATTACCGGGTGGGTAAAAGGCAAAAATACAGAAAAGCTCAAAAAATACGGGAAAGGGTATATAAGTTAAAGGATAAGCAGAAGAAGAAAACTTTTCCCTCCGGAAAATGGAGGAGAGGACTTAGTAATGAAGCTATAAGGGAATTAGCTGAAAAAGGCACCGGCAAGCGGGGGATTTCCCCGGATAAAATGAAAAGTATGTCGGCCTGGTTAAAAATTCAAGATAAAATTAACGGTAAAATGGATAAAGTTACTGACCTTGAAGATGAGGCGATAGAAGAAGTAATATCTACTGCCCGGGTGGTCTGCTCTACAAATTCTACTGCCGGCAGCCGGCGGATGTCCGGCCGGGATTTTGATGTTTGCCTGATAGATGAGGCTACTCAGGCTACGGAGCCGGCCACCTTGATTCCACTTTTACATGCCCCTAAAGTAATAATGGCCGGTGATTCCAAACAGTTACCCCCGACTATCTTAAATCAAAAGGCTAAAGAAGGGGGTTTGGAAAAAACTATGTTTGAAAGATTAGCTCAGCTGTATCCGGAAAATATAAAACAGCTATTGGGCATTCAGTATCGAATGAACAGGGAGATCATGGAATTTTCCAATAAAAAATTTTACGGCGGCAGGTTGAAAGCGGATTCTAGAGTGGCCGGTCATGTCCTAAAAAAGATTAAAGATACCGATCATTTACTTCAAAAAATTTGCACCCCCGAAAAACCGGTCATCTTTATTGATTTACCGGGAAAAAGCAGAGAAATAATACCTCCCGGGTCAACTTCCAAAATGAATAAAAAAGAGGCCCGGTATATATATAAAATTATTAAGTATTTAACAGATTCCGGGTTTAAAACTGAAAATATAGGGGTTATTTCCCCGTATGATGCCCAGATTGATTTATTGACAGGAAAAAACCCAAAAAATGATCTGGAAATTAGTACAGTTGACGGTTTTCAGGGGAGGGAGAAAAAAATTATTATTTTGAGTCTGGTCCGGTCAAATAAGCGGGGGAACCTCGGCTTTTTAACAGATATGAGGAGGTTGAATGTTTCATTGACCCGGGCCCGGAAAAAATTAATTATTTTAGGGGACAGTACTACGTTATCCAAAGATAAAAATTACCGGGATCTTATAGAATACGTAAAGAGAAAATCCGGATATATTAAAATTTCCGAGGATTAAATAGGTTTTACGGTAATTTTAGAGCCTTCACTTAGTTTTTCGGGTTTATCAACAGAGGATTTTAATTTCCCGTCGGCCAGTAAGTTACGTCTCCGGTTTGTACGTCAGTTGTCGCTTTCTCCGGGGGGAGGTTATGAGGGGTATCGATAATGATTTCTTTCCCCAATTTTTTGACCGTATTTTCAAAAGGTAAAGCTTTTAATATTTTTTTGGCCGTAACGGTATTATTGAGTTCTGCTACTAACTGTATTTTTTTTAGAAATTATTTTTATGGCAGTCATATAAGCTCCTTTGATTATATATGGTCAATACAACAAATTTATTATTATCTGACAAAAATAAAAAAATTTGGTATATAAATTTTTACAGAATACATATAGATAAGTTTCAAGAATCTTTGTCCGCAATGCGGGAATTTTAAAGGCATATAAATTGACAAAAAAATACATTTTTGATATATAATTGAAGCTATGGAAACTTTTATAATGATAATTCATGTAGTAGCGGCAATAATGCTGATACTCATAATATTGATGCAGCAGGGCAAGGGTGGAGGATTGACTTCTTTATTTGGAGGGGGAAGTGGTATGGATGAGATGATGTCAGCCCCCGGCAGTAATGAGTTTTTGAAAAAAGCTACAGTAACTCTGGCAGTTATATTTTTCTTAACTTCGTTAATACTGGCTGTTAAAACTTCGCATACTTCTTCAGAAAGTTTGCTCGAAGACGAGGTTCCGCCGGCTGAAGAACAGTCTGGCCAGCAGAACGATCCGTTGCAGTCTGACTCCCCCATCTCTTTACCTGACCCTGAAGTACCTGAAACTGAATAAGTTCTTTTACTGTGAGTAAATAGCCGAGGTGGTGGAACTGGCAGACACGTACGGTTGAGGGCCGTATGGGATTACCCGTGCGGGTTCAAATCCCGCCCTCGGCACCAGGTTTAATATTTAATAAGAAGAGATTTGAACTGTATCGGTACGGTGTAAAAATCTTCACTTTAAATAATATAAGAAGGGATTTGAAAGAATTTCTTCGCTCCAAAATGGAGAAAAGCCCAAAGGGCGGCAGAAGAAATGACCGGCTTTCACTGGCACAGTGAAAGAAATCCCGCCCTCGGCACCAGGTTTAGATTTAAAAATATATTTAAGGCGCGGTACCCAAGTGGCTTAAGGGGACGGTTTGCAAAACCGCTATCCGTTGG
>JBNJDT010000018.1:0-26669 GCA_051745145.1 Elusimicrobiota bacterium
CCCGAAAATACTCAAGAAGTTGTTAAAAAAATTAAAATTCTTCTTGATAATCCCCGGAAGAGAAAAAAAATGGGAGAAGCCGGCCGGGAAAGAGCGGTAGGAAAATTTGACTGGAAGATACTTAGTAATTCTCTTAAAAATTATATAACATAATTTTAATCGAATGCAATTTTATATAAATAAGAGTGTAATAAGAAACTATGATTTGTAGAAAATTATATAAACAAAAAAGTTTTTTATAAGAACGGCGAAATATATGAGATTATTCATAACAACGTATATTAGTATACAATTGGAAAGCAATTAATGGGTAAAGTAATAGTTATAGGTTTAGACGGGGCTTCGTATTCTATGATTAAGCAGAATTTGGATAGACTGAATTTTTTTAAAAAATTGCATAATAACGGAAAATTATTACCTTTGAAGTCGGTTATCCCCCCGGCAACTCTTCCTGCTTGGTCCAGTTCATATACCGGCAAAAATCCGGCAAATATGGGTATAAGAGGTATGGGTTATATAGATAAAAATTATAAGAGAAGATCTTATAATAGTTCTGATAGAAATTCTCTAGACGTATATGAGCTTGCCGGTGAGTTCGGTAAAGAATGTGTGGTTCTGGGTATGCCTATCACAAGTCCTGTTAGAAAAGTAAATGGGGTCTTGATAAGTGGGAGGTTTAGTATAGACGGTTATCCCAAAGATTTAAGCGAAAAAATAATTGATAAATATAATTATCAACTTATGCCTTCAAAAATATGTGACATACCTACAACTGAAAAAATGATAAAAGAAAGGTTTAAAACTGCTACGGAGGTATTTAAAAATTATTCCTGGGATCTTGGCATGCTGGGCTTGGAACATTTGGATAATATTTCTCATAATCTTTTACTGGAATCCCCTGAGGAAATAATTGAACTTTATAGAGTAACTGACAATCACCTCCAAAAATTTGTCAATGAATTAGAAGATGAAGTAACGGTTATATTGTACTCGGACCATGGATTTACTGTTTTTCCAAAGCGTTTTTACGGGGCCAGGTGGTTGAGAGAAAACAATTTTTTAAAATTAAAATCTCAGGATAAGATAAAAAATTCAAGAAAGAAAACAGATAAGAAAAAGATTAAAAAGTTAAAAGAAAGAAGTCAGAACGTATTTCAATATATTTTTTTTAAAACAATATACAAAAGTAAACAGATGGCCAGGAGGATATTGCCTGATTTAAATTATCCTAAATTTTTAAGAAAATTTGCCAGATTTGGTCAGGTAAATTTACCGCGGAATACGAAGATGATAGATTATCCTAAAAGCAGAGCCTTTATGGCCCCGGGTTCAAACAGTAGGTACGGCAGTATATATATAAACAGAAAAAGTTATTTTTCCAAAGGTACGGTCAAAGAAGAAGAATATCCCCGTGTAAAAGAAAAAATTATAAATAAATTAAAAGAAGCGAAAGGAAAAAATGGAAAAAAATTAATTTCGAAAGTCTGGCGGGCAGAAGAATTATATAGCGGGAAATTTAATAAACAATCTCCGGATATAGTTTTTTGCTGTAAAGAAGATTATTTTTCCTCTTCCACTATGTTTAATATTGATAAGGGTAGTGTGGTGGAAAAGCTTCCCATATCGGGACACGCCCGTACCGGGGTTTTTGGGGCTCTGGGAAAGGATATTAGTAGAAAGAATGAGCTAAAGAATAGCGATATTATAGATATTATGCCCACTATTCTTTATTCTCTGGGGTTAAAAATCCCAAAAGATATTGACGGAAAAGTTATGGAAGATATGTTTACCGAAGAATACAGAAAACAAAACCCGGTTGAGTTTGTTGATAAAGATACGAAAATTTCTGTGTCATCTAAAAAAATGGAAACAGCAGAAGAAGAAAAGGTAAAACAAAAACTGAGAGATTTGGGGTATATTGATTAATTTAGGGACTATGAAAATTTAAAAATATAATGATTTCTAAAATTTATTCTAAAATAATTAAGTTATTCCGTCCTGTCGGAAAGAAAAAAGCACCTTCGGCGGGTCCTCTTTCCGAAAAGGTGCGAAGTTTTACTTTGAAAGTTTTAAAAGGCAGAAAGGGGAAGTTTTTGGATGTGGGTTGCGGCGAAGGATTGTTACTTGAAAAAGTGCTTGAACAAAATTCCAATCTTGAAATTTTCGGTATTGATATGAATTCCGAACAGATAAAAAGATGCAGAAAGAGGATTAATACCGAAGATTACGAAGTAAATTTATTAACCGGGGATGCCGGTAATCTCCCTTTTAAGGATAATTTTTTTGATATTATTGGGGCGGTAAATATTTTTTACAATCTTCCGGTTACTAAAATGGAATCTATTTTAGAAGAGATATACAGAGTTTTAAAACCGGGAGGATATTTAATTGCGGATTTCCGGAATAAAACAAACCCGGTTCTCCGGCTTAGATATCTAATGGCTCCGCTATATGATCCTGATTTTAGAAAAGGCGGAAAAATTTTGAAAACTTATTCAAAAAAAGAGGTAGAAAGAATTACCCAAAAAGCTGGTTTCTGTATTCAGGATATATATAAGACGGGCCGGTTTATTACGTCGGATAGAGTAGTTGTTTTAAAAAAAGATTAAACTAAATTATTTTAGGATTTATAGATAAATTTAATTTGAACACATAAGTAAATCTATCTATAATTAATAACATTAACATAACAAAGGGAAAATAATTAGATAATAGATAGAAACGGAGAAATAGGAAAATCGGATGTATGTAGATTACTGGAAACTGAAAGAAAAACCTTTTAGGAATACTCCAGACCCAAAATTTTTATATCACTCGGCACAGCACGAGGAGGCACTTGCCCGCATGAGATATGTGGTCAATGAAGGTATGGGGTGTATGGTTATGAGCGGGGTCTTTGGTTGCGGTAAGACTCTTTTATTAAATACGTTGACCAAGAATTTATCTGACAAGCAGTTCCACATTGCAAAAATAAATAATCCCCAGCTGGACCCTTCCGGATTGCTGCATTCCTTTCTTTATCAGATGGGGGTAAAAGATAAAATACCCTCAAAAAAATCGGGAATGTTAAATAAACTGGATGAAGTTATAGAAGATATTTATAATGACGGTAAGCATATACTTCTTATAGTTGATGAGGCTCATGTTATAGGTGAAGTTGATGTGTTTGATGAGTTGCGAATGCTCCTTAACTGGCAAAAGGATGACAAATACCTTCTTACTCTTATCCTCTCCGGTCAGCCGGAACTTCTTCAATCTGTTTCAAATATAAAACAACTTGCTCAGAGAGTGGGAATAAGAGCGGAGTTGGATAGATTTCAACTTGATGATACGATCGAGTATATAAATCATAGACTTAAGATAGCCGGCAGTGAAGACCCTATTTTTTCAGATAGAGCTTACCAGGAAATATTTGATAATTCCGGCGGGATTCCTAGAAGGATAAACGCGATATGCGATTTAAGTCTTTTGACCGGATTCATACGAAAAAAAAATTTTATAGGAGAGGATTTAGTAAAAGATACTATAGGCGATTTAATTTGAATCCTTCGGGTTGTAACTAATAGAGGACTCATGAGGAAAATTATTCCTATTTCCGCTACCAGTTTTTCTCCTTTTGAAATTTTTGGAGGAAATTCTCCAGCTGGAATTATGACGGATATATTAGGTAAAAATAAATGTCTGCTTTACGGTGCCGGCATTGAGGCTCTATATACAGCTTTTAAAGTTGTAAAAGAGTTTAGTGGCAAAGAGGAGATTGTAATACCAGCCTATACTGCAGACGCAGTATATATTGCCGCTGTTAAAGCGGGATTCCGGGTTAAGTTTTGTGACATGTCTCTTGACAGTTTTAATATGAATATTGATTGTTTAAAAGATGTAGTAAGCAAGGATACTGCAGCGGTGGTAGCTGTACATCTTTTTGGAATTCCGGAAAATATGAATAAAGTTACTGAAATAACAAATAGAGTTTCCGGGTTTGTTATAGAAGACTCAGCGCAGGCCCTGGGAAGTACTTATAGGGGAAATCCTGCCGGGAGTATGGGGGATATGTCTGTTATCTCTTTTAATAAAGGCAAAAATCTTCCGGCTTTAACCGGCGGGGCTTTATTAATGGATAGTGAAGATATGGCGGCGGAAGCTGAAAAATTTTACGAAAGAACCTCATTAAATTTTTTTAAAGAAGTTGAAATGGTGTTGAAGGCCGGTGCTGTATCTTTGTTGAGTCGTCCGTTGCTTTATGGACTTGTATATTCTTTAACTTCTAAATTCAGAAAAATACCGGCAAAGAGAAAAATTAGTCCCGGTCCCATGCCTTTGGTAAATCAACGATTAGCCTTTACACTTTTGAAGAGAAGAAAAAATATTTTTGAAGTTAGGCGCCGTAAAGGAAATTTGTTAAAACAAAAACTTGAGAAGATAGCAGATATAAGATTGCCCCGGTTTTCTTCAGAGAGTAAAACAGTATTCAATAGATTTCCAGTGTTAATTGAAGATGCAAAAAAGCGAAAAGTAATTAAAAATAGACTTATGAGTGAAGGTATAGAATCCAATTATTACTATGATAGGCCCTTTTATTTTGATAAAGAGAAAATTCCGAAGAACGCAATTTATTTTAGTAAACATTTATTAACCCTTCCTTCAAACGAATATATGAATAAGGAAAAAATAAAAATTGTCACCAAAGTTTTTCGAGAGGTATGCGGTGTTTCCACTTAAAAATTTTAAAAGGAATCTTCATAAATTTATTCATCAGCCGGGTTATGGTATAAAAGTTTTTTTAAAGAGGCTAAAAGCTTCTTTTTATTATAAAGGGGGAGAGGGAAAAGCTCCCCTGCCGGAAGCTGTTACTTTATTTCTTACTAAAAGATGTAACCTTAAGTGTAAAATGTGCGGTCAGTGGGGAGACAAGGGGGTAACCCGCACCGGAGAAAATATCCAGCCGGACATGCCGTTTAAAGAGTTAAAAAAAATTATTTTATCTTTAGCAGAGTTTAAGCCTTCCATTACTCTTTTTGGGGGAGAACCCCTGCTTTATTCAGAAATAGATAAAGTTATAAAATTAATAAAAAATGAAGATATGCATTGTGTAATGATAACCAATGGCTATTTACTTGACAAATATGCAAAGGTTATCACTAAGGAGGAGGTAGATGAACTCAATATTTCTATCGACGGTCCCGGTGAAGTCCATGATGAAATAAGAGGTATCAAAGGGCTTTATAATAAGATAAAAAGCGGTGTGAATGCTGTAAATAATATAAGGACAGGAAAAAAACCGCTCATAAATCTGCAGACAACTATAACTAAATATAATATGGATAATCTTTTGGATATGCTGGATGTAGCAGAGGATTTCGGAGCTGATTCAATCACTTTTCATCATCTTATATTTCTTAATAAAAAAGCTATAGAAAATACTGATTCTGAATATCCCGATCTCGGTACCAAAGATTGGAATGGATTTGTATTTGAACCGGGAATAGATCCTAAAAAGTTAGTAACTAAAATTGAAAAAATAAAAAGGGAGGGCAGGAAAAGACCTTTTGATGTCAATATTTATCCTAACTTTAGTAAAAAAGAGATAAATGGTTATTATACCAGTAAAGATTATTTTCCCGACTCTTACAGCGGTAAGTGTAAATCTTCCTGGATATGTGCTTATATATTTCCCGATGGTGAATTACGCCCCTGTCTTAATTTTAAATACAGTTTTGGGAATTTAAAACAGAAAAAATTTAATGATGTGTGGAACGGTAAAAAGGCAATAAAATTCCGAAAGTTACTTACAGAAAATTCTCGATTTCCCGTCTGTTCGCGATGTACGGAGATTTTTAGATATTGAAAGTTCTTCATATTATAACAAGACTGGATCCGGGTGGTTCCAGCAAAATGTGTTTACAAATTTCAAATATGCTTCAGAAAAAAGGCGTAAAATCTTATATAGCCGGGGGAATCAGTTTACAGTTACCGAAAAATGTTATACCGGTCCGTTTTTTAAAAAGAGAAATATGTCCCGTTATGGATTTGACTGCTGTGCTGGAAATATTTCTATTATGTAAAAAAATAAAACCCGATGTTTTACATTTACATACTTCAAAAGCCGGTTTTGTCGGTCGAATAGCCGGTTACCTGGCCGGAGTTGAGAGAATATTATACCAGCCCCACGGTATAGTTTTTTACGGATATTTTTCTAAATTTAAAAGTATGGCGATACTTATTACTGAAAAGCTTCTTGCCCCTTTGGCTAAAAATATTATTGTACTTTCTCCTAAAGCTAAAGAAGAATTTCTTTCTTACAGAGTAGGAAAGGAAAAACAGTACCGGGTTCTTGAAAACGGTGTCCGTCCAAGTAATTTTGTGGATGGTAAAAAAAACAGACGTAAGCTAAGAAAAAAAGTCGGGATCAAAGAGAAGGAAATAGTTTTTGGTATGGCCGGCAGGCTTGTTACTCTTAAGGGACATAAATATTTTATCAAAGCTTTTGCAAAATTAAGCAAAAAACGGGAGGGAATAAAGGCCGTGATAATAGGCGGGGGGCCGGAAGAAAAAAAGTTAAAGAAATTTGTAAAAAAATTTAATTTAGGTGATAAAGTAGTATTTACCGGTTATCGCCAGAATATGGAAAAAGCTATTCATTTGATGGATGTACTGGTCCAACCTTCGATGGTAGAGGGGTTTGGACTTACTTTAATCGAAGCGGGAGCAGCAAAGATTCCGGCAATAGGGTTTAAGGTAGGGGGGATAAGTGATATAATCGTAGATAATATAACAGGTTTCTTAATAGAAAAGAAGAGCGTCAGCGGGATTTATCAAGCAATGGATTATTTTACAGAAAATCCTGAAAAAATAGAAGAAATGGGGGGGGAGGCTAAAAAACGGGTAAAGGAAAAGTACACTCTTAACAAGATGCAGAAAAGACTTTATGAAATTTACGGTGTAGAAAAATGAGACTGGGTATACATCAGCCCCAGTATATGCCATGGATTGGATATCTGGATAAGATAAACAGTTGCGATAAATTTGTTTTTCTGGATGATGTGCAATATAAGAAACGGGAATTTCAGAATAGAAACCGTATAAAGACCCCCCAGGGTTCTATGTGGCTCACTGTACCGGTAAAAGTAAAGGGTCGTTATTACCAGAATATAAATGAAGTAATGATAAATAATGATACTAACTGGCGAAAAGATCATATAAAATCGATTAAACATAATTATAGTAGCTGTCGATATTTTGATAAGTATTATCCTAAAATAAAAACAATAATGATGAAGGGGTGGGATAAGTTATATTTGCTTAATATGGAAGTTATAAAATTTTTTATGGATGCTTTTGAAATTAAAACACCTTTTGTAATGAGTTCGGATTTAAATATTGAAACTCAGAGGACCCGGCGGTTAATCGATATTTGTAAAGATCAGGGAGCTGATGAATATATTAGCGGAACCGGTGCAAAAAATTATATGGTTGAAAGCCTTTTTAAAGATGCCGGAATAAAGCTAACTTACCAGAATTTTGAACATCCTGAATATTCGCAGAATTTTGAAGGTTTTATTTCACATCTTAGCGCTTTAGATTACTTGTTTAACTGCGGTCCGGAATTGTTTAACTGAGTAATCCTGTCAGATTTAGTTAAATTACCGAAATTTAATATATAAGAATCCGGTTTAGTTTATTTGACATTTAAATATTGATTTAATAGGTTATTATGCATTCGTATAATTACAATGGGAGTGGGCCGCTAGCTCAACCCGGCAGAGCAACGGACTCTTAATCCGTAGGTTCGGGGTTCAATTCCCCGGCGGCTCACCATATAAAATAAAATTTTAAAATTTAGTTTAAAATAATATAAAACGTTAGTTAAAACAGTAAAACAGTAAAACAGAAAACAGTAATAAGATATATAATCGAATGAAGGCTCACCAGCGTGAGACAGTTCGGAGAATAACAGTGAGTAACCTGGCCTGAAGAAGGGGGAATAAATAGAGACTTAAGTAAGAAAGAAGTCGCGGTGGCGGAACTGGCAGACGCGCCAGGCTTAGGACCTGGTTCCTTACGGAGTGCGAGTTCAAATCTCGCCCGCGACACCAATCGGTTGATAGGGTTAAAATTAAAAGTATAAAAGAGGAGAAAAATGGAAAATTTAGATTATAACATAGAAAAAAAGCCCAAATGTATAGTAGAGTTAGATATCTCAATTCCCTGGGAAGAATTGGAAGAAAAACTTGAAAATATGTACAGGGATATAAAAAAGAATGTAAAAATGCCAGGGTTCCGTAAAGGTAAAGTGCCTATGGATACTATAAAAAATCAGTATCAACAGCAGGCCAAGGGACAGTTAGTTAGAGAAGTTGTCCCGGAAATACTTGATAATATTTTTAAAAAAGAAGATATAATACCTGTAACTACTCCCCAGATTAAAGATTATAATTTTAAAGAGAATGAGGCTTTGACTCTTGGGGTTAGTGTAGAAACTTCACCGGATGTGAAATTAAAAAAATATAAAAAATTAAAACTGGTTAAAAAAATTCGTCCGATTGAAGATGAAGAGATTAAAAATACTATACAAAACCTGAGAGACAGGAATGCTTCTCTTAAAGTAAAAGAAGGTAGCGTTAAAGAGGGAGATTATGTGGTAGTAGAATATAATACATTTATGAATGGTAACTCTATTGATCCTGGAGTTCCGGAGGAGAGAATAGTAATAGCCGGTAATGATGAAGTGATGCCCGGTTTTGGCAAAGAGCTTAAAGGTTTGGAAAAAGGTGATGAAAAGAAAGTCAGTTATAGATTTCCCGAAAAATACCGAAAAAAAGAGCTGCAGGGTCGAAAAGCAGATTTTGAAGTTAAAGTTAAAGAAATAAAAGAAAAAAAATTACCTTCAGTTCAAGAGATAGCAGAAAATCTTGATTTTAAAGATGAATCCGAATTAAAAGAAAATATCAGGGAAAGCCTTGAAAATCAGATTGAACAGTCCGCTCAAAATGAGTTGGAAGAACAGATAATAGACGAGATGCTTGATAAACACGACTTTGAAGTTCCCGATGGTATGGTCCAGGAGAGTTTTGAGAAAAATCGAAAGCAGATGGAAAATTACATGAAACGTCAGGGCGGAGACCCGTCAATGATAGAAGATGAAAAAATACAAAAGCAAAGTGAAAGAGAAGTTAAAGCCGGTCTTCTTCTCTCTAAAGTAGCTGAGGAAGAAGATATAAAAGTGACCCCCGAAGATAGAGAAGAAGAAAAGGATAATTTAAGAAAAATGTACGGGGAGAATGCACCAGATAATTTAGATAAGTATGTAAATGACAATAAAATTCTAACCGGTAAAGTCTTTGATTTTTTAAAGGATAAAGCTAAAATAAAAGAGAAGAAAGTAAAAAAGAAAAAATAGGAGTATAATATGAATTATAAAAATAAAACGATGAAAGAAGAAATTATGCAGATGGTACCTATGGTGGTGGAAAAAACTCAGCGGGGAGAACGGGCTTTTGATATTTTTTCCAGATTACTTAAAGACCGGATAATTTTTGTAGGTACTCCTATGAATGACAGCGTTTCCAATTTAATAATTGCCCAGCTCCTGTTTTTGGAAGCTGAAAATCCGGATAAAGAAATTGCACTGTATGTTAATACTCCAGGTGGGGTGGTTACTTCCGGTCTGGCAGTTTATGATACTATGCAGTATATAAAACCAAAAATTTCAACAATTTGTATGGGACAGGCAGCCAGTATGGGGGCTGTTTTATTGGCCGCCGGTGAAAAGGGTAAGAGGTTTGCTTTGCCCAATGCTCGCGTTATGATGCATCAGCCTCTTGGCGGCGTTCAGGGGCAGGCTACCGACATAGGAATTCAAGCCGAAGAAATTATGCGAGTTAAACAAAGAATTAATGAGATACTGGCCAAGCATACCGGGCAGGATATAGAAAAGATAAAAAAGGATACGGAAAGAGATTTTTTTATGGATGCTGAGTCAGCACAAGAATATGGGGTAGTTGACGAAGTAATATCTACACGCCGTCAGGCGGAGGAATAATAATATGTCAGATGACGGAGTATATAAATATAATATGAAAAAGTGTACGTTTTGTGGGAAAAGTGAAAAAGAAGCCCGGAAACTAATTGGTGGTAAAGATACTTATATCTGTGCTGAATGCATAGAGACCTCCCATCATTTAATAAATCAGTCATTGGAAAAAGAAAAACAGAAATCCAAGAGACCGATCCCCCGACCCCGGGTTATTAAAGAGTTTTTGGATGAGTATGTTGTCGGTCAGGATGAAGCAAAAAAAATGATTTCGGTGGCTGTATATAATCATTATAAAAGGGCCAGCGTAAGCGGTAAAGGACCCTTTATTTTACCTTCCGATAATAATGATAGTAGGGAAGTTGAAGTAGATGAAGAAATAGAATTGGAAAAATCTAATGTGCTGATGATTGGACCTACGGGTACCGGTAAAACATTTATGGCCCGAACTTTAGCACGCATGCTGGATGTACCATTTGCTATTACTGATGCTACGACCTTAACGGAAGCAGGATATGTGGGAGATGACGTAGAAAATATTCTTCTAAGACTTTTGCAGAATGCATCTTTTGATAAAGAACTCGCCGAATGGGGAATAATTTATGTAGATGAAATTGATAAGATAGCTCGTAAATCAGAATCCCCCTCAATAACTAGAGATGTAAGCGGTGAAGGAGTCCAGCAGGCTTTGCTTAAAATTCTTGAGGGTACTGTAGCCAATGTACCTCCTAAAGGTGGCCGCAAGCATCCTAAACAAAAATTTATAAAGTTTGATACCACTAATGTCTTATTTATTTGCGGAGGAGCTTTCAGCGGGTTGGAGGATATAGTTGCCAGCAGATTAAGTGAAAAGAAGGTTGGATTTGGTGCGGAACTTGTTAAGTCTAACTCAAAAGATGTAGGCGAAGTAATAAAGCATGTAGAACCGGAAGATATAATAAAATACGGATTGATTCCGGAATTGATGGGACGGTTACCCGTGGTAGGTCCTTTTCACGATTTAAGTGAAGAAGATTTAGTGAAAATTCTTACCCAGCCAAAAAATTCACTGGTTAAACAGTATAAAAAATTATTTGCTTTAGAAGGGATAAAACTGGAAATTACCGATTCGGCTTTACATAATATTGCATCCCGAGCAAAAGAGAAATCCAGCGGCGCCAGAGGACTAAAATCTATTATGGAAAAGATGATGGTTGAAATAATGTATGATATTCCCGATCGCGATGATATAGTAGAATGCATTATTAATAAAGAAGTAATTAATAACCGGGATGAGCCTATTTTAAAAACAGCTTAATGTCTTCTAAAAAAAACGAGTATAAAAATTTACCTTTATTACCTGTAAGAGATATAGTTGTATTTCCACATTCCTATGTACAGCTAGCAGTCGGCCGCCGAAAATCTGTTAATGCTCTGGAAAAAGCAGAAAATTCTTCTGGAAAACTCATAATATCGGCACAAAAAGATATATATGTAGAAAATCCCGTCAAAGAAGATATATATGATGTGGGCATTATAGTAGAAATAAGGGATAAACTGGAACTTTCCGATGGCACCTATAAAGTACTTATAGGTGGAAAAGATCGCGTAATATTAAATAATATAAAAGATAATGGTACTTTTTTAGAGGCGGATATAGTTATTCCTCCAATTTTCTCAGAGGATGAAAAAGAAAAGGAGCTTCAAACTATAAAATCCGCTGTTCTTGATCTCTTTAAAGATTATGTGAAATTAGAATCCAGTTTGGAACAGACCGCTATAGTACCAATTTCCCAGATAGAAAATGCCGGAGAATTAGCTGATGTTATTATAAGTAGTTTAGGTTTAGAAAAGAAAAAAGCTCAGCAGCTTTTGGAAGAATTTAATCCAGTAAAAAGATTAGAAAAACTGGCTGTAATTTTAAAAAAAGAAATTAATGTTCAAAAAATCAAAGAAGATCTGAGGACGCAAATTAATTCTGATAATAGACGGAGTGATAAAAAAGAAGACGATAATATAATAAAGCAAGTCAAGGCAATGAAAAAAGAATTTATGGGGGATCAAAAAAATAATGAAGGCACCGAGTATGAAAAAAGAATAAAAAATTCAAATATGTCCGAGCAGGCAAAGAAGGCCGGATTAAAAGAGGCCGAAAGATTAAAGAAAATGATGCCTTATTCGCCTCAGGCGTCGGTAGTAAGGACCTATCTGGACTGGTTATTAAAGTTACCCTGGGAGAAAACTACTCCTGATGAAAATGATCTTAAAAAATCAGCTGATATTTTAGAGTCCGAACACTATGGTTTAAAAGATGCAAAAGATATGATTCTTGAACATCTGGCTGTTACTAAATTATCTAATGAACTTAAGACACCTATTCTTTGTTTTGTGGGCCCGCCGGGAACCGGCAAGACATCTTTTGGAAAAGCGGTAGCCCAAGCTATGGGCCGAAAATTTACTCGAGTGTCTCTTGGAGGTATAAGAGACGAAGCCGAAATACGGGGGCACCGAAGAACTTATATAGGAGCTTTACCGGGCAGAATAATACAGTCCCTTTCTAAAACTGAAAGTCGGAATCCAGTATTTATACTTGACGAGGTTGATAAAATGGGGAAAGATTTTCGGGGAGATCCGGCTTCAGCACTTTTAGAAGCTCTCGACCCCGAACAGAATACTCATTTTAGTGACCATTATCTGGAAGTGGATTTTGATCTTTCCGATGTGATGTTTATAACCACTGCCAATACAACTTCTACAATTCCTCCTACCTTACTGGATAGAATGGAAGTAATAAAATTTCCCGGTTACACTGTAAATGAAAAATTAAATATAGCTAAAAAATTTCTTATACCCAAACAGCAGAAAAAAGCGGGATTGTCTGATTATAGGATAAATTTTATCGATAAAGCCATAAAAATTATAATAAATAAATATACCCAGGAGGCGGGAGTGAGAAACGTTGAGCGGGAAATTGGGAAAGTAATGAGAAAATTAGCCCGTGAAGTTGCAGAAGGTAAGAGAAAAACTGCTAAACTAACTGAAAATAATATAGAAGATTTTTTAGGGGTGCCTAAATTTACATATCCTCATAAAAGGAAAAATGATGTAGGGATAGCTACCGGTCTTTCCTGGACTCAAAATGGTGGAGACACAATATCTATAGAAGTTTCTTTGATGCCCGGAGACGGTAAACTAAAGTTGACAGGAAAACTGGGGGATGTAATGAAGGAGTCTGCTCAGACAGCGGTGAGTTATGTTCGAGCTAATGCGGACAAATTGGAAGTGCCCTCAGATTTTTATAAAGATAAAGATATCCATATTCACGTTCCGGCCGGGGCAATACCCAAAGAAGGGCCTTCAGCCGGTATAACTATTAGCACAGCTTTAGTCTCTGTATTGAGTAAAATACCGGTTAAAAAAGATGTGGCTATGACCGGGGAGATAACTTTGAGCGGAAAGGTTTTGGGTATAGGTGGATTTAAAGAAAAGATGTTAGCTGCTCATCGCTCTGGATATAAAAAAGTAATATTCCCCCATGACAATAAAAAGAACATTGCTGAAATCCCCGCAAGAGTAAAAAAAGACTTAGAATTACTCCCGGTTAAAAATTTTAATGAGGTTAAAAATATTGTCTTCTAAAATTAAAATATTAATTACTGATGCCATCCACCGTTCCGGTACAGATAAATTAAAAGAAGCCGGTTTTCAAATAAAAGAAGATTATTCGTTAAACGGCAAACAGTTAAAAGAAGAAATTTCCGGTGCCGGCAGCGGAAAAGGTTATGATGGCCTTATTGTAAGAAGTGGAACTGAAGTTACTGAAGATATTATAAAAGCCGGGGGGGATCTTAAAGTTATAGGGCGCGCCGGTAAGGGAGTGGATAATATTGATTTAGAAGCTGCAACCCGCTCTGGTGTATTGGTTATGAATGTTCCTGCCGGTAATACTCTTTCAGCCTGCGAACATACCTGGGCGCTAATATTGAGCCTAGTTAGAAATGTTCCTTTTGCTCATCAGGCGCTGTCTGATGGCCGATGGGAGAAGAAAAAATATAAAGGAAGTGAACTTTATGGGAAAACCCTGGGCATAATAGGATTTGGTAAAATCGGTTTATCGGTCGCCACCCGGGCAAAAAGTTTTAATTTAGATATTGTAGTATATGATCCCTATTTAAGTGAGGAAAAAGCCTCCCAGTACGGGGTGGAAAAAGTGGATTTTGAAGAATTGTTATCCCGATCTGATATAGTTACAATCCATGTTCCGGGTAATAAAAAAACTGAAGATATGATAGATTCGGACGCTCTTAATAAAATGAAAAATGACGCTTTTTTTATAAATTGTGCCCGGGGAAGCGTTGTCAATGAACAGGATCTAGCGGAAGCGGTGAAAAAAGGGGAAATACGTGGTGCTGCTGTAGATGTTTATAAAGAAGAACCCGTTATAGATTCACCTTTAATTTCAACCCCCGGTATAGTTCATACCCCCCATCTAGGAGCCGCTACTTTAGAAGCTCAGAAAAGAGTTGCAGTTCAAATGGCTACTCAGGTAATTGATTATTTTAAACGGGATAAAATTAAGAATGCTGTCAATACGGTTTCTATGGATATAGAAGAATCCCTTAAAAAACTGGCTCAGAATTTAGGTTCACTTTGCGGGAGTTTGGCGGAAAATTTGACAGATAAGGTGTTAATAAGTTATATAAGTAAGCAGGGTCGCGCCGGTGTAGAGGTAATTAAGCAGGCTGCAATGACCGGCTATCTTTCACAATTTAACGAAGGAATAAATTATATTAATTCTAAATTTATTGCCAGAGAAAAGGGGGTTGAGATAGTAACGCAGACTTCTAGTAAAAATAGTCCTTTTGATGAAGTAATCATTGAGCTTAATAACGGACTAAAAGTCAGTGGAAAAATAATAGGGGATACTCCCCGGTTAACCGGCATAAATAAATTTATAATTGATATCCCCCTTTCCGGCAGGATGTTAATACTAGAAAATAAAGACAAACCCGGTGTTATAGGTAAACTGGGAACTTTATTAGGAGAAAAGGGGATAAATATCGGCAACATGGAAGTAGGCCGTAAAGACGGAGAAGACACTTCCATAACTATAGTTGGTGTAGATCAAAAAATACCTGCTCAAGTTCTTCAAGAAATTAGCAATATTAAAGACATTATAAAAGTAAATAGTTTTGTGGTGGGCCCGTAGCTCAGTTGGTAGAGCAACGGCCTTTTAAGCCGTCTGTCGAAGGTTCAACTCCTTCCGGGCTCACCAATTATTCTTATATTTTACATATTGTCAATATATAATTATGGTGTTACTGTCTAAGGAAATTGACAATAGCTAATTAAGTTGTTAATAGCTATTCATATTGTTAATATGAGTTTAAATTTGTATTAGGAGACTATCCTAAGTTGACTTGTCAAATCACGTTAAAAGTTAACAAATCCTGTCCTTAACATAGAAAATTTGGAGGCTAATATGGAAACAAAGAAAAGGTCAATTGCAAAAGCAGTAACCTGGCGGATAATGGCTATATTTACCCTGGGAATAACCAGTTATATAGTTACGGGTAATTTGAAAGATGTGGGGATTTTGACCTTATTTTATACAGTTATACAGTCGATTATGTATTTTGTGCATGAACGCATGTGGCAAAAGATAAAATGGGCAAAGATAGAGCATCCTCTGGCTAAGATAAAAATACCGGAAAAGTTCAGCCAGGATGATATACGAAAGATAGAAGATAAATTAAGAGAAATGGGATACCTTTAATAAGTCTAATAAATTTGACATAGTGTAAATAAATTAGTAAAAAATATAATTATGAAAGAAGATATTCATCCAAAAGTATATAAAGCAAAAGTTAGTTGTGCGTGCGGAGCTGAGTTTGAAACTATCTCTACTAAAAAACAGATAAAAGTAGAGTTGTGCTCCCAATGCCATCCGTTTTATACCGGGGAACAGAGACTTGTTGACTCCGCCGGTCGGGTGGAAAAATTTAACCGCCGCTACGGTAAAAACGACAACTCTAAATAGCTACTCTAAACTATTCCAAAATCCTCAGCTTTATCTGGGGTTTGGGTATTTTTTATTATGAGCAAATTTGATAAATTTGAAGATTATGTTAAAGAATTTAAGAAGCTGGAGAAAGAACTTACCCGCCCGGAAGTAATAAATAACAGAAAAAAATTCAAAGAATATTCCAAAAGACACGGTGAACTGCGCAAACCCGTAGAAAAATATAACAGATATAAGAAACTAAAAGACGAGTATGCCCAGGCGGAAAGTTTATACCAGTCCGAAAAGGGGGAGATGAAAGAGCTTGCCGCCCGGGAAAAAGAAAAACTAGCTGATAAGATAGAGAACTTTGAAGAAGATTTAAAAGAGTATCTTCTGCCACAGGACCCGGATGGAGATAAAGATGTTATTATAGAACTCAGGGCGGGCACCGGCGGAGATGAAGCAGCTCTATTTTGCGCTAAACTTTTTAGAATGTATCAAAAATTTTTTGATACCCGGGGGTGGAAAACGGAAATTTACGATTTAAATAAGACCGGATTGGGAGGGTATAAAGAGATTGTCTGCTCTATATCCGGCGGTAAAGTTTACGGCAATCTTAAATGGGAAAGCGGAGTTCACCGGGTTCAAAGAATTCCCGAGACGGAGACCGGGGGACGGATACATACCTCAGCCTGCAGCGTGGCGGTTCTTCCCAAAGCCGATCCGGTGGAAGTGGATATTAAAAAGGAAGATCTCAGGATAGATACTTACCGGGCTTCGGGTAAAGGGGGACAGCATGTGAATGTTACCGATTCGGCGGTAAGAATTACCCATGAACCCACCGGTATTGTGGCTCAGTGTCAGGATGAAAGGTCTCAGAAGCGAAACCGGGATAAGGCCATGGATATACTAAGCGCCCGGGTTAAAGAGAAAAAGCTTAAAGATCAGCAAAAAAAGAAAGCCAACCGCCGCCGGGAACAGATCGGTTCCGGGGACCGGAGTGAAAAGATCAGGACTTATAACTTTACTCAAAACAGAATTACCGATCACCGGGTCAATTTGACCCTGTACAATCTAGAGGCAATAATGGACGGCGAATTTGAAAAGTTTTTTAGAAAGTTTAAAAAAAAGGTGAGGGAAAAGCAGCTTGAGAACCTGTAAAATAAAAGATACGCTGGATTGGGGCAGTGAAAAACTGTCCCAAAACAATATAGATTCACCCCTGGTCAATGCCCAGCTGCTCCTGGCTTATTTAATGGATACCACTCCAAATAACCTATATGTTAAAACCGGCACTTCTCTGGAACATAAAACTGTCGAAAAATTTAAAAAGTTAATTAAAAAGCGGAGCTGTAATTATCCTGTCGCTTATTTAACGGGGCAGTCTAATTTTATGGGTCTGGATTTTAAAGTAACTACCGATACCTTAATACCCCGTCCCGAGACTGAAATTATGACTGAAAAAGTTATAGAGAAAAGTTGTGAAGACGGGGTTAAAAGAGTGCTGGATATAGGAACCGGCTGTGGCAATATAGGGATAACTGTGGCTAAAAAGGCTCAAGTCGATGTAGTGGGAACAGATATAAGTTCTGAAGCTTTAAAAATAGCAGAGGAGAATGCAAGGCGACACCGTGTATCAGACAGAGTAGCTTTTATAAAAAGCGATATGTTTAAAAATTTAGAAGATTTTAGGCCCCGGAAATTTGACGTTATTGTATCGAATCCGCCTTATATTAAAGAGCAGGAATTTGAGGCTGTTTCAAAAGAGGTAAAAAGAGAGCCTGAAATTTCTCTTAAAGGGGGCAGGGAGGGACTGACTTATATAGCTAAAATAATAAACCGGGGTCCGGATTATGTCACCGAAGGCGGTTTTATTTTTATAGAGATAGGGTTCAGTCAGGAAAATCAAGTTAAAAAATTATTGAATTCAAATAATAGAATAAAAAAACACAGTATTATAAAAGACTATAACGGGATTCCCCGTATTGTAAAAGCCGGAGTTTCTGATGGAAAAGAATAAAGAAAAAATAGTTATCCGCGGTCCCTCGCGCCTCGAGGGAGAAATATCCATATCCGGTTCTAAAAATGCGGTACTGCCTATGCTGGCGGCTACTCTTCTTACCGACCAGGAGTGTGTAATAAAGAATGTGCCCCGGCTGTCCGATATACATACTATGATTAATCTGCTTGAAGTAATGGGCAAAAAAGTCAAAAGAGAGAAATCTACCGTAACCATAGGAGCAGACGGTAGTTTAAAAAATGAAGCTCCCTACGATTTAGTAAAAAAACTTAGAGCTTCGGTGCTGGTTATGGGGGGCCTGGTAGGAAGAGTAAAAAATATTAATGTAGCTTTGCCGGGCGGATGTGCAATAGGGGCCCGGCCGATAGATATTCATCTTAAGGGTTTCCGGAAAATGGGGGTAAAGACAAGAGTGGAGGGGGGATTTGTAAATTTAAGTTCTGAAATTCTGGAAGGCACAAAAGTATGTTTGGATTTTCCGAGCGTGGGAGCTACAGAAAATCTTATCATGGCCGCCTGCCTGGCCCGGGGAACAACCGTGCTGGAAAATACGGCCGCCGAGCCCGAAGTTGAACAACTCATCGAATTTTTAAAAAGTATGGGGGCCAGGATAACTACTAGCGGCAATATAGTGAAAATTGAAGGTTGTTCTCAACTTAACGGCACAACTTTTAGGGTTATGGATGATCGGATTCAGGCGGGGACGTATCTTATAGCCGGGTTGATTAACCGTTCTCAAATAAAATTTAAATTTTCTCATCCGGAGACTCTTGAGGCAGTGATAGATAAAGCTGAAGAATGCGGAGCCAAAATATCAGTAGAAAAAGGGGAAATTAAAGTAGAAGCCCCACGTAAACTTAAAAGTGCGGATATAAGGACTTCACCATATCCCGGTTTTCCCACTGATCTGCAGGCTCCTTTTACCACGGTTATGACTGTGGCCGGGGGGACCAGCGTGATATCCGAAGAGATTTTCGAAAGTAGAATGATGCACTGTTCGGAGCTTTTGCGGATGGGAGCGGATATAGAAGTTAAGAAACAGTCGGCAATAGTATCCGGTGTTGACAAGTTAAGCGGAGCACCGGTAACAGCCGCTGATTTAAGAGGGGGAGCGGCACTGGTTATGGCCGGGCTTATTGCCGAAGGACGCAGTGAAGTGGAGGATATTTATCATATAGAGAGAGGATATGAAGATATAGTCGGAAAATTTTCCAAACTGGGAGCTGATATATGGAAAGAATAAAAGAAACGGTTAAAAATATAATTAACCGGGTTGAAGAAAAAGGCGATGAAGCTTTAGTGGAATTTACTAAAGAGTTTGATAGTATAGAGCTTACTCCAAAAGAGATAGAGATTGATGATTATACCAGAAAAAAGCAGGCTCAAAAAACAGATCCCCGGATAGCCGATTCTTTAAAGAAGGCAGCTCAAAATATTAGAAATTACGCCCGCCGAAATTTTGAGTCATTGCCCGAAGAACAGAATATCAAAAATAACGGGGCCAGTATTACAGACCGTTACATACCGGTTAAAAGCGCCGGAATATATGTTCCCGGCGGCCAGTACAGTTATCCCTCTTCGGTTCTTATGACGGCAATCTTTGCCCGGGAAGCCGGCGTTAAAGAAGTATTTATGGTTACTCCCCCGGGCAAACTTACCCCCGCGGTTATAAAAGCGGCTCAAATATCTAAAGTGGACAGGATATTTCAAATCGGTGGGGCTCAGGCAATAGCTGCTCTGGCTTTGGGTACCCGAAGTGTTCCTCCGGTTGATATTATTGCAGGACCCGGAAATATGTATGTGCAGCAGGCTAAAAAAGAGCTTTCCGATAGGGTGGGTATAGATATGCTTGCCGGCCCCAGCGAAGTGGTCATTATTGCCCAGGGCAGCAGGGAGTACAGCTGGATAGCCAATGATTTAATGGCCCAGGCCGAGCATGCCCCGGACGCCAGGGCCATACTTGTTTCGCCGGATGATAGTATAATTAAAAATGTAAAAAAATTGATAGTGGATGAGTTTAACGATAGAATTGATTTTAAGAAAACAAAAGATATAGGGGAGGCGGTAGATATTTCCAACCGGATAGCTCCCGAGCACCTTCAGGTTATCTGTTCAAAGAAAGAGGAAGAGGCGGTACTGGGGGGCATATATAACGCCGGGGCCGTATTTGTGGGTAAATATACCCCTGTGGCTGTCGGAGATTACTGGGCCGGACCTTCCCATACCCTGCCAACCGGACGTACAGCCCGGTACAGCGAGGGGCTTAATGTGAGAACTTTTTTAAAGAAGGTCTCTTTTATAAAAAGTACGGGTGGGGATTTTGAAAAATCAGGAGAGCATATTGAAAGATTGGCTTCTTCGGAAGGGATGGAGTATCATAAAAATTCTGTCTCAGTAAGAAAAAAGGATATGGAAAATGAGTCAACTTAAATTTATTAATGATCGGATAAAAAAACTTTCCCCGTATTCGGTGCCCCAGGTTTCGGAGGGGGAAATAAAGCTGGACGCCCAGGAAAACCCCTATCACCTGCCGGATAAGTTAAAAGTTAAACTGTCCCGAATTTTATCGGAAGTGGAACTAAATCGCTATCCTGATCCTAAATGTAAAAATTTGAGAAAGAAAATAGGGGAGTATTGTAAGCTGGAGGGGGACAATATTTTAGTGGGTAACGGGTCCGACGAACTTATACTTATGCTTCTTTTAGCCAGCGGCGGTGAGGGTAAAAAAGTAGTTTACCCCCAGCCAACATTTTCGATGTACAAAATTCTTTCTCAGCTTACCGGTACAAAGCACAGGGGAGTACCTTTAGGAAAAGATTTTTCTTTACCAGACGGCAAAATTCTTTCGGAAAATCCGGATATTATTTTTTTAACGTATCCCAATAATCCAACAGGCAACTGTTTTTCAAGGGATAAGGTAATTAATATAATAGAAAACACGGACGGTCTGGTGGTTATAGACGAAGCGTACTATGAGTTTTCGGGAAAAACTTTCCGGGACTTTATAGAAAAGTATGATAATATAGTTATATTAAGAACTTTTTCCAAGGCTTTTTCTCTGGCGGGAATCAGGGCCGGGTACATGATGGGAAGTAAAAATATTATAAGAGAATTGGATAAGGTCCAGCTTCCCTATAATATCAGTATAGTTAATCAAAAATTATTAGAAGCGGTAATGGATAATAGGGATTTAATTAAACCGGTTGTGAAAAAGTTAAATAAGTTCAGGGATGAATTAATCGATAAGATAAATAAAATTGACGGTATAACGCCTTTCCCGTCGGAAGCTAACTATATACTTATGAAAATAGATAATATTGATAGAGTTATAGGTAAGCTTAAAGAAAACAATATAAAAGTGAGAGAATTTTCGGATAAGGCCCTTAAAGATTACTTGAGAGTAACTGTAGGAAACAAGCAGGAAAATAAAAATTTTTTAAAGGCCTTAAAAACTTAAACAATATAAAGGGAGGAAAAATGAGAACTGCCCATAAAAAAAGAGAAACCAGGGAGACCCAGATAGATATTCAGGTAAATCTGGATGGTAAGGGGGAATTTAATATTAACACGCCGTACGGTTTTTTTAACCATATGCTGGAACTTTTATCCAAACACTCGGGTATTGATATGGATATCAGGGCCACCGGGGACACAGACGTTGATCCCCATCACACTGTGGAGGATGCAGGTATAGTCCTGGCCCAGGCTTTAGATGAGGCCCTGGGAGACAGGAAAGGAATAGAAAGATACGCCAGTATAATGTTGCCCATGGATGAGACCCGCTGCGATGTGGCCCTTGATTTAGGGGGGAGAGCCAATCTGGTGTACAGGGTAAACGAAAATATGAAGTCGGAGAAAAAGATTGACTTTACCCTATTGAGAAGTTTTATGAAAGCTTTTTCGGATAACTTAAAAGCTACTATCCATATACAGCTGGTTTACGACGAGGGAGATTTCCACCATGCCGCCGAGGCCATGTTTAAAGGTCTGGCCAGGACCTTAAGAAAAGCTGTTGAAGTTACCGGAGAAGATTTACCCTCCAGCAAGGGAGTGATATAGATGATTGTAATTCCGGCCATAGATTTAAAGGGCGGTAACTGCGTAAGGCTTACCCGGGGGAAACCGGAGAATGAAACTGTTTACTCCGAAGATCCGTTAAAGATGGCCAAATTATGGCAGTCTAAAGGAGCGGGACGGCTCCATATAATCGATCTTGACGGAGCGTTTTCCGGGACAATGGGCAACGGCGATATCATAAAAAAGATTGTAGCCGAGGTGGATATACCCGTTCAGGTTGGCGGTGGAATTAGAGAATTTTCGGTAATAAAAGATTTAATAGATAAAGGTGTTCACCGGATTATAATGGGGAGCGCGGCCATCTACGATAGAAAACTGGTAGAGAAAGCGGCAAAAAAATGGCCGGACAGGATTACGGTTGGCATAGATTCAAATTCCGGGAAAGTGGCCGTTAAAGGCTGGAAAGATATTACTCAAATTTCGGCTATCGAGCTGGCCGGGCAGATGGAGCAGATTGGGATTACCGAACTTATTGTTACCGATATAAAAAAAGACGGTACCCTGGAAGGCCCCAATATAGAGTGGATAAAAAAAATTGCCGGCAGCGTCTCGATCCCCGTAATAGGAGCCGGGGGGATGTCCCGGATCGAGGATATTCGCGATTTGAACCGGGCTGAAATTGACAACTTAAAAGGTATTATAATAGGGAAAGCCCTGTACAGCGGTTCTATTGAACTGTCCCGGGCTATTGAAGTCGTTAAAAAAGGATAAGTAAAGTTAAAAAGCGAGGAAAAAATGAATTTAGATGAACTAAAATTTGATGAAAAAGGATTAATACCCTGCGTGACCCAGGATTACAGGGACGGCAAAGTTCTTATGGTGGCCTACATGAACAAAGAGTCCATCCGGATAACACTGGAAAAAGAAAAAGCCTGTTATTTTTCCAGATCCAGAAATGAACTGTGGCTAAAAGGGGAAGAGTCGGGGAATGTTCAGGAAGTAAAAGAGATGTACATAGACTGCGATAAAGATACCATTCTTTTAAAAGTTAACCAGATAGGGGATTGTGCCTGTCATGAAGGATACAGGTCCTGTTTTTTTAGAAAGTACGACGGTTCTGACTGGGAAGTAGTAGGAGAGCTGGTCCAGGATCCGGAAAGTATGTATGACGAATAATTGAGGTAATGCAATTTCCCAAAGAGGGTATATATTTTTTATTCAATCCCCGGCGGTGGACAAATTCTCCCTGGGAAACTAACCTAAAAAATCTTTTCTCTCACATAGATGTACTTCAATTAAGAGCACCGGAGCTAAACGACAGGGAGTTTCATGCGGTTGCCCTGAAAATAAAAGATATTTTAAAAGATACGAATATTCCTTTTATTGTAAATAACAGGGTGGATATAGCTATCTTAGCCGGATCCGACGGGATTCATCTTGGAAGTGAGGATATGCCGGTGCAAGAGGCTAAAAAAATTTTTACCGGTTTTATAGGAGCTTCCCGCCATACCCAGCAAGGGGCCAGGCAGGCAGAGACTGCGGGAGCAACTTATATCGGCTGCGGGCCCGTTTTTAAAACAGATACCAAAAGTTTAAACAGGAAGACCATAGGGCCGGAAGGCTATCTAAAAGTTAAAAAAAGCGTGGATATACCCGTAATTCCTATAGGGGGGATAAATCAGGAGAATATCAAGAAAATTCAAAAGTACTCTTCTGTCTTTGCCGTATCTTCAGCTGTAAATAAGGCGGGGAATCCGGAAAAAATTTGCCGGAAATTAAAAAGTCATATCTTATAAGTATTTGAATTTTTAGAAAAATTGTATTAATATTATTTAATAAGAAGTAATATATTTAAAAGTATTACAGGAGAAATCTTTGGGATTTCTCCCGTGTGCACTACTGTAATACAAATGCTGCGTACTGCGGTATAAAGGCCGTACCGCAGTATTCAGTTTGGTAGTGCACGCTGATGCTGTGTGTACGGCCTTAAAGAAAGTTAATATTTGCCGAAAAAAATACTTGTTATAGAAGATGAACCGGGTATTCGGAAGACGTGTAAGAAAGTTTTAGCTAAAATTAATTTTGAAGTTACCGGTGCTTCAAATTTTAAGCAGGGTATAGAATTACTTACCGAAGAAAATTGGAGCTTAGTTATAATAGATATTCAGCTGCCCGACGGTAATGGAATAGACCTTTTAAAAGAATGTGTGGAAAACCATCCCCGGGTTATCCCGATTATGTTGTCCGGAGCGTCGTCCCTTCAGGAAGCCGTAAAGACAATGAAAATAGGGGCCAGAGATTTTATTACCAAACCTTTTGATATAAAAAAATTGCGCTCTACTGTTAAAGAAGCTTTAAATTAAATAACTCCTTACCTTATAACCTAAAAAGTAAAAATATCAGAATCTAATTTGATTAATATATAGGAATGTATTATAATTAGAATAATTAGAATAGTAGCAATAAAAGGTTTAAAATGAAAAAACAGAAAATACTAAAAAGTCTTCCAAAAGTTTTTCTCGCAGCTCTGATACTGCCGGGACTTTATATTATGGCCGAAGTTAATTACTTACTGTTTCATTCTCTTGTAGAGATATTCAGTGTGGGGGTGGCTTTAACTTTATTTATTATTGTCTATAATTCCAGGCTGGATAGAGAGGGAACCGGTTACCTTATTTTACTGGGTGTAGCTTACCTGTTTGTGGGATTAACCGATCTTATGCATACGCTGGCTTATTCGGGGATGGGAATTATGGAGGAAGGAGGGGGAGATTTAGCCACCCAACTCTGGATCGGGGGGCGGTACCTGGAAGTATTTTCTCTTATGGGGGCATTTATCGTTTATAAGAAAAAAGTAATATGTAAAAACGTCAATTACCTTTTAGCATTTTATTCTTTTATATTTACTCTTTTAATGCTTTCAATATTTTGGTGGGATATATTTCCGGTCTGCTTTGTAGAAGGTTCCGGTCTTACAGATTTTAAGATTATGAGTGAATATTTTATCGTAGGGCTACTTTTAATATTAATTGCTCTGGTTTATAAAAACAGAGATGATTTTATTAAAGGTAATGATAAATTAATTTTAAAAATAGTAGTATTTACTGTCTTATCCGAGATGGCTTTTACTTTTTATGTGGGGGTTTATGATATTTCAAATTTTGCAGGTCATATATTTAAATTACTTTCATTTTACTATGTCTATAAATTTGTCGTTAAAAATCTAATAAAAGAGCCCCAGGATTTGCTTTACAGCGAACTTAAAAGGAGCAGGGAAAGATACAGGGACATTGTAGAAGATATGCCGGCGTTAATGTGCAGATTTAAACCGGACGGGACATTGACTTTTGTAAATGAAGCTTATGCGGATTACTTTAATACGGACAGAGAAAAGTTGACCGGCAGCAATTTTCTGGAATTTTTACCGGAAGAAGAGAAAAAGGAAGCGAAAGAAAGGTTAAAAACACTGACTGAAGAGGAACCTGTAACTACTTACGAACATAAAGTAAAAAAGACAAAATCATCAAAATCTCACCGGTGGCAGAGGTGGACCGACAGAGCCTTATTTGACGAAGAAGGAAAAGTGACCGAGTACCAGAGCATCGGCCGGGATATAACAGAGTCTAAAGAGGCCGAAAAGAAACTGAAGAGAAGTGAAAAAAAATTCCGGAGCATATTTGAAAATTCGCCGATAGGTAAAGAGATATACGATTCCTCGGGACGGTTGATACAGGTAAATAAGGCCTGTCTGGATATATTCGGCGCATCCGACTTTTCTGAAATAGAAAATTTTAAACTTTTTGAAGATCCCAATTTGCCAAAAGAAGCTAAAGCGGAGTTAAAACAGGGGGAGCCGGTAAGATATCAGACTGAATTTGATTTTAAAAAGGTTAAAGAACACGATTTGTATGAAACTTCCAGAGAAGGACAGATTTATGTAGACGTACAGGTTACTCCGATTGCTATTGAAGAAAAAATAGACAGATACCTGGTACACGTCACTGATATAACCAATATTAAAGAAGCCCAGAAAAAAATAGAAGAAAAAGAGAAAAAATTCCGGCAATTGTTTAATAATGTAAATGATGCGATATACCTTCATAAATTAACCGCAGAGGGGATGCCGGGCAGCTTTATAGAAGTAAATGATACTGCGGTAGATATGCTGGGGTATAAAAAAGAAGAGTTTTTAAAAATGTCGCCCAGACAGATTGACGCCGGTGAAAAAAGCGGAAAGTTACCTGAAATAATGGAGGATATGCTAAAAAAAGGTTCCAAAAAATTTGAAATGAAGCACCGGACTAAGAGCGGTAATATTATCCCCGTTGAGATACATTCCTATATTTTAAAATTAGAAGGGAAGAAAAGAGTTCTGTCAGTAGCCAGAGATATTTCCGACAGAGTGGAAAAAGAAAGAAAATTAAAAGAGCTCAATGAGTATTTGAAGAAAATTTTTGACAACGCCAACATGTGGATAAATGTATTAGATAAAGAAGAGAAGGTCGTTATATGGAACCGGGCGGCCGAAGAGATATCCGGTTATTCTGAAGAAGAGGTTAAAGGGAACGATAAAATATGGGAATTACTTTACCCCGAAAAAGCATACCGGGAAAAGGTAT
>JBNJDT010000019.1:0-25109 GCA_051745145.1 Elusimicrobiota bacterium
TATACTAATACAGTGCAGGTATCAAAACGATGCAGGCACAGCGCAAAAATATAAGATTATGATAGAGGATCTGACCTTACAGGTTTAAAGATCAGTCCCTTTGCCGTGAAAGGGAGGTAAAAATTTAATGACAGAGTTACCGCCGTTTAATAGATATTCAATTTACAGAGTTGCCAGCATATATAAAATCTTTCCACATACATTGAAAAAAATCACAGGCATGCCTATAAAAAAATATATAAATAATACAGCTATAATTTCAGGTTATATAAACGGGATATCAGCAGTTGAGGGGTAGCTGTAAAATTTTATTTAAATTAAGAGTGTAGCTGGTTTTTTTTGATTGAAAGCTGTAAAAAACAGACGGGAGTAAAATAATGGATATAAACGAAATTTTAAAAGCCGCTGTCAAGTTCGGGGCATCCGATATACATATAGTTCCCGGACGCAAGCCTTTTTTGAGAATTAACGGAGAAATGAAGAGTTTAAAGACAGATGTCTTAACTCCGTCGAATACCAAGGAACTTATCTTTGGATTTTTAAATAAAAATCTCCTGAAAAAATTTAAGACAAATAATGAGCTGGACACCTCGATAAGTGTCTCCGGTATAGGCCGGTTCAGAGTGAATGTACTGGAACAAAAAGACGGAATCGGAGCTGTTTTGAGAGTAATACCCTCCCATATTCCCAAACCCCGGGATATAGGTATAGACGACAGGTTACTTGAATTAACTAAAGTGCCCAGGGGAATGGTTTTAGTTACCGGACCTACAGGCAGCGGAAAATCAACTACTCTGGCCAGTTTAATAAATGATATTAATCAAAACCGGAGAGATCATATAATTACAATTGAAGATCCGATAGAGTATGTCTACCCTCAGAAAAAATGCGTAATAACTCAAAGAGAAGTGGGAAGTCATTCAAGCTCTTTTAAGGAAGCTCTTAAGAGGGCAATGAGACAGGACCCGGATGTCTGTCTGGTGGGAGAGATGAGAGACCTGGAGACAATCTCCTCGGCCCTGACCCTGGCGGAAACGGGACATCTGGTATTTGCTACGCTCCACACAACAGATGCCGCCCAGACAGTAGATAGAATTATTGATGTATTCCCCCCCTACCAGCAGCAGCAGGTCCGTACCCAGATGGCCGGAGTTTTAAAAGCCGTTATATGTCAGCAGCTTATGGCCACTGCGGATGGAAAAGGCAGAGTGGCGGCCAGGGAGGTAATGATAGTAACGCCGGGCATTGCCAACCTTATCCGGGACGGAAAGTCTCATCAGATATACAGCGCACTGGAAACCGGGCAGCAGGCCGGCAACCGTACTCTGGATAAAGATTTAGTCAGGCTGGTAAAGGCGAGAAAGATAACCCGGGAAGCAGCCATAACAAAATCCAATAATCCTAAAATTATCCGAAAACAGCTTCAGGGCACGGGAGGATTCAGATGATAGAAAAGTTAAAGGAGCTAAAGGCTTTTAAGATATTTCCCGACGATATACTCCGGGCTATGTCTAATTTTATTGTAATAGAAAATTTTTCTGCCGGGGAAATTATTTTCAGGGAGGGCAAGCCTGGCAGTGCCAGTTATATAATAGGGAAAGGGCAAATTGCAGTAAAAAAACAGAAAAAACTTTTGGGAGTATTTACAAAAGGAGATATGTTTGGGGAGATGGCTCTATATGAGGCTCCGGTCCGCAGCGCCACAGCTATAGCAAAGACGGATACAACTTTATATAAATTAAATAATAAAAGTTTTAAAGAGTTCATTTTCAAACACACGGAAACCGGGGTCCAGTTTTTGTTTAACAATATAAAAGAGATGTCCGAGAGATTGAGGCGCACTTCCCGGTATTTTATAATGGTTTACGAAACGGGAAAATTGGTGGGCCAGGAAATATCTCTGAAAAAACTTACCCGGAAAATACTGAGTATTTTATCTGACGGAATTGACGGCATTACCGGGGGGGCGGTTTTTATCAAAAATCCTTTTACGGAGTTGTACCAGCCGGTTTTTAAAACAGAAGACAGTACCTTAAAAAATAAAAAAATAGAAGAGCTGGTAAATAGTTCCCGGGAAAAATTCACCTATCAGGAAGGGGACCGTTATATTCTGGGAACTTCCATGGCGGCCGATGATAAAATACTGGGGTATATTGTACTGGAAAAAGATAAGAAAACAGGTAACTTTACAATTGAAGATGAAATAATTTTAAATACGGTCTGCAACCAGGTAGGCTTGGGAATTATAAAATCATTCAAGAAACAGGAAGATAAAAACCGGGAAAAACTGTCCCGGAGAAAAAACTGGAGTTATTAGCACCTGCTCTATGAAAAAATTTTAGATTAGGTGCCGGTATTTTGGCAGATTTAATAAGAAAATACAGGGACAGGGTAACCGGGGGCAGTTTAAATACTTACCGGGTCAGTATAAAAGAATCCGATCTTTTTATTTCCACAGAAGGAAAGTACATAGAGGAGAGTTTGAATTTCCTGACCTCAGCCCGCCGCAAACTTGAAACATATATTAAAAAGAATCCTTCCTTTAAAAAGTCAACTGTGCCGCTTAAAATTTCTGACAATATGCCGGATATTGTAAAGAAGATGACCATGGCCTCTTTAAGATGCGAAGTAGGTCCTATGGCCGCTGTGGCCGGGGCCGTGGCCGGGTACGTAGGGAAGAAACTGGAAAAATATTCCGGGGAAGTTATAGTGGAAAACGGGGGGGACATTTTCCTAAAATTAAAACGGGAAAGAGTAAGCGCGATTTATGCCGGGGATTCACCTCTTAATATGAAAATCGGAGTGAAGCTCCCTCCCAAAAAAGAAAGTTACGGACTGTGTACTTCTTCGGGAACAGTGGGACACTCCGATTCGGGGGGAAATGCCGATGCGGTAATCTGTATGGGAAAAGATACCCCCCTCAGCGATGCGGCTGCCACAAGAATATGCAATTCTGTAATTAATCCTGATGATATACAAAAGGGGCTGGATCTTTCGAAGAAAATAGACGGAATTAAAGGCTGTCTTATTATTTTTAACGATAAAATGGGGGCCGTGGGAGATATTGAAATTTGCAATTTAAGCCAGATGAAATAAAATAGATAAAATAGATTATTGAAAGTATAAGCGATTAAATTACATATAATATTTAATTAATGTAAGGAGTTTAAAATGGGTAAGACTATAAAAGAGATTAATAATAAGATAAAACAGGGCGACGCTCTTGTGGTTACCGCCGATGAGATGGTTGATATAGTAGAAGATGAGGGCGTGAGCAAGGCATCCCGGAAGGTAGATGTTGTAACTACCGGGACTTTCGGCCCTATGTGTTCCTCTGGAGTTTTTCTTAATTTCGGACATCCCCGGCCAAAAATGAAGATGCAGGAAGTGTATCTCAATGATGTGAGGGCCCATGCCGGACTTGCGGCGGTGGATGTCTACCTGGGAGCGACCCAGATGAGCGAGAAAGATTCATTGAACAGAGTTCACCCGGGAAATTTTTTATACGGCGGCGGTCATGTCATACAGGATTTAATCGAGGGAAAAGAAATAACTTTAAAAAGCAGCGCCTACGGAACGGATTGTTATCCCCGGACGGAAGTGGAAGCCCAAATAACCCTCAATGACCTCAATGAGGCGATAATGCATAATCCCCGGAACGCATATCAAAATTATAACTGCGCGGTAAATGTCTCCGATGAGACGATTTATACCTATATGGGAAAACTGAAACCCGGTCTGGGCAATGCCAATTACTGTTCGGCCGGCCAGCTGTCCCCCCTTTTAAATGATCCGGAGTTTAAGACCATGGGAATAGGTACAAAAATATTTTTAGGAGGAGCTACAGGGTATATAACCTGGAACGGCACCCAGCATGTTACGGATGTCCCCAGAAATAAAGTGGGCATACCCAAGGCCCCGGCCGGTACTTTAACGGTAACCGGGGATTTAAAACAGATGTCCTCCAAATGGATTAAAGGCGTATCTATGATGGGGTACGGAGTGAGTTTGATGGTGGGCATAGGGATCCCCATACCTGTAATTAATGAAGAAGTGGCCGCCAGCTGCGGGGCCTCGGATAAGGATATTGAATGCCCCATAGTTGATTACTCAAGCGATTATCCGGCGGCGAACGGAAAAACCCTGGGATCTGTAAATTATGAAGAGTTAAAATCGGGAGAGATTGAAATAGAGGGCCAAAAAGTGCCCACGGCATCTCTATCATCCTACTACCGGGCTACTCAGATAGCTAAGATATTAAAGGATAATATAACGGCCGGTGACTTTCTCCTGGGAGAGCCCCAGAAGATGATTCCCGGACCCGGCCAGACAGAAAGTTTTAAAAGTTTAAAAATCAGTAATAATGAATAAAAGAATTAAAAAACCGTCAAAAAGAGATATTAAAAAGTGGTTGGAGGATAAATAGTATGAAGGATAAAAAAATAGTTCTTCATTTTCCCCGGAGTCTGGTAAATGAAGCTATAGTGTATAAACTTATTAAGGAATATAATTTAAGTTTTAATATTCTCAAAGCTCAGATATTACCCGATCAGGAAGGGCTTATGGTAATGGAATTAAAAGGTAAGGAGAGTGACTATAAAGCCGGACTGGCATATTTGAAAAAATCGGGAGTGTCCATTCAGTCTTTGGCCAAAGATATAAAAAGGGATGAGGATAAGTGCACTCACTGCGGAGCATGTGTGGTTATATGCCCCACGGACGCCCTGGAGCTGGATAGAGATACCCGGGAGGTTGTTTTTAACTCCGATAGCTGTATAGCCTGTGAGCTGTGCATTGAACCCTGCCCTCCGAAAGCGATGGAACTGCACTTTTAGAAAGGAAAAAATAAAATGATAGATGAAATAAAAGTAACTAAATCAATAATTAATAACGCCGTAGAGGAATTGCTGGATAATCTGGATGTGGACGTAATAATTGGCGGCGGAGGCCCCTCGGGACTGGTGGCCTCTAAGTACCTGGCAGATGCCGGTAAAGATGTAGTCTTATTTGAAAGAAAACTTTCTCTTGGCGGGGGAATGTGGGGGGGAGGAATGATGTTTCCTAAAATAGTTGTCCAGCCCGAAGCAGAAGAGATATTGGATGATTTTAATATAAATTATAAGGAAGAAGACGGTCAGCTTGTCTCTTCGTCAATAGAAGCGGTTTCTAAATTAATAGCCGGTAGCGCGGACGCCGGCTGCCACTTGAATAACTGTATATCGGTGGAAGATGTATTGATCCGCCAGGACCGGGTTTGCGGAGTTGTAATAAACTGGACTACTGTTGAATTATCGGGTCTGCATGTTGACCCTGTAGCCGTAAAATCGGAGTTTGTTATAGAAGCTACCGGTCATCCGCTGGAAATATGCAAGGTAGTGGAGTCAAAAACAGGAGATTTAAATACTTCTACCGGTAAAATTATCGGGGAAAGATCCATGTGGGCGGATAAGGCCGAGTCCGTAGTGGTGGACAATACCAATGAGATTTATCCCGGTCTTTATGTGTGCGGCATGGCCGCCAATGCGGCTTACGGAGCACCCAGGATGGGCCCGATTTTCGGGGGAATGCTGTTGTCCGGAAAAGAAGCCGCCCGTTCTATACTCCATAAATTAGATAATTAATTATCGCTGAATGCGTGTTTAGGATAAGGGGAGCGTAGCCTATTGATACTTAAGCTTATTGTTAGAAGCGGGGTAGTATTAGCAGTCTTAACTCTGCTTCTTTGGGGGTTTGTAAGATTATACCAGGCCAGGGGGGTATATTTTCCTTCTTCGGAAATTACCGGAACACCTTCCGATGTTCAGCTTAAATTTAAAGAGATAAATTTTAATTCATTAGACGGCATTTCCCTTTCGGGCTGGTATATACCCCGGCCGGAAAGCAGCAAGGTTCTTCTTTACCTGCACGGCAATGCCGGAAATATAGGTCACCGCCTGGAAAAACTAAAGATACTCAGCGAACTGGATCTTAATATATTTATATTTGATTACCGGGGGTACGGAAAGAGCGGGGGCAGTCCTACAGAGGAAGGGCTTTACAGGGACGCCCGGGCGGCTTACAGTTATCTTAAGGAGGAACTGGAGTACAGACCGGAGAATATTGTAATATACGGCAAATCTTTAGGGGGAAATGTGGCCATTGATCTTGGGGGGAGGGTCGGCGAAGGAATTTTAATATCGGAGAGTGCTTTTACCGGTGCCGTGGATATGGGAAAACTTATACTCCCCTTTGTTCCCCGCTCTGTTTTAGATCTTTTTGTTACCCTGGATTACAATTCTTTAGAAAAGATAAAAGAGGTGGAAATTCCCAAGCTTATAATTCACGCCAGAGATGACCGGATAACTCCTTATTTTATGGGAGAACAGCTATTTGAAGCCGCTGCCGAACCCAAGGAATTTTACAGTATGCAGGGGGGACATAATCAGATTGCCTACCGGGAGTTGATGAAATGGCAGACCCGCATAGACAAATTTATAAAAAATAATACAGAATAACAGTCCTTATTAAATTCTTAAAATTTGACAAAGATGGTCAATGAATATAAAATTATAAAAATTAGGAAATTTTATTAAAAATAAAATTTTTAGAATAACTTCGGGATCGGGTGAAATACCCGGCCGGCGGTGATGGGAAATCAGCCTTAGTCCGCGACTCTGTATAAAACAGATTGAATCCGTGAGAAACGGATACCGACGGTGAAAGTCCGGAAGGGAGAAGAAAAATATAAAGGAAAAGAAAAAACCCGGAGTCAGAAAACTCCGGTTTTTTTATACTGTACCGGCAGGGAAAATTAACAATGATATCAGATATTTATTTTATGAAAAAAGCGTTGGAGCAGGGCCGCAGGGGCACTAATCTTACCCGCACTAATCCCCGGACGGGGTGTGTCATAGTTAAAGACGGCCGGATAATAGGCCGGGGGTACCATAAAAGATACGGGGGCCCCCACGCCGAAATTAACGCCCTTAAAGACGCCTCCACGGATATAACCGGTTCTACAATGTTTGTAACTTTAGAACCCTGCACCCATACCGGCAAAACCGGTCCCTGCGCTGCGAAGATAGTCGAGCGGGGTATAAGCAGAGTGGTAGTGGGTATGGAAGATCCCGACCCCCGGATAGAAGGCATAAAATTTTTAAAAGAGAACGGAGTAGAAGTAGAATCGGAAGTCTTAAAAGAGGATGCCCGGGATTTAATAAAAGACTACCTTAAATGGTTTAAGTACCAAAAACCCTATGTCATTTTAAAGTCCGCTCTCTCCTGGGACGGTAAAATAGCTACCAGAACCGGGGACAGCAACTGGATTTCTTCGGAGGATTCTCGAAATTTTACTATGAAAATGAGAGGTAATGTCGGTGCAATTCTGGCAGGCAGGGGGACTGTTAACTCTGACAATCCGGGGTTGACTTACAGATTGGATACCCCTGAAGCCGATAACCCTTTAAGGGTAGTGATAGACGGAAAATTAAAAATTAAAGAGTCGGTGAATCTCATAGGAAAGGGGACTTTGATAGTAACTTCTCCCGAGGTCGATATCGAGAAAAAAGAGAGACTTAAAGACAGGGGCTGCCGGATAGTTGAGATATCCCCGGACAGCCGGGGAAAGCTGCCCCCTGAGCAGATACTCAAAGAACTGGCGAAAAATAACATAAAATCCTGTCTTATAGAGGGAGGGGGAACTACAGCGGGTAGCTTTATTAGGGCCGGGGAAGTGGACAGGGTGGTATTTATATACGGCTCAAAAATTATAGGGGGCAAAGATGCTCCCACGGCGGTTGATGGGGAAGGGTTTAAAAAACTGGATGAAGCTTTGAAACTTAAAAATATAGAGCGGTTCAGTATAGGCAGAGATTTTGTTATGCAGGGGGATATCATACAGTAATGTTTACCGGACTTGTAGAAGATAAAGGCAAAGTCATAGATATAGGGCGGGGTAATTTAACGGTAAGGACAAAGCTGGATGACATATCCACCGGGGACAGTCTCATGGTAAACGGTGTATGTCTTACAGTAGTTAAAAAAGAATCTAAAAATATTTCCGTGGATATGGGAAGCGAGACCCGGCGGGTGACATCCCTGTCCGGTTTAAGTAAGAACGAGCCCGTTAATCTGGAGCGGGCCTTAAAGTTAACCGATCGCATGGGGGGACATTTTGTCTACGGACATGTCTGGGAAACCGGTAAGCTGCTTTCAAAAAGTAAAAAGAAGAATACTCTTATTTTAAAAATACAGGCCCGGAGAAGTTTTATACAAAATTTAATGGAAAAAGGTTCGGTAGCGGTTGAAGGAATTTCTCTTACCGTAAACGAGACGGCAAAGAATTTTTTTTCCGTGGGAATAATACCGGAGACTTTAAAAAGGACCAATCTGAAAGAGAAAAAGAAAGGAGACCCGTTGAATCTTGAGCCGGATATGTTACTGGCGGCGGGGAAAAAATATGGAAAATAAAGCTAATTTTATAGATAGAGTGGAACAGGCCGTCCGGGATATAAAAGACGGAAAGATGGTTGTGATAGTAGACGACGAAGAACGGGAGAACGAGGGGGACCTGGTTATGGCCGCCTCTCAGGCTACTCCGGAGGCCATAAATTTTATGGCCAAAAAAGGCCGGGGGCTCATATGTGTTACCCTGGAAGAGAAAAGGTTAAAAGAACTCAATCTCAATCCCATGGAGCGCAGGCACGATTCCCGGGAGGCGGAGTTTACCGTATCCTGCGATGCCCGAGAAGGGGTTACCACCGGAATTTCGGCTTCCGACAGGGCTAAGACTATTAATATTCTGGCTAATTCTGAGAAAGATCACAAAAGTATAACTACTCCCGGACATGTATTTCCCATAAAATATCAGAAGGGCGGAGTTTTAAAAAGAGCCGGGCATACCGAAGCGTCGGTGGATCTGGTGAGGATGGCCGGGCTTTATCCTGCGGGAGTAATCTGCGAAATTATGAATGAAGACGGTTCTATGGCCCGGCTGAAAGAGTTAAAAAAATTCGTGAAAGAACACGATCTTAATTTAATTACGATAGCAGACTTAATTAAATACCGGTACCGGAATGAGAATTTTGTAAAATGTATAAGTGAGACTAAACTGCCTACTAAGTACGGTAACTTCAAACTTTACGTCTATAGTTCCAGGCTGGACAGCGATAAATCCCATATGGCCCTGGTAAAAGGGGATGTGAAAGATGCCGAAGATGTTCTGGTCAGAGTTCACTCCCAGTGTCTTACGGGCGATGTTTTAGGTTCTAAAAGATGTGACTGCGGCCAGCAGCTGGATAAGGCCTTAAAGTTAATATCCAAGGAGGATAAAGGTGTATTTTTATATATGAGACAGGAGGGCCGGGGAATAGGTTTAGAAAAAAAGATTATGGCGTATTCCCTGCAGGACGAGGGTTTGGATACTGTTCAGGCTAACCATGCCCTGGGATTTAAAGCGGATTTGAGGGATTACGGGACAGGGGCCCAGATTTTATCGGACCTGGGACTTTCCAGCATTAGGCTGCTTACCAATAATCCCAAAAAAATTGTCGGGCTATCCGGTTACGGGTTGAATATAACAAAAAGAGTACCCATAACCATAAAACCCAACCGGGAGAATGAGAAGTATCTTAATACTAAAAAAGAAAAAATGGGTCATTATCTTGATTGACGGGTTTTAATAGAGAAGGTTAGAAAAAAACGGAGAAATTAATATGGACAAAATAAAAGGAAAAATATACGGAGAAGGCAAACGGGCGGCTGTGGTTGTATCCCGGCGCAATGAACAGGTTGTAAAGAAACTACTTGAAGGAGCTACCGAGGAGCTGATAAGAAACGGAGTGGAAGATTCACAGATATCGGTTATTGAAGTTCCCGGGGCCTGGGAGATAGCGGGGGCCGTAAGCAGATTGTCAGGCAGTTCGGCTTATGATATGATAATATGTCTGGGAGCTGTTATAAGAGGGGATACTCCCCATTTTGAATATGTGGCATCCCAGGTTGCCAGAACTGTAGCCGAAGAGGGCCACAGAGGCGACCTCCCGGTGAGTTTCGGTATATTAACCTGCGACAATATAGACCAGGCCATTGAGCGCTCCGGCGGAAAAGCCGGAAATAAGGGCGAAGAAGCAGCCCGCGCGGCACTGGAGATGACGGATCTTTACAGGAAACTCACATAAATGGGTAAGAGAAGAGAAGCCAGAAAACTTGCTATAAGGGCGCTGTATACCGCAGATGCACTGGATATCAGCGAAGATGAAGCCTGGTCGATAGTTAATACGTCCGGTAAATCCCGGGATATTACCGATTTTGCCCGGGTATTACTGGGGGGAACTATGAGTAATCTTAATTATATAGATGATATTATACTTAAACATACCAAGAACTGGGAGATGGGAAGAATAGCCAAAGTGGACCGGGCTATAATACGCATGGGGTTTTATGAAATATTTTTTGAAACTACCATACCCCGCAATGCAGCTATAAACGAGGCAGTGGAGCTGGCTAAATACTTCTCCACGGAAAAATCTCATAAGTTTGTAAACGGTATTCTGGATACCGGCAGTAAAAATGTCGCTAATGACAGATAAGGAAAACATAGAGAAAAAGATAGAAAGTCTCAGAGAAAAGATAAGATATCACGACAATCTTTACTACGTAAAAGGTAGTCCTGAAATTTCCGACCGGGAATACGACCGGCTTTACAGAAAGCTTAAAGATTACGAACAAAAGTATCCCCGGTTTGACACTCCGGATTCACCCACCCACCGGGTCGGCGGAGAACCGCTGGAAAAGTTTGAAACTGTATCCCACAATGTCCCCATGTTATCTTTGGAAAATACTTATTCCGGGGAAGAGACTAAAGAGTGGGTGGACCGCATTGAGGAAAAAATAACTGATTTTAAAGGGTTTACCGTAGAAGAAAAAATAGACGGAGTAGGTATATCACTGGTCTATGAAAACGGCCGTCTTACGGCGGCTGTTACCCGGGGTGACGGCTACCGGGGCGACGATGTGACCGCCAATATTAAGACCCAGAAAGTAATTCCCCTGGTTTTAAGGGGAAAAAACCATCCCAAATTAGTTGAAGTAAGGGGCGAAGTTTTTATAACTAAATCAGAACTACAACGCATCAATTCCCGGAGGAAAAAGAACGGCAAATCCCCTTTTTCAAATCCCCGCAATACCTGCGCCGGAACTTTAAAACTGCTGGATCCGTCCAGGGTGGCCCGCCGGAGACTGAATGCCTTTTTTTACAGCCTGGGAGATATACAAAATCACTCCAAACCCGATACCCAGGACGAACTTTTCCGGATGTATAAAAATTGGGGTCTGCCGGTTAATTCCAATTATCAGGTATGTAAATCTTTCAAAAAAATTTTAAAGACATTTAGAGATTTAGAAAAGAGCAGAGATAAAAGAGATTATGAAATTGACGGGGCGGTAATTAAAGTCAATTCTCTGGCTAAACAGGAGGAGCTAGGTTCTACATCTAAAAGTCCGCGGTGGGCGGTGGCTTTTAAATTTAAATCGAAAAGAGAGATAACCAGGATAAAGGATGTGACGTTTAATGTGGGACGGACGGCAATAATTACTCCCGTGGCCGAATTAGAGCCTGTTGAGGTAGGGGGGGTTACCATAACCCGGGCCACTTTGCATAATTTTGAAGAAATCCAGAGATTAAATGTGGGAACGGGGGATAAGGTGGAAGTGAAAAGAGGGGGGGATGTCATACCGAAAATTACGGGGGTGGTAAAAAAAGCTGACAATTCAAAACCTATCCGCCCTCCCCAAAAATGTCCCAGCTGCGGGGGGGAAGTGGCAAAAGATCCGGAAGGGGTATTTATTAGATGTACTAATATCTCCTGTCCCGCGCAGTTAAAAAGAAAAATAACTTATTTTGCTTCCCCCCGGGCAATGGATATACAGGGTCTGGGAGAAAATGTGGCCGATCAACTTATCACCTGTGGTCTTGTAAAAAGCATAGCGGATATTTACAGTTTAAAAAAAGAGGACCTGCTTGAACTTGATTTATTTGCCGGCAAAAGAGCGGATAACCTGCTGGAGGCAATTAATGAAAGTAAAGAGTGTACCCTTACGGATTTTTTGTATGCCCTGGGCATAAGACACGTGGGGAAATATACGGCGGGTATCTTAGCCGGGATGTTTAAGTCAGTAAATAATATGCTGAACGGTGATTTATCCGGTATTTCTCAGGTAAAGGATATAGGTCCGGTAGTTGCCGAATCGGTGAAGAACTTTTTTAAAAACCGGAAAAATATTGATATTATAAAAGAGATGACGGACCGGGGAGTCCGCCCGGAATTTTCGGGAGAAACCCGGGATATCCTGGACGGCAAAAAATTTGTATTTACCGGAGCTTTGGAAAATTACACCCGATCGGAAGCCAAGTCCGAAATAGAAAAACTCGGCGGCCGGGCGACAGGTTCGGTAAGTTCCCAGACGGACTATCTGGTAGCGGGGAAAAATCCCGGTTCAAAATTAGATAAAGCCAGAGCGGAGGATGTGGAAATTTTAACCGAAGAAGATTTTGAGAACCTTATCCAAAAACAATGAATAAAAAAGAGAAGACTAAAACTGAAATTCTTAAGCAGTTACAGAAGATGGAAGATAAGATGGGGGAAGAACAGGAAGAGCTCAAGGATAAAATAAAAAAGCTGCAAAAGAAGATCCGCGAGATAAACAGAGAAAAAGAGATGATGAAAAATTCCCATGAAATTGCTCTGGAAAAGAAAGAGCGGGAACTTGAGATATTAAAGACCCGGATAAGCGAAAACGTAAAAGATACCGACAGTTATGTTGCGGATCTGGAAGAAGAGAATGAGAGATTAAAGAATAAAATTGAAGAGCTGGAAGACAATCTCAGTTTAACCAGAAAAGATACGTCTCAAAAACTTGACCGCTTAAGTAAAAATAAGCAGGAGCTGGTCCGGGAACTGGAAGATGAACATGAAAAAGCGATGCACCGCCAGCGGGAAAAACTTCGCAAAGAAAAAGAAGAGGAAATTAAAGAAAGAGTTGCCCGGGTGAGAGAGAAACTGAAAAAAGAAGCGGAACAGAAAATAGAAAAACAGAAAAAGATATGGGAGCGGGAGCTTAAGGAAAAGGAAAAAAAGTTGCTTGAACAGCGCAAAAAATGGCAGGAAGAATTTGAAAACCAGAGAATAAATTTTGAAGAGAGAGAAAAAGAGTATCTGGAAGATCTTTTAAATAGATTTAAAAAAGATTAATATTGATTAACAAAACAAAATTTTTAGTTGTATTGTATTTATTAACGTTCCCGGCCCGGGTTCTGGCGGTGGAGCGGTTGAATGAGGCAATGAATCTGTTTTTAGAAGAACATTACGAGAAATCACTAAAAAAAGTTAAATCTTATATTTCCGATAATCCCGCCGATGAGCTGGGACAGGAGATGGCCCGGATATTAAATGAAAGAATCTGTCAGGAAAAGCTCAAAATGGGATTTACCCTGATTCATGCCGGCCGGATGAACGAAGCAAACAGAAATTTAGATGAAGCTCTGTCATACGACAGTGAATACGCCAATAAAATAGAAGAAAAATATATAGAATATCTGGAAGAGTACGACCGCGAAAAAGCTTCGGATGAGGTGCTCTATTATCTTTTGGAACATCCCCGGCCGCCGGAATCTCAAATACATGCTGTAAACAGAGAGGTCCGAAAAAAGTATATAGCCGAAACCAGCGATTTAGAAGATGTTGGTTTTGAGGAGTTGAATAATAGAATTACGGTATTGAGGAAAGAACAGGAATGGGAAGATGCCATGGGATTACTGAGACATTATATAGAAGAAAATCCCGGGCATTCACGGGCCCGGAAGTTACTGTCAGAAGTTGAGGATATGGCTGCCCGGGATTATTACAGCCGGGCTGTAACCAGTCTGGAAAATGAGGAGTACAAGAAAGGCAGAAACTTTGCCCAAAAGAGCCGGAATCTCAATGAAGAATGGTATAAAACCAGAGTAAACAGTAAACTAAAAGAAGCCCAGGATTTGATGGCTACCGGCCAGGAGCAGAAAGCCAGGGCTGAGTTTGAAATGCTGGAGTATCTTGCTCCGGATAATTCAGTTATCTCTTCCTATTTAGGTATTTTAGATGAAAATGAAGAAGAACTTTTTGACAAGGGTATGGAATTGTATAACAATAAAATATTTGATGAAGCAACTGTGAGATTTGATCTTTTAAGGCTGAGACAGCCGGATAATAACAAAGCGCAGATGTATTACCATTTAGCTTCTGCCCGGCACAGCATAAGAAACCGGGATATAGAAAATGTAAGAAAACATCTTATAAGAGCCTTAAGACTGGAACCCAATAATCAGGAGGCCATGGAGATATTTGACAGGTTACAGGATGTATTGGAGATAATGGGATAAAAAAATGAAATTTAAATATATTAAATTTATAATTTTAATTTTGGTGTTATTTTTAGATTTTAGCCATCTGGCCGCCCAGGAGGGTTCGGACGCCCTTTTAGGGGAATCAGTTCAGAAATATTTAGAGGGAGATACCAAAGGCACTATTTCAAGTCTTGACGAAGTATTAAAACAGGACCCGGAAAATAAAAGAGCCATAGATTTAATGGAAAGCAGTGTTGAGAGGCTGGTGGAAGAAGTTAAAGAAAATGAGAATTACCGTGAGGGCATGGACTATTTAGAAATTGCTCAAAAGCATATACCGGATTCTAATGTCTTAAAGCAGGGTATGAGAGAAATCCAAAATTTAACGGAAACGGGTACTTCAGCGACAGAACCCGAACCCGAGCCGGAACCCGAGCCTGAGCCCGAGCCCGAACCCGAGCCGGAACCCGAGCCTGAGCCCGAACCGGAGCCCTCCGGCGGCGGAACTTCTTCAGCTCAAAAGATAAGAACCTATGAAAATAGGATCCGGAATCTCAATAATATTATAGCCCGCTTAAGAAGAGAGATTTCTCAGACCGCGGATTCTAAAGAAGGCTTGCAGGATAGATTGGAAGAACTTGAAAATGAAAAAGAAAAGCTGCAGACCCAACTGGAGCAGGTCCCGGAGGATGACGGCAAAGTCGGATTAGCTGCTATTTTAACGATAGCCGGACTTTTGGGAGCCGGGGGGGTTTTAGGGATAAAGATAATACTGGGCTTTTTAAAAAGACGGGATGAACAATTGATAAAAAATATAAAAGAAGAGAAACGTCTGGTCCAGAATTTAAAGAATACCTATAATAAAGATACCCAGAAATTATCCGAAAAGTTAATGAAGTACGGCAGTTCGTATAAAAGGGCCGAGGAACTGGAGAGAAACTGGAAAAAAGTTTTTGATATAATGGAAAAACTTACCCGGGAAGGTAGTACAAAAAAACTGGTACTGCCCGACGGTGAAGGAGGCCGGAAAGCAGTTACCGGCATTGATACCCGGACCCGGGCCCGGGCGGATAGCGTGGAAGTTATAGCTAAAATTTTTAAGGACAGCCCCAGGGCGCCGGAAATGTTAAAACCTTTTTTAGATTCTCAGGATAACCGGACCCGGGCCAATGCTGCAATGGCTTTTTACAGATATGATCCTGAAAAATCCGTTGCCGTGCTCAAGGATATGGCCGGCAGCGATGATAAATGGATGCGGTTATCTGCGGCATGGGCATTGGGGGAAATAGAGGATACGGCCACCAGTAAAGTACTGGAAAAGTTGCTTGACGATCCCGATGAGCAGGTTAAGAATAAAGCCCGACAGTCGCTGGAAAAAATTTTAGATGAGAGGGCCATAGAGGCCAAACTCGCCGATGACGACGAGGATGAGTCCTCCGAAAAGGAAGCCGGAAGTTAATCTCAGCGGGTTTGAAAATACGGTTAAAATTAGTTAAATTAATTATTTGATTTTTATTTTTCCGGTTGATATAATCTGTTGTATTAAAAGTGAGCAGTTATCAGTCTCAAAAAAAATAAAAAGTTTATAGTGGATTATATGCTGGGCCGGTTATGCCGGTGGCTGAGAATTTTAGGATATGATGCAGAGTTTTACAGGGGAGCCGGCAGCAGAGAATTAGTATATCGGTCTTTGAAAGAACGCAGGGTAATTCTTTCCCGCAGCCATAAAGTAGATAAGCATACTGCTTATAAACTGTATAGAGTGAATAGCGAAGATTATAAAAAACAGCTGAAAGAAGTAGTGGAAAATTTTAATCTTAGGGTGGAAGATTCCAGGATTTACAGCCGGTGCACGGAGTGCAACCGGAAACTTAAACCGGCGAAAAAAAGTAATATAGAGGATAAGGTTCCCCGGTATATCTATAAAACCCATGATAAGTTTTCTAAATGTGAAAATTGCGGTAAAATTTACTGGCGGGGAACTCACAGAGATTTAATAAAAAAAGTTTTGAAAAATTTAAAAGATGAAAATAACAGCCATTGAACCGGTAAAGGGAAAGAAAAAACGGTATTCTATCTATGTGGACGAGGAAAAATTTATAGACGTTCATCTTGATACGCTTGAAAAATTAGGTATTTATGTGGGAAAATCCGTCTCCTCCAGCCAGATGGATAAGATTGCTAAAAGAGATTCCCTGCATAAGGCCAGAGAATACGCTCTTTTACTATTGACTTACAGACCCCGCAGCCGGCAGGAGATGTATGATAAATTAAGCCGTAAAGATTATCCCGGGAATGTAATAGAGAAGGTACTTAATTTACTTGAGAAAGAAGAGAACCTGGACGACAAAGAATTTGCCTGCTGGTGGATAAAACAGCGCCGGCGTGGTCGGCCGAAAGGTGATTTTGCCATAAGACGGGAACTAAAAAATAAGGGGATCCGGGATAGGGTAATTGACAGAGCTTTTGATAAGGTTGGTCCGGTTGACCGGGTTGAGCTGGCCTGGAAAGCGGTCCGTCCGGTACTTCAAAAATATAAAAATTTGCCTAAAAAAAAAGCCCGCCGGAGGTTGATATCCCTTTTAAAGAGAAGAGGGTTTTCCTGGGAGGTTAGCAAAGAGGTGATACAGAGATTTTTCAGTTGAGGATAAAATATATGAAAAAGATATTAGTTTTAATATTAATGAGTTTGGCGGTTTTTACCGGGGGAGTGTATTCTGCCGATTCCGGTTACAGAGATTCCCTTAAAAAAGGACTGGAACTTTTTAATGACGGAAAGTCCGGCCAGGCTGAAGAAATATTTAAAGAACTTGCAGCGAAATATCCAGAAAGACCGGAAACTTACAGCTCTTTAGGGTTGTTGCAGATATCCGCCGGAGAATATGAAGCGGCAAAAGAGTATCTTAAAGAATCCATAAAAAAAGACCGAAATTATGCTCACGGTTATTATCTTTTAGGACGGGTCCAGGAAGAGCTGGAAAATTATTCCTCTGCCCTTAAAAATTACAATAAATATTTAAAGCTGGAGACAGATATCCGGCCTGAAAACCGGAAACGGGAGATAGAAAAGAAAATAGATTTTTTAGAGGAGATAACAGGCAGTGAATAAATTAAATTTAAAACACTGTCTTTTAGTCTTTTTGCTGTCGGTATTCGCGGCAGGGTGCGCCACCACTTCGGCTTCCAGAAAAGGATTTGAATTTGAAAATTATGAGAGAATCGGGGTGGCGGATTTTATTTCTTACGGTAAATACGGGGAAAGCGGATTTGCGGTCGCCGACGAGTTTGTCCGTCAGCTTTTACGGCAGGATAAAGAAGTTGTCGAAATAGAGGATAAAAAAATAAGTACAAAGGGAACCGCTAAAATTTTGCCGTCAGGTTATGATGTAGATGCCGTACTCACCGGAACAGTTACCCGGTACGAACCCGACGGCCGGGAAACGGTTTATTTTAAAGACAGTGACGGGGAAATGGTTTCTAAAGTTTTTTACCACGATGCCAGGGTGGGCATAAGTGCTAAATTAATAGATTCTGACGGTGAAATAGTCTGGTCTGATAATTACAGTTATTCGGGATTTGATATTGACCACACTGTCAGCAATGTGGTGAGGGTTATAGTAAACAGAATGCAGTAAATATAATGAAAGATAAAGTTATAAGAAAAAAATTCAAAAAGTATTTTCAGGATAAAGGCCACCGGTGGTATGACTCCATGTCATTGATCCCCCCGGACGATCCTACTATGTTATTTACAACTGCGGGCATGGTCCAGTTTAAGAAGCAGTTTTTGGGTGAAGTTCAGAATTCGCGGAGAGCTGCGTCCATACAAAAATGTCTGAGAACTTCGGACATAGATGAAGTCGGAAAAACCAGCCGCCATCTCACTTTCTTTGAGATGTACGGCAATTTTTCTTTTGGCGATTATTTTAAAAAAGAAGCTATCCAAATGGCCTGGGAATTTCTCACGGATGTTTTGGGTTTAGAAGAAGAGAAACTCTACGCCACTGTCTATAAAGACGACGATAAGGCCTTTTCACTGTGGGAGGACTATATGCCGCCGGAGAAAATATACAGGCTCGGTGAAGAGGATAATTTCTGGGAAATGGGAAAGACCGGTCCCTGCGGACCGTGTTCGGAAATACTTTACGACAGGGGGCCGGGAACCGGCTGCGGGGATGAGGGTTGTGAAGTGGGATGTGACTGTGACAGGTATGTAGAAGTCTGGAATCTGGTATTTACCCAGTATGAAAAACTCGAAGACGGTTCTTTAAAAGATTTGCCCCAGAAGAATATTGATACGGGAATGGGGCTGGAAAGATTAAACCAGGTGGTAAACGGCCGGGACAATGTCTATGAAATTGAATTGATAAAGCCGGTAATAGATAAAATTAAGAGGGAAAGCGGGGAGTTTAATATTAGATCTGCCCGGATAGTTGCCGACCATATAAGGGCGGCCACTTTTCTTATTGCCGACGGAGTTGCTCCGTCGAATGAAGGACCGGGCTATATATTGAGGAGATTAATAAGAAGAGCCAGCCGGGAAGGCAGAAAATTGGGATGGGAAGAACCGGGTCTTTGGAAATTCATATCTCTTATTATAGATATTATGGCGGATTATTATCCGGTTCTTTTAAAACGCGCCGAACATATAACCAGGGTCTGTAAACTCGAAGAACAGAATTTTTTTACCACTTTAAAGCGTTCTTTAAAGTTACTTGAAAATGAGATCCAAAAATTAAAACAGACCGGACAAAATATGATGGACGGGGAAACCGCTTTTAAACTTTACGATACTTACGGATTGCCCATTGACATAACAAAAGATATACTCCGGGACAGGAATTTAAAAGTGGATGAACAAAAATTTAATGAAATTATGGAAAAACGGTCTCAAAAATCAAGCTGGAAAGATTCCGATGACCGAGCCGGGAGTGATTGGCCGGGAGTAAGTAAGATAAAAGAGGAGACAGAATTTAACGGCTACAATAATTATTCCCACCAGGCCAGAGTAGTAAAAATTTTAAAGGACGGCGCTGGAGCAGTGCTGAGTGGGACGCCCATGTACCCGGAAGCCGGCGGCCAGGTGGGGGATTCGGGAATAATAAAGGGTGAAAACGGTAAATTCAGAGTGGAAAATACTATCAAAGAGAATGGAGTAATAATCCACAAAGGTGAGCTTACCGGAAGTTTACAGCCGGGCGATAAAGTAACGGTTAAAGTTGACTATGAAAAACGCAAAGCCGCCGAGAGAAATCACACTGCCACCCATCTTTTACAATCCGCTTTGCGAAAGGCCTTGGGTACCCATATACAGCAGAATGGCTCCTATGTGGGGCCGGACCGTTTGAGGTTTGATTTTACCCATCCTGATGCTCTCTCCAGGGATGAAATTCAAGTCATTGAAAATAAAGTTAATTCTAAAGTTCTGGAGAATATACCCGTAGATACAAAGATAAAAGACAAAAAAGAGGCGGAGAAAGAAGGAGCGCTGGCTTTTTTTAAAGAAAAATATTCTGGAAAAGTAAGAGTTGTCCGGGTGGGGACAGAAGACCAGAATGTGAGCACTGAGCTTTGCGGGGGAACCCATCTAAAAAATACCGGAGAAATCGGACTTTTTAAAATAGTTTCAGAGAGCGGAGTTGCCGCCGGAGTGCGCCGGATAGAAGCGGTTACCGGCAAAAAAGCGCTGGAGTATGTAGAATCCCGGGAAAAGTTAGTTGATCGTATTTCTGAAGAGTTAAAAACTCCCCAGGATAAGCTTATTAAAGGAGTAAAAAATCTGAAAGGAGAAATTAAAGAGCTTAAAGATAAAATTTCCGCCCTGGAAAATAAGTTGCTTTCCAATGACAGCGGGGAAGAAAAAGAAAATTTAAACGGTATAGATTTTTATTATAAAGATTTTGGCGTATCCGGAACAGGGGTTATGAGAAGCTGGGGGGATGAAATAACCGCCGATGATAACTGTGTTGCTTTTGCTGTTTCCGAATCGGATGGAAAAGCAGTGATAATATTAAAGATCTCCAAAAATTTGACAGAGCATTTGCATGCGGGGAATTTAGTAAGTAAGATATGTAATGAGCTAAACGGCGGCGGAGGCGGTCGGGAAGATATGGGCCAGGGGGGCGGTCCGGCTATAGAAAAACTTGATTTAGCTGTAAATAATCTTAAAAATATAATAGAGAAGAAGTTGGAAAATAAAAATATTTAGAAGTCTTAAGCAAGGAGGCCCAGCAATGAAAAGAATATTAATTGTATCAGTAATTTTTGTTATTTCGGGATGTAGTTCGGTATTTCGCATTCCCACCCCCAGCATTAATCTTACTCCGAGTATGCCTAAACCGCAGGCCACTCAAAGCAGTACCGGAAGAACTCAATCGGTAAACCAGACCCAGTATGCGGGTCAAATTGCTCAGACCATGTTTTCCTATGTCATGGCCCCGGGCGGTATATGGCTGTGGCAGAAAGAATTTAAAGAAGGGGAATGGACTTCCTGGAATGTTACAACTGATGATAATGATAAGATTAAGATTGATATTGCCTATTTAAAAGATGCCGGAAACAACCGGCACTGGTGGAGACTTATTTATAACTCCGATGAGGAAGAGATAACCTACGAGGCCTTAATGAATCACGAAGATTTTTCTACCAGACGTCTGCGGGCCCAGTTTGACAGTGACGAACCGTTTGAAGTACCCGTAGCAGAAGGGGGTTCCTACGGCCCGTATGGCACTCCCAGACGCATAACTCCGGAATCTCTGGAGGCCTCCATCCAGGAAACAGTAGAAGTGGATTTACCGGCGGGTTCTTTTCAAAGCCGTCGCGGAGAATTTGGAGTGATGATGGGACAGGGCCAGCTTGAATTGTGGCTCAGTGACGAAGTTCCCGGGGGAGTGGTAAAGTACCAGCTGACTTCCGAACAGTCAGATGCGGTTGGTGAATTAACGGATTACGGAAAAGGTGCGGAGAGCATTCTGGGTTCGTATTAATTATAGCGGAAATTGTAAAAGGTAAAATTTTAAATGAACGAAGTAAAGGACATAGTAGAGTATATATATAAAATAAAATGGCGGGGTAACACTGAAACAATAAAACTCGAGCTTACTCCCGATCGCATGAGTTTTGCCCCCGGATATCTGGATAAAGAGAATTATCCGGAGTGGGTAAAACTGGGATTTCACAAATGCGAAATATGTACTCTGGATGAAGATGAATATAAAGTATGTCCCGCGGCTCTGAGTATAGTTAAAATTATTGACAGCTTTAAAGATATGCTATCCTATGAGAATGTTACGGTTGAGATAATAACTCCCGAAAGAAAGATAGTCAAGGATGTCCAGATTCAGGCGGCTCTAAGCTCAGTTTTAGGGCTTTCTCTGGGTTTGAGCGACTGCCCTGTATTAGAACAGTTTTCTTCAATGGCCCGGTTTCATCTCCCCTTTTCTTCTATCGAAGAGACAATGTTCAGGACTACGGGCAGTTATTTATTAAAACAGTATTTTATCAATAAATACGATGGTTCTCCGGATTGGGAACTTGAAGGCTTAAAAGAATTTTACAGCAAAGTTTCCGTAGTTAACGGCAACCTTGTTGAAAGAATACGGTCCGGGTCCATAAAAGACGCAAGTGTAAATGCAGTGGTTAAACTTGACAATTACGCTAAAAATTTTAAATATCTGTTTAAAAATACCATGGAAACGCTTGAGAGTATATTCGGACAAAAGGAAGATCAAAAAGAAGACTGAAATTTTAGAAACTCACCTTAGAAATTAATTTTAAAATTTATAAAAGGTTTTATTTTTTAGTTTAGGAAAGTTATTATAACTTAAATTAAAAACGGGGGAGACCAGACAAAAACCGAATATTCATCAACTAATTTCGGAACTCCATCAAAAACATCATAGAGTTCTTTAGGCTCAATTGATTTTTCGGTAACATATATTGTATTGGGTTCAGCCGCTTTTTGCAGGTGACCGGCAACATCAATAGAATGGTCAGACATCTCTTCTAAAGGCCGTACTTCATCGTAGTAAATTAAACCGGTATTTATTCCGCACCGGACCCTAAATTTGGGTAGACTGTGTTCCTGGTTGAAATCAGGCAGGCCTTCGATTATTTCTTTTGCGGTTTGAAAAGCTTTTTCAAAATTGTCAAAACAGCCCATTACACCGTCGGGAGTCCAGGTTGTTTTAACTACATCGTGGTCCCTGAATTTCTCTTCCACGTAGGTCTTATATTTATCAAAACTGTATTCAATATCGGCAGAGTCCATTCCCTCTTTCATTTTTGTGGATTCCACAACGTCTATGGAGAGGAAGACAAGTTTTTTAGCCATTTCTCTTATCTGTTTCTTTGTTTCGGTAAGAGTCTTCTGCAGTTCTGTCAAACGCAGCTTGGGATACCAGCTTAATATCTCCTGTCCGGCCATAGTTTTGGAAACCGGGTCAAAGTTTTTATGTAAAGTTAAAGGTTTAATGGAGTCTTCGGTAACATATACTGCGTTGGGAGGAGCGGCTTTTTGCAGTTTTTCCGCCGTCTCAATAGAGATATCTTTAATGTTTTCTATCGTATCTATATCTTCATAATAAATAAAACCGGAATTTATTCCGCACTGTATGTCAAAATCATGGTTGAGAGTATTGACTTCTCTGTTAAAATTAACCAGCCCGCTTATGGCGGCCTGACAGGCTGAAAAAGCATTTTCAAACTTTTTAAAATATACAAGCAGCTGGTCGGAATGCCAGATATACTGTTCGGCATCGTTATCCTGAATTTTTTCCTGAAGATATTCTTTAAATTTAGAAAAGTTTTTTTCGACTTTTGCGGGATTAGCTCCTTTTTTCATCTTTGTGGAATCCACTATTTCAATGGAAAGAAAAACAAGTTCTTCGCCCAGCTCTTCTATTTTGCTTTGTATTACGGATAACTTTTTCTGTAATTTATTGAGTTTGCTTTTACGGTAAATAAAAATTCTCTTTAGTTTTGTTATAAAAGCGGAAATAGGATTTGAATGACTTAAATTTTTATTCAGTGATTCTTTTTTAAGCTGATTTATCTTTTGGGCATAATAAGTCTGTTTTTCTTCCACCATACCCTGAAAAAGGTCGCTTACTAATTTCAAGATAAAAGAAATGAATACAATTAAAATTTTAGACAGCTGTATTCCGCTTATTGTAGTGGGAAAAGTATTTTCCACAAAAGTAGTAACACTGGTTTCCATTGATATGATATTTACAATGAGCGGATAACTATCGTAGTTGTCAAAAAGCTGGAGAAGTGAAGATGAAATTATAAGGATTATTAAGAGAATAAAAGAAAACGAGAATATGCGCAGAATTAGTTTTAATAAAGATATGAAAAAATTTTTTAATTTTAGTGTAAACATAAATTAGTAATCCGGTATTGAATACAAATTTCGTTGAATTTGTTGCTGTAAGCCCTTGGGATACTGTTTTGAGTTGTAATATTTTTATTTAAATGCATAAATTTTATTTTGAAAATTAAAACAATCTAACATTATGATAAATAATTCTATTAAAAAAAGCAAGGCTTAAAATTAGCTAATTAACGATTAAATTAGATTTAAATATTAAAACGTTATTAAAAGACGGATGTAAGTTTTTATTATTTATTTGAAAAATACAAATATAAATGGTAGAAAACAGATATGAATAAAGAAACTGTCCAGTATAAATATATAATTAAATGGGGAGAAGAAACTAAAGAGATAAATCTTGAGCTTACCCCCGATAGGATGAAAATTGCCCCCCGACATTTAAAAAGAGAGGATTTACCGGACTGGGTGGACTTGAATTTCCAAAAATGTAATATTTGTCCCTTGGACAGTAAAAAACAGCCGTCCTGTCCCGCTGCTTTAAGTATACTGGATATTGTAGAAGAATTCTCTGATGTTCCTTCAACTATCGATGTGAAATTGAAGATAATAACGCCCGAAAGAGTATTGATAAAAAAAACCCAGATAGCAGAAGCCCTAAGCTCACTGATAGAGCTGTGCCTGTGGTTAAGCGAATGTCCGGTATTGTCCCAGTTTTCTTCTATGGCCCGGTTTCATCTTCCCTTCTCTTCTAAAGAAGAGGCAATATTCAGGATAACCGCCAGTTATTTATTAAAACAGTATTTTGTAGATAAAAACGGCGGTTCTCCGGACTGGGATCTGAAAGGGTTGAAAAAATTTTATGATAAAATTGCAATAATTAATGGCAAACTGGCTGAACGGGTAAGGGCCGGCTCATGTAAAGATGCGGGAGTAAATGCTGTGGTAAGACTGGATTCTTTTGCGAAAAATTTTGAATACTTATTTGAAAACTCTATGGAAATACTGGAGAACATCTTTAAATAAATTCTAAATTCTTTAGACTGCGTATTGTATTTTTCCAATGTTATTTTTTCAAAGTAGAATTAAAACAGCTTGTATTTTTTAAGGAATTTAGATAATATAGTAAAAATTTATTTTAAAGGTTTACAGAACGACCAAAAAAAAATACAATTAAGTAGTAAAAAATAACGGGACGTGGCGCAGGCAGGAAGCGCACTGCTCTGGGGGAGCAGGGGTCGCCGGTTCAAATCCGGCCGTCCCGACCATTTTAAGGGAGGGACGGATTTGAAACTTTACGAACGCTCCTCAACGGAGAAAAGCCCGGAGGGCGTCAGTGAGTAAAGTCCCTTTGAGCGAATTGGAAAATGAGCGAAAAGAATCCGGCCGTCCCGACCATTTTAAGGGAGGGACGGATTT
>JBNJDT010000020.1:0-24829 GCA_051745145.1 Elusimicrobiota bacterium
TTTTGACCGGGTGGGGTAGCCTTTTTCAGCTATGTATTTATCAAATTTATCTAAAAGTTTTTTGTTTAAGGATACGCCGAATCTTTTAATATCTGACATTTATTTCTCCCTTTCCAGAATTTCTACCATTATATCAACAATTTTTGGGTCGAATTGTTTTCCTTTTTGTTCTTTTAAATTCTGTATGGCCACTTCTTTGGGTAAAATATCCCTGTAAGGACGGGGTTCTCTCATAGCCACATAGGCATCCACCACTGAAAGAATGCGGGCCAGGAGGGGAATCTCTTCACCGGTTAAGTTTTTAGGATAGCCGGTTCCGTCATAGTGTTCGTGGTAAAATTTTATTATGGGTATTATTTCTTTAAACTCATCTATAGTCTCTAAAATTTCCACACTTTTTAAGGGATGCTTTCTTATCTTTTCCCATTCTTCCCGGGAAAGTTTCTCCTCTTTCTGGAGTAGATTCTCAGGAATTGTTAATTTACCTATTTCCTTAACGGAGGCAGAAATCTGCAGATATTCTCTCTGTTCGTTATTTAAATTCATTTCTTCGGATATTTTTTTAAGATACTTTCTCACATTTTCAGCGTGCTGGGGATATAAATTGTGTTTTGTCTTTATAGTCTTAACCAGCAGGTTTACGGTTGAATCAAACCACTTGTCCTTCATGGAGTATATTTTTGCCTTATTTAAGGCTATAGAAGCGTGAGATGCAAGTATATTTAAAAGTTCCAGGGCTTCTTCGTCAAAAGGAGGACTCTCTTTCTTGCGGGCGACCATTATCAGCCCCGTTATCTCACCGGCCACTTTTAGAGGAACACCCGCGGCAGAACCGGTTGCCAGCCGGGTAAAATCATCTATTTTCCCGGTATAATTATTCTCTTTTTTTACGTCTTGAAACAGAACAGATTCCCCGGTATTTAAAATTTTATTTACAACTCCTCCGATATTTTGTATTTTTTCCCCTTTGACCTGATGGGAATTTTCAGCTGTATTTAAAAATAATTCGAAATTGTCATTTTGATTTTTTAAAATAATAAAACAGGCGTCCGCTCTAAAATAGCTTATAGAATTTTCTATCAAAAGATCCAGCACTTCTCCCAGCTGCCGGGCTGAACTTATCTTCTCTGTTACTGAAGTTAGCCGTTTTAGGGCGTCAGTCCTCCTTTCCAGGGAATCCAGCCTGTCAAAAAGTTCCACCGAAACTCCTATGTGTCCTCCCATACTTAAAATAGATTTCTCTTTATCCGGATTCAGTTCTCTTACAATATTGTAAAATTCAAGAACTCCGGTGACCTCGTTGTTCACCCTGACAGCCACAATAAGAGTATTTTTAAGTTCCCGTAAAGTGTTTTTTATTAATTTTCTATAGTCAGCCGACATATCCGGTGAAGTGGAATAATTAATCTTTTTATCCCCGGAAAGTATATTTCCGTCGGGAAATTTATAAGTGGATACGTCTATGCTCTCCATCTTTTTCTTCACTTCTTTCTCTTTATTAAAAGGTATATCAGCTCTAAAGGCCATACATTTTAAAAATCCGGTTTTCCCGTATAGAAAAGCCGCTCCCCCTTCACCGCCTATAAGATCCATAATCACTCCCAGGGTTTTATCCAGAAAATCTTTTGTGTCGTCGGCTTCCCCGGTTAATTCATTAATCTTTTTTAAAGAGTTGTACCGATAATTCAATCCTTGTATAGTGGATTTAAGTAATTCTACTTTTTTTTCCATTCTTTTATCCTCACTTTTCTAATTCCCAAACGATTTTCTATAATATCCGCAATTCTCCGGGATGCTTTCCCGTCGCCGTAGGGATTTAATGCTTTAGATATTCTGCCGTATTCTTCTGTATTTTCAATTAATTTTTTGCCCCATCTGTAAATCTCCTCTCCGGAAGTGCCTATTATTTTAACCGTCCCCGCTTTTACCGCCTCCGGGCGTTCGGTTACTTTTCGGTAGACCAGCACGGGTTTACCCAGAGACGGAGCTTCCTCCTGAATTCCTCCGGAATCCGTAAAACAGAAATAACATCTTTTTAAAAGCCATACCATATCCGGATAGGAAACCGGGGGCACCAGTTTAAAATTATCCAGCTTATTAAAATATTCTTCGGCCGTATCCTTAACTTTCGGATTTAAATGGACCGGGTAAACAAATAAAATATTCTTGTATTTTTCCGCCAGTTTTTTTAAACCGGAAAAAATATTTTCAAGTGGTTTTCCCCAGTTTTCCCGGCGGTGAGCGGTAACCAGAATTACTTTTTTTGACTTAGGAATTTCAGCCAGAGTCTTATTTAATGGCGTTAATTTTTTTTCGGATATTTCGGTTAATGCATCTATGACGGTATTGCCGGTTACGTAAATATCTTTCTTTGGATAATTTTCTTTGAGAAGGTTATTCTTATTTCCCGGGGTGGGAGCAAAGTAGCATTCTGAAAGAGTATCGGTAAGCTTTCTGTTTATCTCTTCTGGAAACGGATTGTACCGGTCATTAGAGCGGAGACCCGCTTCAATGTGTCCCACGGATATCTTTTCATAATAGGCCGCAAGAGCTGCTGTAAAAGTCGTGGTTGTATCCCCCTGCACTAATACCATATCCGGGTTTTCGCTGCTGAAAATTTTTCCCAGTTTTTTAAGACACCGGGAAGTTATCTCTTCTAGGGTCTGGGATTCGGTCATTATATTTAGATCGAATTCCGGCTGTATGTCAAAAAGGTCCAACACCTGGTCCAGCATTTCCCTGTGCTGGGCGGTTACTACGCTCTTAATCTCTACTCCCGGTTTTTCGGTAGCCTGCCCCCTCTTTTTGAACTCTTTTACCACAGGGGCCATCTTAATGGCCTCCGGACGGGTTCCGAAAACCGCTATGATTTTTTTATTCTCAGTCCGTTTCATTTTAAAATTGTGATTAATATAGCTACTGCCCCCAGTATTGAAGTAACCGTATATATGGTATAGTCAACTTTTTTGGCATTCCATCCCCTTTTATAGAGTAACCTGTGATGAATATGTTCCCTGTCTGCATGCATAAATGATTTTCTGGTAGCCACTCTTCTGAAAAAAGATAAAAAAGCATCCAATAAAGGAACGCCGAATACAATTATGGGGATTAGTAAAGTCAGAGCCGCCGCTGTTTTTAAGATCCCCGTAATAGTAACCACGCCGGCCAGAAAACCCAGCAGTAAACTTCCGGAATCTCCAAGGAAAATTTTCGCGGGCGGAAAATTGTATTTTAAAAATCCCAGGGTACTGCCGCAGATAATTAGACTTAAAACGGAAACAAATTTTAATCTTTTAATGGCCGCCGGCTCAGTCTGAACGGTTGTCTGGTAAAGGGTTATTATAAAAAATACCAGAAAAGCTATGGCCACTACTCCCCCGGCCAGTCCGTCAACTCCGTCTATTAAATTTATAGAATTTATAAACCCGGTTATCCAAAGTATAGTAACAAGCATAGAGACATAAATCGGTAATTCGGTGTAAGTCCCGAAAAAAGGAAATTTTATACTGGCAATTTTTATGCCGTACTGCATAACTATCATGGCTACTATTATCTGCCCTAAGAGTTTTGTTGTGGGAATAACTCCTTTAAAATCATCGACAATTCCCATTGCCGTTATTACTATCGATCCTACCAATATACCTTCAAATAGTTTTAAAATATATCCCGAATTATAGTTCATTAAGGCATTAAATTCCGGGGTAATTCTTTTTAATATCAGGACAGTTGTAAATATAGAGATAAATATGGCGCATCCTCCCAGAAGGGGTACCTCTTTGCGATGTATTTTTCTTCCGGAAGGTTTATCTATAGCTTTAAATTTAATTGCAAATGAGCCGACAATAGGAGTTATAAGAAGGGTAAGAAATATTGAAATAATAAAGGCGAGAAAATAAAATTCAAAATGCATTATATCAGCACTTGGATATTTTTATTTTGTGCCGAATATCCGGTCCCCGGCATCTCCCAGACCGGGAAGAATATAGCCGTGATCGTCAAGTTTATCATCGACTGCTGCAGTATAAATTTCAATGTCCGGATATGATTTTCGGACCTCTTCAATTCCTTCCGGAGAAGTCACCAGAGCCATAATCTTCATATTTTTTGCTTTTTCCCTTTTACAGGAATCCAGGGTTTCAACCATAGTATGCCCGGTTGCCAGCATGGGATCAATAAGTAAAACCAGTCTGGCTTTGGCAATATTAGAAGGAAGTTTATGATAATACTCTACAGCTTCTAAAGTGTCTGGTTCCCTGTACATCCCTATATGCCCTACCCTTGCCTGGGGCAATACCTCAAGTACTCCGTCCACCATACCTATACCCGCCCTTAAAATAGGGACAAGTACAATACCGGACTGTTCTATTTTTATACCTGAAGCTTTTACATCCAGCGGGGTTGTAACTTCCACTTTTTTGGTCTCTAAATTTCGGGTAACTTCAAATATCATCAGAGTAGCTAATTCCTTAAGCAGTATTCTAAAATCTTTGCTTTTGGTATTATGATCTCTCATCATAGTCAGTTTATCCTGAATTAAAGGATGTTTTACTATAGTTACGTTTTCCATTATATTCTCCTTCCTCTATTAAATTTTCTCGGGTAAAAAAAATTATTCATCAAACTTTTTGACAAGCTTTTCGACTTCACCGGCGGATTTTTGGATATTTCCGGGTTTTGGGTTTTTAAGTAATCCGGCAATTAAATTCCCCACTTTTGCAATTTCACTTTTTCCGAAACCCCGGGTAGTAAGTACCGGAGTGCCCAGTCTTATGCCCGAAGTTACAAGCGGTTTTTCGGGATCGTAGGGTATAGTATTTTTATTGGCGATTATACCTGCTTTTTGTAACACCGCTTCTGCTTTTTTGCCGGTTATATTTAAAGGTCTTAAATCTATGAGAAGAAGATGGGTGTCAGTCCCCCCGGTAATTAAATCTATCCCTTCATCTTTTAAAGTTTCGGCTAAAACTTTACAATTAGAAACAACTTTTTCAATATATGTGCCGAAATCATCCGTTAATACATTTTTAAAGCAGACTGCTTTTGCTGCTATAACGTGCATTAAAGGTCCGCCCTGAGTTCCTGGAAATACCGCCCGGTCAATTTTAGAGCTGAGCGATTCCCGGCACATTATCATTCCCCCCCGGGGTCCCCTTAAGGTTTTATGGGTGGTGGTAGTTACTATATCGCAGTAAGGTACGGGATCCGGATGGCTGCCTTTGGCTACTAGCCCGGCGATATGAGCTATGTCGGCCATAAGATAAGCACCCACTTTATCGGCAATTTCCCGGAATTTTCGAAAATCTATTTTCCGGGGATAGGCCGAAGTTCCGCAGACAATTAAATCCGGGTTATTTTTTTTAGCTATATCTTCAACGCTGTTAAAATCTATAAAGTTATCCTTTTTATCTACCCCGTAGGGGATAATGTCAAAATATTTTCCGCTGAAATTTAAAGGATGACCGTGGGTAAGGTGTCCCCCGCAGGAAAGATCCATTCCCATTATCCTATCCCCTATATCCAAAACTGAAAGATAGGAAGCTATATTGGCCTGACTGCCAGAGTGGGGCTGTACATTTACGTGGTCGCAGCCAAAAATTTCTTTAGCCCGGTCAATAGCTAAATTTTCAATTGTATCTACGTTTTCACATCCCCCGTAATATCGCTTTCCGGGGTAGCCTTCCGCGTATTTATCTGTGAGCCTGGAACCCATAGCTTCCAGCACCTCTTCGGAAGTATAATTCTCCGAGGCTATCATCTCCAGATTATTTCCCTGTCTTTCGTACTCTTCTTTAATTGCCCGGTATACTTTGGGATCTTTATCTTTTAAAATATCTTTATTTTTCAAACTCATCTTGCATCCTTTCTATTATATCTTTTAGGTTTTCTTTAATCTCTTTAAAAGCTTTCCGGTAGGCTTCCAAACCCCGACCAATAGGGTCGGTAATATCGTGCCTGCCCCGGCCTGAAAATTCAGTTAAAAGAAAAGTTTTTTCCTCATAACCGAAGGCCCTGCTTAAAAAATTCTTGTGTTTTTGGGTCATTACCAGCACTAAATCCGATGACTTCATTATTTCTTCATTTATTCTCGTGGGAGTATGATCCGAATAATCAAGTTCATTCTCCTCCATTACCCGGGCCAGATCACCGAATATGGAATAGTGGGGCATGGCCGCGGTTCCGGCAGATTGTATTTTAAAATTTTTCAGACCGTAATTTTTCGCCATATCTTTTAATATCCGCTCGGCCATTACACTTCTGCAGGTATTGCCGGTACAGACAAACGTTATAGTAGTTTTTACTTTCTTATTAATTTTTCTTCCTCTTCCGTTAAATCTATAATTTTCGAAGGTTTTCCCGAATATTGTTCTTTAAAATTTACTGTCAGATCAACTTTATTTTTTAATTTTTTTGGAACTTCTTCTACTCCCCCGGCAGCCGCATCTCCCGAAATATTAGCGCTGGTTGCGCACAGGGGACCGGTTGATTCCATAATTTTCAAAAGAGGAGCGCAGTCCGGCATCCTCACCCCTATAGTTTCGTTTTCGGTAGTATTCAGTATGAAAGTTGTAGCTCCGGGCCATTCTTTTTCTAATCTGTTTTCTAAATTCTCGGTTTTTTTAACCCAGTCCCAGACCTGGTTTACTCCCGGAACAAGTAATGCAAGAGGCTTATCCATACTCCTGTTTTTTATTTTGTAAATACGTCTAATTGCCTTTTCTTTGCCCGGTTTAGCACAAATGCCTGCCACTGTATCAGTAGGGAGAATAACTACTCCTCCCCTGTTTAAAGTTTTAACTGTTTTTTCTATTTTAGCTTTTTTGTCCATAGCCACTAATCAGGTTAAGTAATGGGCGTTAATTCTAACGTATTCCGGACTTAAATCACAGGTATAAGCTGTAGCTTTGCCGTTTTTTTTACCCAGATCCACAGTTAATTTAAACTTAGAACCGGATAAAATATCTTTGATCTGTTCAAAAGTTTTTTCAAATATCTCACCGTCTTTTATCCAGTGTACGCCGTTTACATAAATATTAAAATTTTCCGTATTGACTTCAATACCTTTTTCCCCCAGAACGCTAATTATCCTGCCCCAGTTCGGAGAAGCTCCATAAAAGGCAGTTTTACACAAGGGGGAAGCAGCTATACCCTGAGCACCTTTTTGGGCTTCCTTATCCGTCAAAGCCCCCTTTATATGTATTTTAATTAACTTGGTAGCCCCTTCTCCGTCGGCGGCTATCTTTTCCACAGTTGCGGTACATAATTTTTTAAGGTGTCTTAAGAACTTCTTATAGTTTCCGGATTCAGATTCGATACGTCTATTAGTCGCTTTCCGGGTAGAGGAAATAAATACACTGTCGTTGGTGCTGGTCTCCCCGTCTATATTTAAATTATTAAAAGTTAGGCGGTTTACTTCTTTTAGCCCCCGGGTTAAATATTCTTTTTTTATATTTAAATCAGTACATATAAATACCAGCATAGTGGCTAAATCGGGATTGACCATACCCGAGCCTTTGGCAACGGCAGCTAGTCTTATATCCTTACCGTTTATAGTAAAATCAGAGCTGAGTACTTTTACCTGAGTATCTGTAGTCATAATAGCCTCAGCGAATTCATAGGGTTTTACTCTCTCTTTTCGGGAAATTAAGAGATTTAATTTATCGTCATTTATTATGGGGATTTTTCCTATAGAACCGGTTGAGGCAACTAATAACTCTTCCTTTTTGCAGTTTAATCCTAAGCTGGCTTTGTCTACCAGTTCCTGTAATTGAAGCTTGCCCTTCTTACCTGTTGCGGCATTAGCCCGGCCCTTATTAACAAGAATAGCCTTATGGTTTGATTTATTAATATACTTGCGGCAGTAATTTACCGGGTGGGCTGCATTTTTATTTGTTGTAAAAACTCCGCCGGTTATCATACCCTCGGGAGCGTAGATCAGGCCCAGATTCTCCCCCTTTTCGGGTTTTATACCATTTATACCAAAACCCCGTGGAAAGTCCATAGCATTCACTTACTCCCGCTACCGGAATAGTGACGGACGGAGACCAGCCCGGCATACTCTTTAAAATTCATAGCTATATTCATATTTTGAACTGCCTGTCCGGAGGCCCCCTTAACTAAATTGTCTATGGCTGTAACAACAATTACATCACCGGTCTGGGGGTCACTTTTTATTCCTATCCGGCAATTATTGGTGGACTCTACATCTTTTGTCTGGGGAAATTCCCCATCACTGCATATATCTATAAAATACTCATTTTTGTAATATTTGTTATATATATCTATTACTTCTTTAGTATCCAGATTATTGTTTAAACTGGAATACAGATTAACCAGTATGCCCCTTTCGATGGGCACAAGATGGGGACAAAATACCAGCGAATCCCATTTTTTATTCCCGCCGCCGGACAGAATATGGTTTAAAAATTCGGTAATTTCGCCCATATGCCGGTGGGAATTTACTTTGTAAGGTGTAACATTCTCGTATCTGGAAGCAAAAAGATACTTGGAATTCAGTTTTTTACCCGCTCCTGAAATCCCCGATTTTGCATCTATATAAATTTGATTATCTGCCAACCCTTCTTTTAAAAGCGGATAAATGGTCAGTGCTGTTGCCGTTGCATAGCAACCGGGATTTGCGATTAAATTGGCTTTTTCGACTTCTTCCCTGTTTATTTCCGGTAAACCGTATACCGCTCTCTTTAAATTTTTTATATCTTCATGCTTGGTTTTATACCATTTTTCGTATTCAGAACTCTGATAAAACCGGTAATCCGCCGACAAATCTATAATTAATTTTTTGGATTTCGCCAGATAAGGCATGTAAAGAAGAGATTTAGTATGAGGAAGAGCCAGAAAAATTATGTCACTGTCTTTGGAAATTTTACCGGGTTCCGGCTTACTTAAAATTTTTGATACAGACCCTTTTAAAGACGGATATAAATCCGCTATATTTTCTCCGGCATGATTTTTTGAATACAGCTTATCCAGCTGGACTTTCTCATGTCCGGAAAGAATTCTTACAAGTTCCCGGCCTGTAAAACCGCTGGCCCCGACTATAGATACTTTATTCATATAAAAAAGGAACCCAAACTTGCTATTACCAGCAACGGTAAAATTGTTACTGTGCCTAAAATAATAAACCAGGGGAGTATAAAAGCAGCTACTGCGTTTCTAAAAGAAAGGCCATAAAAATAATTTAAAATCTTATACTGATAATAGAGACTGATTACCAGAAAAACTAAAAGTACGGGTATCAGAAAAAAAAATCGACCTCCCGGGAAAAAAGCTTTTATTATAAGGGCCATCGGCGCTACATAGACAAATGGAGCCATCGAGTAAGGGATTGCTTTAAATAACTTACCGGGTGAGCCCTGCCCCCCGAATACACCGGCAAAAAAATGATACAGGGCAACTATAAATAAGATTAAGACAACAAATGTTATAGTTCTCAAAAAAACCCCCCAGGTTAATAGATAGTCTGAAATTTGAGTGCCAAAATTAAAAAGTAGAGTAACCCCCGCTACAGTAGATAAAATTCCGACAGCTAATACTATGAACCCGGAATAATTCAGTTTTTTTCTGGAGAGCCGGTATATAGTTTCGCCGGGAGAGGTAATTATATTTAAAAATATATCAAGCATTACGGGATATAAAGATAGCTTAATCCGGTAACCTCATTTATATTCAAATTTATAAATGAAATTCGTCTATCTAATAAATTTAGCATATTAAACCATCTGGTCTGAGACGGTTCTATAAATTCCGGATCTTTAACTTCAGCCAGCTTTTTTAAAGTCTCTCGAGCTGTAACTTCATCCCCCAGTTGATCTACAAGGTTAACTTTTTTGGCATAAGTTCCGGAATATATCTGTCCTTTAGCTAATTCTTTAACTTTTTCCTGGTTCATATCCCGACCTTCACTGACTACTTTTACAAACTGGCTGTAAGTGTCATCAATAACCCGTTCTAAAAATTTTCTTTCTTCATCCTCAAAAGGTCGGTGAAAAGAGCTCACGTCTTTATAAGGCCCGCTCTTTACGGTTTGAAAATTTATCCCCGCTTTATCCAGTAAACCGGACATATCGCTGGACATAAAAATAACCCCGATGCTTCCTACGAGTGTACCGGGATTGACCACTATCTTATCACAGGCTGCAGCAATATAATATCCCCCCGACGCTCCCATATCCTTGATTGTGATTACTACCGGTTTTCCTTTTTCACGGATTCTCTTTATTTCCCGGGTTATTTCCTGTACGGCTCCCACGGTTCCGCCCGGAGAATTTAACCGTATAAGTACCCCTTTGACTTTGCCATTTTCCCGGTAATTTTTTAAATTTTTAAGTATTCTGTTCAAACCGGAAGGAATTCCACTTAACCCCGAGGAGTTACTATCGGCGGTAATTGGCCCATAAATTTCTACTATACCAATAGCATCGCCCTTAAAATGCGATTTTTCTTCTAATGTGAATTTTTTTGGTTCTTGAGTTTCCTGGCGGAAGGTAAGTACAATTGCAGCTAATATGGATATAACCAACAGCAGGATTATAGTTATCCTGCTCTTATTTGCATCTGCCATATTCTACCTCTTGGAAAACTGTTCGCTTTTTCTGGCTTTGCGGTGTCCCGGTTTCTTTCTTTCAACTACACGTGAATCTCTGGTAAGAAATCCTTTGCTCCGGAGTATCTTCCTGGATTTTTCGTCAAGCTGAGCAAATACCCTGGAAATACCGAGTTTAATAGCTCCTGCCTGGCCACTGACCCCTCCCCCTTTAACATTAATTTTAATAAGACTTGAAGGTTCTATATTTAAAGCCTCAAAGGGACTAATTGCATCTTTGTACTGAAGATCATGTCCCTGAAAATAAGTCTTTATGGGTTTTCCGTTTACAAGAATCTTTTTTTCTTTTTTCTCCGGAAACATATATACCCTAGCTACAGCTGTTTTACGACGTCCTACTGCATTTAATTCGTTCATATTAACCATTGTTTAAATTTATCTCCTCTGGATCTTGCGCTTGGTGAGGATGCTCACTTTCCCGGTAAATTTTCAATCTTTTCATACGTTTAGAAGCCAGCTTATTTTTGGGAAGCATTCCCTTAACAGCATAGTAAATAATTTTCTCCGGGTTTTCTTCTATCAAATCCCGGTACAGAGTTTCTTTACTGTTGCCCGGATATGTCGACGGAGAAAAGTATTTTTTTACTTCAGCCTTATTACCCCCTATTTCTACCTTTTTGGCATCTGTTATAATAAGACACGCCCCCTTATCTTCATGAGGTGTGTAATCTACTCTATTTTTCCCCATAAGCAAGGTGGCTGCTTTTGTTGCCAGCCTACCGAGAATTTTACCGTCTGCACTAATTTTATACCATTTTCTTTTTATCATTTTTTTCATTTTATCTATTTATCCTCAAAAGTCAAATTATTCTAACCTCTATAATGGGGTGGGTGATCGGAATTGAACCGACGACCGCTTGGGCCACAACCAAGTGCTCTGCCCCTGAGCTACACCCACCGCTAATTTCTAATTTAGAATTATACAATTTAAAAACTAAAAATCAATTATTATTCTTTAGAAATTAAGTGGCATCCTCTTTATTTGAATCTTCTTTATTTAAAAGAATTTCAAAAGGAGGTGAATCTTCCCCAAAATAATATGTACGGTGGGGAAAAGGAATCTCTATGTTTTTGCGGTCAAAAGTCTTCTTTATCCGGCGTAAAAATTCCCGGCCGGTAGACCACTGTTCCAGAGGCTTTGTGGTTATCTTGCCTTTTATTACCTGGGCCGAGCTATCTAATTTATCCAGCCCGAAAACTTCAAAATCATCTATTTTCTCACCGAACTCTTCATCTTCTCTTAATTCCTCGCCCACCTCTTTAATAACTTTTATTACTTTATCTATCTTTTCTTTATAGGCCACTCCTATTTCAAAAATATAACATGAAAATTCTTTAGTTAAATTAGAAAGAGAATTTATGGATCCGTTAGGGAAAATGTGAACTTTTCCGGCTAAATCTCTAAGTACAGTAGTTCTTAAGTTTATCTCTACAACCAGACCCCCGGTACCGTTAATTACAGCTACATCCCCGATTCTTATCTGGTCTTCTATGAGAATGAAAAAACCGCTTATTAAATCCTTTACCAGACTCTGGGCCCCAAAACTCAAAGCCAATCCCAAAACCCCGGCCGCGGTAAGAATAGGCCCCAAATTTATTCCCAGTTCCCCGAGAAGTAAAGTTAAACCCACCAGCCATATAATCAAGTATACCACCTTATTTAAGATGGCAATTACCGTTTCTACTCTCTTTTCCCGTTCCCGTTTAAGTTTACCCCTGGATTTGGCTTTTTCTATAAAATATTTTTCAACTCTACCTAAAAGTAATTTTACAATTATAGAAAGAACAACTAAAGTTAAAAAAAAGACAATAATTTTTGGCAGATATTGTAAACTCTGTTTTAAATAATTATTAAAAACAGTTAATATGTTTTTCCACATGATAGTCCTTTATAACTTCTCCTTTTAATTTAAAATGGTCGGGAAGGCCGGATTTGAACCGGCGACCCCCTGCTCCCAAAGCAGGTGCGCTAGCCAAGCTGCGCCACTTCCCGGTTTATAATTTCTTCCATCTTTTTAAGGGCTTTGTATCTGTGACTTACAGTGTTTTTTTTAGCTTCCGGTAATTCACCGAAAGTCTTATGTAAATCGCTCACTTCAAAGACAGGGTCATAGCCAAAACCGTTTTCCCCCCGTCTTTTATTAGTTATTCGCCCTTTTACCACCCCTTCTGTAAAAAGAGTTTTTTTTCCCTTTCTTGAGAAAGCCACTACCGTTCTAAATTCCGCGTATCTTTCTTTTTCGGGCACCCCCTTTAACTCTTTTAACAGTTTATTTACATTGTCTTCATAATCAGCCTCTCGGCCGGCATACCGCGAAGAATAAACCCCCGGTTTTCCGTCAAGATGCTTTACAAAAAGCCCTGTATCGTCGGCTATAGCCGGTTTTTCCAGAGAATCAGCCACATATTCAGCTTTTAAAGATGCATTTTCTCTAAGAGTTTTTCCGCTCTCTTCAACTTCTTTTAACTGCCTGTAATTACCCGACCAGTCAAAAGTTATATTTTCAATATTACTCCAGATATTTTTTATTTCTTTAACTTTGTCTTTATTACCGGTCGCAAGAACTATCTGCATAAATTTTTAAAGAAGATCCAGAGCTTTTTTCTGTTCCTCTATTAATTCTATTATACCCCGGCTGCCTGCTTTTAGCATCTCATTCATACTTTCCGGACTGAAAGTGGCTTCTTCACCGGTAGCCTGTACTTCAATCATTCTACCTTCATCGCTCATAACTAAATTCATATCTACCTGGGCGGACATATCCTCTACTGAATTTAAATCCAGCAGAACTTCTCCGTGGACCACTCCCGTACTTATAGCCGCCATAAAATTATTTACGGGATTTCTGGAAATTCTGTTATTTCTCATTAAATCTTTAAATAAAAGATACAAAGCTACAAATCCTCCCGTAATTGAAGCGGTGCGGGTACCGCCGTCAGCCTGAATCACATCGCAGTCCACAATAATGCTCTCGTAGGGAATAGCATTTAAATCTACAACAGCTCTAAAAGACCGGCCTATAAGACGCTCAATCTCTTTAGTTCTTCCCTTGGCCCCCCGGCGCTCCCTTCTTATCCGGTCTTTAGAAGAATTGGGCAGCATTGAATACTGAGCCGATATCCACCCTTTCTGTTCATTCCTAACGTGTGGCGGAGTCCAGTTATCCGTGGTTGCCGCGCACAGCACTCTGGTTTTACCGCACTCTATCATTACCGAATGGGAGTTGGTATCCAGATAATTTATATCTATGTTTACATCTCTTTTTTCAATATTATTTCTGTTGTTGTCCCGGTTAAATCCTTCCCTGTCCATGTTTAATTGCCTCCTGCAACGTTTTTTCTGCTTGCTATAAATAATCCCCCGGCCATTATAATAAATAACAGTACAACACATTTAAGAAAGAGATAATCTTTCTTTAACTGTAAAGTCTTTACATCTCTTAAATAGTTATCTCCCGTAGAGTCATAAAATATTTTCATATCCTGCGGAGCAAAATACAGATTACCCAAATTTTCTTTTTCGGGTAAATTCTCCAGGGATTTACGGTAAGACTCCGGCATAAACCAGACTTTTTCAAATGAATTAAATTTTTCCACACCCGTCAAACCGTACTTTTCTAACTCTTTTGCGGCGCTTGAACCGTAAAATAAAGTCAATATTTTATTTTCTTTAACTTTCTTGAATTCGATCTGTTCCATATTTGATAAACCCTGTCCGTATTGATATTGCCCGCTGGGATAACTGTCGATAAAATCTATCTTAATATCTTCTATTTTTTTATCATCTTCAGTCCGGATATAACCGTTTTGAGGTATTACCCAGAGCAATTCCTGTTTTTTAATGCCCAGTAAATAAATTTTTTCTGTCCCATCCTCAATTTTATTCCACCGTCCCCGGGGAGTACGGCTGTATATTTTATATCTTTTGCCGTCCTTTACCAGAATGTAAGTTTGCTGTAAATCTTTAGAAGCGATTATATCAATAAAACTACCGGACGGAATGCCGTAAAAATATGATTTCGGGCGGCGTACGGAAGTTATACCGGCTACTTTCTGCCCTGTTTTCTTATCTTCTGCAAAGAAAGCAATGTGTTCTGAATCAATCCATCCTCCCGGCTTTACGGAATAACCCTCTAACTCTTCTACAGGGGTCCAGTCAACTTCATCTAAATATTTAAGAACTTCTTCTTCGGAAATTAAAATATTATTATTCTTTTTTCCGATTAACTTAAGCGGAGCTGAACTTCTGTAGATGACATTCCCGCCGGAAATAATTTCAATAAAATTTCCCTTCCATCTTTCATGTAATAATCTGTCGTTGTCATATACCGGGTTAAAATCTTCCGCTTTTTCCGGGTCTATATCTTTTGTCTTTAATAAATCTAAAGAATTTAAGCTGTAGATATTTTCTCCGGTTTGGTCTTTTTTTAAGGTTAAAATAAAATCACCTTTTATATTTTTATTCCTCAATAAGTTATAGAAGTGATAACCTTTTTTGCGATGGTGATTTTTTCTCAGTTCGTCTCCTAAAGGTGTGCCGTAATTTCCCGCTATTGATAAACTTAGATTATCTGTTTTCCAGACTGTATTTATATTACTTGAGGCCGGCAAAGAAGAGACGGATAAGGATAAGGCAAAAATTAAAAGTATAAATATTTTTCGCATCATACAAGTTCCTTGAGATTTTTTTCTAATTTTTGCAGCCGGTCTTTATATTTTTCCACTTTTTTTCTCACTTTATTTACCACTTCATCCGGAGCCTTCTTTACGAAATCTTCATTATCCAGTTTTTTATTCGAATATTCTATCTGTTCTCTGGCTCCGGCAATCTGTTTTTTTAATCTCTTTATTTCCCTCTCCTTTAACTCTTTTGAAAGAGAAACGTAAATGGATACCTCTCCGGATACTGCAACGCCGTCTCCCGGATTTTTCCGAGCTTCGGGACTTATACTCAATTTTTTCAGCCCGGCCAGAGTTTTTATGTAATCTCCGTATTTTTGTAATAATTCTTTGTCTTCCCCGGCGGCTTTCAAACGGGCATTCATTTTATCGGATGGGTCTATTCTCAATTCTCCTCTAATATTTCTTATACCGTCTATGATATCCATAATTTTATTCATCCTGGAAATTTCAGAATCCACGACCGTGATTTCCGACTGTTCAAATCCGTTAAAATCCAGGGGATTCTTTGGAATATTCAGCTCTTCAGAAAGATAAGTCCACAATTCACTGGTTATAAAAGGCATAACCGGATGGGAAATACATAAAATATGCTGGAGAACATATGCAAGTACCTGCTGTACATTTTCTCTCTCTTTTTGATCTTTTGAATAAAGTCTTAATTTTGCCAGTTCTAAGTACCAGTCGCAAAAATTCTTCCATATAAAATCATATAGATAGCGCGCTGTCCGGGCATTATTAAGTTCCCTGTAACCTTCTTTTATTTTTTTTGTAAAATTTTTAAGTTCTCCCAGAATCCATATATCGGCAAGTTCCATGTCTTCCGTCCGGGGCAACTGAATATTCCGGATAGTAAGATTGTCTAAAATTAACCGGCTGGCATTCCACAATTTATTACAGAAATTACGGGCGCTTATAAAATCATTGTTGTCTATCTGCATATCTCTCCCGGGAACCGCCGACTTGGCCAGAGCAAATCTTAAGGCATCGGTGCCGTATTCATCTATAATATTTAAAGGATCTATGACATTGCCCTTGGATTTAGACATTTTTTCACCGTTTTTATCCCTTATCATACCGTGTATATTTACTTTTTCAAAAGGAATGTCATCTACCATCTCCAGGCCCATCATAACCATTCTGGCCACCCAAAGATAGAGTATCTCATTGCCCGTAACTAATAGCTGCGTAGGATAGTAGTAATCCATCTCTTCGGTTTTTTCCGGCCACCCTAAAGTGGAAAACGGCCACAGCGCGGACGAAAACCAGGTATCCAGAACGTCCTTATCCTGGACAATATCCGTTCCCCCGCAATTAGGACATTCTTCGGGTTTTTCTTTAGCGGCTATGGGAGGACAATCATCATTATCCCGGCAGTAATAGACCGGAATTCTGTGGCCCCACCAAATTTGTCTGGAGATGCACCAGTCATGTAAATTTTCAAGCCAGTTTATATACGGATTTTCCCACCGGGGAGGAATGAAATCTATTTTTTCTTTCCTGCTGGCGTCAAGCGCTTTTTCGGACAGACCGTCTACTTTTACAAACCACTGTTTGGAGAGCAGGGGTTCTATAACGGTATCACATCTGTAGCACTCCCCTACGGAATGTTGATAATCCTCTATTTTTTTAATATACCCCTCTTTTTTCAGTTTCCGGACCAGAACTTTGCGGCATTCAAACCTGTCCATTCCCCGGAATTCACCGGCCCGGTCGGTCATCTTTCCCTCATTATCTATAATTTTTATAACGTCAAGGTCGTGCCTTTGCCCCATATCAAAGTCGTTGGGGTCATGGGCCGGGGTTACCTTTACCATTCCCGTGCCGAAATCGCTGTCCACAAAATCGTCGGCTATTATTTTAAGTTCTCTGCCTACCAAGGGCAAAATAACTTTTTTACCCACAAGATCAGTATATCTTTCATCATCCGGATTAACGGCAACGGCAGTATCTCCCAGCATGGTCTCCGGCCGGGTTGTGGCTACCGTTATATAACTGTCTTCGGCATTTTTAATAGGATATTTTATGTGCCATAAATTCCCGGTTTTCTCCATGTGCTCAACTTCTATATCCGAAAGTGCGGTATTGCACCGGGGACACCGGTTTACCATGTACTCCCCCCGGTATATGAGGCCTTTTTCATAAAGCCTCACAAAAGCTTCTTTTACGGCTTTAGAGCATTGCTCATCCATTGTAAATCTCTGCCTGGTCCAGTCGCAGCCGCACCCTAATCTTTTCAACTGTCCTATAATATTTCCGCCGGACTCCTCTTTCCATTCCCACATTCTTTTTAAAAACTTTTCTCTTCCCAGATCGTGTCTGGTCTTTCCTTCAGCCAGCAATTTTCTCTCCACTACATTCTGGGTAGCTATTCCCCCGTGATCGGTTCCCGGAATCCACAGGACGTTTACTCCCTGTATTTTATTAACTCTTATGGCAATATCCTGCAGAACATTATTCAGGGCGTGGCCCATGTGCAGTTCTCCGGTTACATTGGGAGGAGGTATAACAATACTGAAGGACTCATCCTGGGAAGCAGGTTGAGAATGAAAAGTCTTCTCCTCCACCCAGAATTCTGCCCATTTATTTTCATAATTTTTTGGATTATATCTTTTTGGTATATTTTTCATAATAAAATACGATTATAATAATTTACTCTCCATATTCAAATTTTAAAGGATTTGATATCTTATTATTTTTTAAAAATAATAGTGAACTCCCAAATTGAGAGAAAAAATCAATGTTGTTTCGGGAATAATATCAAATATGGGGCTGGCTTCTAAAAAAATTTCAATAGGCTGGGGGTAAAACACATAATTAGTGCCGGCTATTCCTCTAATTCCTAACCGGCTATCTTCTCCTTTATCGGTAATTTTAAATCTGGTGCCCGCTCCGGCATAAGCATGCAGGGGGACGTCATCGACTTCATATTCAGCCAGATTGTGTTTTAAAAATTGGATCCTTAAGTTTATTTCATTCTCTTTAAGAGTTGACCAGGCTATATCTCCGTTCACAGCTCTGTCCATATCCAGCCATTTTTTAAAACTCAAACCCACTGCCCTCCCTACTGTTATGCCTACTCCTAATTGCTTTTCTTCAAGTTTAACTCTCTTTGTCAATAGAGAGTATGCTGACGCTTTTGATGCCAGTAATACAGTAATTATAAAAAAAGTTATCAGTTTTTTTGCCATTTAATTTTTATCTACGTTCCCGGAAATAATTCCAAAATTCCCGCTGCCCAAATGATGCAGAGAACGACCTTCTTTATTTTCGGGCCAGACTCTTTCTTTAAAACCTTCCCTGAGAGCCGCAGCGTAAATTGCTTCGCCTATAATAAGAGATATACCCTCTATAGAAAGTTTTTTATGAACTTTGCATTCAATATATCCTAAAATTCCAACGGGTATTTTGGCATTAACTCTATTGCCTTTAATTGAATTTATATTAAATTTTTCAAATTTATTGTACTCATCTCCGGATACTGAACCGACATCTCTTGCCAGGTCCGCCTGCCCGGTATTCGGCACACACGCTATAAATTCACCGGTTTCTTCTATGTTTTTATGGGTTTTATGAGATTTACCGACAGCTGCAAGAACCCGGGTGGGCGATTTTCGTACGGGACAGTTCCAGGCAATCGGCGCAATATCATAATTCCCTTTTTCCGAGCGGGTGGAAATTAAAACCAGCGGACCGTGATTTAGTAATCTGTAAGCTTTATCGAGCGCAATTTCCATGTAACCGTTATTCATATTTTTTAAACTCCTTATATACATAATTTCCTATATTTAATAGAGGTCTCTTTGCTTTATCGCCCCTGGCGGCTATAATTTCGCCACCGAACAAAGTGTGATCTCCGGTATCATACTGAAATTTTTTTTTACATTCAAAATTTACTCTTGCATTTTCCAGCACCGGTAGTTCTACTCTGTGTCCAGGTCTTGTTTTTATATTAATTTCGCCAAATTTATCTACATCCCTGCCCGAACAGTTTCCGGTATATTTAATAATTTTTTTCTGTCCTTTTATCGGATAAGCAAGAACAAAATTTTCAAATTTCGTCATTAAATCGTGAGTATACCGGCTAAACCCAACTGATACTGCTATAATCGGCGGATTATGAGAAGTACGGGTAACCCATCCGGCGGGCATTATATTAACTGTATAACCCTTTTTTCCCGAAATTAGAAGAACCGGATGTTCGGGTTTAGTTAAATCAGAAAGAGCTTTATTTATATCTAAGTTTTTTAACATTTTACTTAAAGTATATTTTTATTACAGTTTTTTGTCAAAATTTCCTGACTATTGTTTTGCTGAAAAAGAAATGGCAGATTAAAATATTAAAAGCTTTTAGTCACAGATAATTAGAGTGAAATTGAGAAGACGATTTAACGTTTATTTTACTTGTTTTCTTGCATAATTTATTATGTCTAATATCCCGGGCCCGTCATGAGAATTGTCGCTTACGTTATTTTTGGAAGAGGTTGCAAGTTTATCTTCTCTTTTGTTAATCCAGGTGTTTTTAGCCACAGACATTGCCGATCTGGTTCTATTTTTAAACCAGCTGCCGGCTCTTTTTGCTTTCCATGTCAGAGAATTTTTAGCAGTAACTATATCTGTCTTTAATTTGTATTTATAACTTTCCAGGACATTTCTGTTACTTTTTTTAACATTGAGCCATGGACTTCCCTGGGTTGCAGGCGACTCTCTTTTATCAACATAGATATGACTGTCCCCGTAAGCTGTATCAAAAAATCCGGAGTTGTTTTTATCATTTTCTTTTATAAAGGAGTGATCAAAATCAAATGCATCGGGCTGAAGATCAGTCATTAAATTTTCCTTCTGGCCCGAAAAGTTATTTTTATATCTCTCTATAAAACTAAAATCGTCCGGATGTCCGGCCATAGCCTGGGAATCCCTGGCCACATATAACGCGATTTTACCCTCTTCGTTTAAAAGTGCTTCTCTGGAGTATCGGGCGGGGCCGTTGTAGTGAGACCAGGTATCCACATGCTGGATTTTACCCGTATCCGGATCAATTTCTGCTGAAAATCCTTCATTGTCCCATTTATGTTCTCCGATTCTGGTTCCCGGAATTACAGGATCGTTGTGCTCGTACATCATATAAAAGTCAACCTGGCGGTTTCCGGTATCCGGATTTACGCCCCGGTCCCGGTAATAAGTCTGAACCGGTTTCCGGCCGCCTTCGGAATAGTTGATCTCAACCCGGCTTAACTCGCTTTCTATTTGGGGATCCCCCATAATATCCGGGGAATTACTATCCTGGGGGGAAGAATAAACTGTTGACGGTAAGCTAAAAACTGATATTACTATAATTAAAATTGTTCTCTTAAAATAACTCATAATCTGCCTCCTAAATTTTTCGCAGCCAAACCAATGTAGCATAATAAATTTCCTAATCTTTTGCAAATATCTTAAGAGGTTTAATTTTTAAGTTATCTCTTTATCAGGTGAATAAGAGTCCGGCGGCCACATTTTCTCTTATGCTTTTGCCGGCCAGCCTTTCTACTATATTCAGAGAAAAAGCCATGGCCGTGGCCGGTCCCCGGCTGGTTATAATATTGCCGTCTTCTACAACTTTCATATCTTCTAATATTACGTCCCCGGGAAAATTATCTTCAAGCCCGGGATAGCAGGTTGCTTTTTTACCTCCCAGCACACCGGTGGGGGCAAGAACCACCGCCGGAGAGGCGCAGATGGCGGCAACTAATTTGTTTTCTCGATTAAACATGTGAATTAAGTCGTTAACTAATTTAGAATCATGGAGATTGTCGGCTCCGGGCTGTCCGCCGGGAAGGATCAGGGCGTCAAAATCAGTCCCCGCTTCACTGAGCTCAGTGTCGGTAACAACCGTCATATCCCGCGACCCTTTAATTTTAGTACCTCCAAGTCCGGCTACCGTTACTTTTACATCTGCCCGTCTTAAAATATCTATAACGGTATTAGATTCAATCTCCTCAAATCCTTCGGCTAAAATAACCAGAGCGGTTTTTGCGATCTTATTCATATTTATCCTCCCTTTCTTTACTTAAATTTTAATTTTCTTCGGTTTGAGGGGGAGTAAACACCCGCTGGCCCATCTCTTTATCCAGCATATAAATTCCACCGGTTGTCTGATCTACCAGGTTTAGTTTGTCAATAATTTTTTTAACCGAATCTTCTTCTTCTACCTGTTCTTCGACAAACCAGTTCAGCATATTCTGGGCCGCGTGATCCCTCTCTTCTATGGCCAGCTCCATCAGATCATTTATTAAAGAGGTGACTTTCTGTTCATGCTTGTAAGTATATTCAAAAACATCCATTACCGATTCCCACCCGGATGGCGGAGCTTCCAGATCATCCATAACGGCCCGGCCGTCTCGTTCGGTAAGGTGATTGTAAAGCTTTTCGGCATGGGTCATCTCTTCTTTGGTCTGAGCTTTCATCCACCGGGCGAAACCCTCCAGTCCTACAGAATCCAGATAAGAAGCCATAGACATATAAAGATACGCCGACCAGAGCTCCCGGTTTATCTGCCTGTTAATAGCTTTTTCTAATTTTTTACTTATAGCCATCTTTAATCCTTTTTATTCGTCCTCTTTGACTATTTCAAAAGCTTCTTTTGGGGCGCCGCATACAGGGCATACCCAGTCTTCGGGAAGATCCTCAAACGACGTTCCCTGTTTTATTTCCTGGGTATCGTCCCCTTTTTCGGGATCGTATATATAACCGCATACTGTACATACATATTTTGCCATAATAAACCTCCTATTTTCTTTCCATCACCTGTTTAACTTTGTTAACTATATCTATTGTATCAATTTTATACTTTTTTTGAAGCTCGGAAGGGGCCCCCGATTCACCGAAGCTGTCATCTACTGCTACCATCTCCAAGGGAACCGGATATTCAGTAGCCAGAACTTCGGCCACCGCGCTGCCCAGCCCTCCGTATATCTGGTGGTTCTCGGCAGTGACTACCGCTCCAGTTTTCCGGGCGTAGTTTACAATTGTTTCTCTGTCAATAGGTTTTACGGTATGCATATTTATAACCGCGGTCTCCAGGCCTTTTTCAGCTAAAATTTCAGCTGCTTCCATGGCTTTGGGAACCATAAATCCCATGCTGATTATAGTTACATCCTCGCCTTCGCGGAGGACATTGGCCTTTCCCAGCTGGAAAGGCGTATCTTCATCTGTAATAACCGGAGTAGAGGGCCGGCCGGTACGCATATAAAAAGGTCCGTCCTCTTTAGCAATGGCCCGGGTTGCTTTTTTAACTTCCAGGGCATCGCAGGGACAGACCACTCTCATATTGGGTAGCACCCTCATAATGGCGATATCTTCAAGAGACTGAGCCGTTCCACCGTCGTCTCCTACTCCCAGACCTCCATGAGAACCTACCAGTTTAACGTTGCTTTCGTTGTAACATACAGAAATCCTAATCTGATCGTACGGCCGGTTGGTTAAAAAAACCGCAAAGGAGTTTACAAACGGAATAAACCCCGTCTTGCTAAAACCGGCGGCCTCGGATATCATATCCTGTTCTGATATACCGAAAGTAAAAAATCTTTCCGGATAATCCTCTTGAAAGTAACAGGCCCGGGTGGAATCTTCAAGATCCGCGGAAAGCACAACTATCTTTTCATTTTCGCCCCCCATCTCCCTCAAGGTTTCGCCGTAGCCGTTTCTAATAGGTTTTAGTTCACTACTTTTCATTGTGTATCTCCTTTAAAGCCTTAGACAGCTCTGCATCTGAAGGGGCCTTTCCGTGCCATATATGCTGACCTTCCATAAAACTCACCCCCTTGCCCTTTACGGTATTGGCTTTTATAAAAAAAGGCCTCTCTTTTACTTTTAAAAACCTATCCAGGGCCTCTTTTATCTGGTTAAAATTGTGACCGTCTATTTCCACCACTTCCCAGTTAAAATCTTTTAACTTTTTTTCTAAAGGCTCCAGATTTTTTATTTTTTCTACAGGCCCGTTTTCCTGGACCCCGTTGTAATCTAAGATAGCGCATACATTATCCAGATTGTGATGAGCGGCGGTCATTATTGCTTCCCAGACCTGTCCCTCCTGCATTTCACCGTCCCCTAAAAGGCAGTAGACGTTCACTGGATCAGTATTTTTGGATAAACCTGCCCCGAAAGCCATACCGTTAGCCGCTGAAAGCCCCTGGCCCAAGGAACCGGTAGATAATTCCACACCCGGAACCCCGGTATAAACATGTCCTTGGAGAAGAGCTTCAAATTTTCTGAAATTCTTAAACTCCGCTTTATTAAAATAGCCTTCTTCCCCTAATACGGCATACATTGCCGGACTGGCGTGCCCCTTGGACATTACAAACCTGTCCCTGTCCTCCCGGTCCGGTCGCTTCGGGTCGTGTTTCATATGGTACCCGTAAAGATAATTAAGAATATCTATGCAGGACAGCGATCCCCCGGGATGTCCCGATCCGGCGGAATTGATCATTTTTAGAATATTCTCCCGCATGGACCGGGATCTTCTCTTTAACTTTTCAATATCAAACTCTTCTTTTTTCAATTATAACTCTCCTTTTTGAATTCTATTCTATTTCCAGCTCGGTCTTTTTAGATTCTTCGGTTTTGGGCAGTTTCACAGTAAGAAGTCCCAGACGCCTGGTGGCCTGTGCTTTATCCACATCCACGGCGGCGGGCAGACCCAGAGTCCTGGAAAAGGTCTCTTTTCTTCGTTCTTTAATAATTTTTTGGCCTTTATCCTTCTCATTACTCTTTTGTGATTTTCCGGTAATGGTTAAACTGTTTTCATCGGCTGAAACCGATATCTCATCGGCCTTCAGTCCCGGTATTTCGGCCTCTATCACAATTCTATCTTTCTGTTCAGTCATATCCACCCGGGGATACCTGGCGGATTTTACCACTTCGGGAATCCGGTCCACAACGTCCTTTTTAATATCGGTTAATATCTGTTTTACCCCGAAATCCGGCATCTCCCGGAAAGTATCTTTAATTTTATCCACTTTAACTTTTTTAGCTTTTTCTGATTTTTTGTTCATAATGAACACCTCCTACTTTTTCAGATCTCCTCTATTAATTATTATAAAAATTAAAAGAAGAGGTTCAAAATTTTTTATATAATACCCGGAAGAGTTGCTTCCCGGAAAGCCATATTATATATTTGGATCTCCACCAGGTCAACTTTGAAAAATTAGGATACCGGTAATAGATCAAAGTTAATGTAAAGATTCTAAAACTAAAAAACGGTTTTTATATTTATTTAAATTCTAATTGAATAATAAAATTATTCTGGAATAATTTAAAAGGTTCCTTCAATACTTACTCGCTGTGTGATTCCCAGGTTTAGAATACGGGATTACTGCGTAGCTCTTTTGAACTTTTTCCTTATTTTAACCTTTTATATCGTCGCTAAAAAAATAGAACCGTCCCCTTTTTAGAATTATTGTCCGGAATCGGCCAGGGGTATGCTCCCACTATTGCAGGTAATAAAAATAAAATTAATAATAATACTGTAGTTCTCTTATTCATTTGTGA
>JBNJDT010000021.1:0-22877 GCA_051745145.1 Elusimicrobiota bacterium
ACTGTATCAACTACTTTGGCATATACCCGGATTAATAGGGCGTCACTGGAATCCATAGAAGTTGTGGGCGGCGCCCAGGTAGAGGATTGAATACCACTTTCAGTACCATTATTTACTTGCCGGGTTACATAAGCTGATGTTGAATTTGTAATTTCAGTTTCTCCACCATTTTCCCCGAGTAACCAAATACGAACCCCCCATTTTACTGTCTGGTTTTTATTGTTAAGATCTTGTACTATATTGTTTCCTACTGAATACTTTGTAGAAGTAGCCAAATTATAAGCGGTCAAATTATTTACCGTATGCTCATCGGAAGTCATATACCTTACCTCACCCGCTAAAAGCAGTGAGGGAGTATACAAAAAAGCGGCTCCTGACAAAAGAGCTAATATATATAATATTTTTCTAAAATTTTTCATATTTTTTTAGTCTATTTTTAAATTTACCTTAAACCATTAAATTATACTAAATACAAAAGTATAAAACAAACAGATTTTCAGTCATTTAAAATAGATCGGACCTCGTCGAAAAACAAGTTCTGTATTTTATTGAAGCCATACTGTGATTTTACTCAACATTATACAGGCAAATAATTAAATGAAAATCAGATATATAAATTTGACAGTTTTTACAATTTTTAGTATATATTATCTTCAGGTGGCGGGATAGCTCAGCTGGTAGAGCACTTGACTGAAAATCAGGGTGTCCCCAGTTCGAATCTGGGTCCCGCCACCACTTTTTTCTTTCCCTTATCTATTGAATTTTTCTCTTACTTATAATTATTCAGATGTGTATTAATATGCTGTAGAAAATCAGGTCAATTTTCATTCCGAATTTAAAAACCGGCCGGGATCCACTCCGTACTGGGTGAGCCGCTTTTCTATACCGCTTTTTAACTCATCGGTTTCGTATTTCTCTTTTCTGCCAACCGGTGGAATACTTCTGCTTAAAAATTTTTCTGATTTTTTAAAATCATTCTGGTTTAAATATAAAAAAGCTTTTCCCAGGTAAGCCCACCTGTAATCCGGGTGTCTTTTTAGAATACTGTCAAATCTATCTTCTGCCCGGGAATATTTACCGGTCTTAACTTCATAAAAACCGTTAGTTGTTATCCGGTAAGCTAAAAACGGCTCCACGGTAAATGTTATCGAAATCACTAATCCGGTGATTAACGCTGATCTTAAGATTCGGCTGTACTTTCCCGAATAATCCAAATTGTCGCAGGTTATAAAACTGCCGGTCAGTACAATTGCCGTGATAGTTATCAGGGGAATTGAAAAAGAATATTCTACCCAGCTGAAAATAAAAATTGTTGCCAGACTAACAAAAACCGGCTCTTTCAAAAACTTGCCGGACTTATAAAAATTTTCAAAGATCCCGTACACCAGCCATAAAAACCCCGTCAGGGTTATTACACCGCCTTGTGCACCTATATTAATAATAATTGAATGCAGGTAAATCGACAAGGGGGCTCTGTCCACAAACGCAGGTAAAATATGGGCGATTGTCCCCGGACCTGCCCCGGTCAAAAAATTTTCTTTCAATATATTCCAGCCCCCTTCCAGCCAGGCCAGCCGTTCAGATATCTTACCGGGGTTTTCTATTATTTCCCTGATCACTAAGTAAAAACCGGCCGCAATAAAGGGGCTTATAACTAAAAGCAGTCCTTTTTTGCGATGAATTATCAGAAAATAAACCAAAGATAACCCAAAAAGTCCCATGCCTATATGGGAACCCGTTTTCACCAGTGAATATCCCAGAAGAAAAAATATGGAAATATCAAAAAGCCAAAACTCTTTTTTCTTAAAATTTAACAAATTATCGTAAAATAATGGGAGCATTATAAGAAAAAACCCCGCCGCCATATTGGGGTTGGGAAACAGCGGCCGGTTAAATAGATAGGGAAACATAAAATTTAAAAGGACAGCCAACCCCCCGGTATATTTTACCAGCCTTAAGATTTTCTTCCTATATCCAGAAGTATTAAAATAAGTGGAAACAATTATAAATATAACCAGGTACCCCGCGCTGTTATAAAAAACCCGCAAAGATTCTACCGGCATACCCGAAAATTTAAGAGATACAAACAACCCTCCGAAAAGCAAAAGGAACGGAATTTGGAGCACAAATTTATTAATTTTAAGTTTACCCGTTAAAAAGATAACGGACATAAAAGTTACTGTCAGCGTAGTCAGGGTCTGGACCCATATATCCCATCCCCCTTTAAAAAGTAGATTAGTTAAAAGGAGGAAAGCTAAACTTAAAAATAACAGTTTTGATTTTAATTTTTCCTTCATAAAAAGTTAGTTTATCAAAATTATCCTCTTTTTTCCATATAAGTTGACAGCTATAGGTATTTAAGTTATATTTTTAAGCAAAACGCTTGGGTTTTTGCGATTATTAGGATGCCGGTGTAGCTCAATGGTAGAGCAATCCCCTCGTAAGGGATAGGCAGGAGTTCAAATCTCCTCACCGGCTCCAGACAATAAAATTTAATCGCTTATTATACTATAATGTTGGGATCTAAAACACAATAACTTTATGTAAATGTAGGAGTAATATATATTTATGGCATTTGATATACTGCTTTTTGTATTTTTTATAATTTTTCCTTTTTTTAGAGTCTTCGAGGGCTCTTTATTATCCAATATACATAATGTAATAGCGGTAACCAGTCTGGGAACAGCTGTTTTGGGCATTCTTTTTAATAAACTTGATAAATACCTGGATACACTCATTAAATATTTACTTCCCCTGCTTTTGAGTTCTATTGCCGCCCATTTCTTTTTACAGACTTATGATTCGGCACAAATTAAGATAACTCACCTTGAAGTCGGCGGACCGCTTATATTCTTTTTATGGATAATTAAACGTATTAATATCGGAAACTTTAAAATCCATCCTTCCAGAAAATATGCCCTTTACCCCGCTCTTGCAGTGATCGCCACGGGAATTATATCCTTTATATTTTCGCCCTTTCAGCTGGAGACCTTCGAACCCGGTATTGTAAGAAGAATTTCTTATGTAGGTATCTTTATTGTAACCATCTTCGAATTTAACCGGAAAGAGGATTTCAAGAGAATTATGTACTGGGTGCTGGCCACCTGTTTACTGGTAGTGATATACGGTTTTATCCAGGATTTCGGAGCTGACTGGCATGTCTGGGCCGGAGCTTTCGGGGACCGGATATTTTCAACTTTCGGAAACCCGAATTTTTATGCCGCCTGGCTGGTGCTGGTTTTACCTCTGGTTATGGCCAAGCTGCTTAAAACCCGCAAATGGTACTACTTAATTTTCTTTTTTGCCATACTCTACAATCTCTACATCACCGGTACTAAAGGAAGCTGGGTTGGACTGGGAGTGGGAATATCGGTTTTCATAGTTTTAGCCACTCTCTATTTAATAAAAGGCGACCCGGATAAAATGAAAAAGATCGCCGGGGCTCTAATAGGAATAATAGTAATTGTAACCTCAGTCGGAGTAACCTGGTTTACTGTTAAAAGAATTGACTCCCTCCGGTTCCGTCTTTTCACCTGGGGAGCCTGCATGAAAATGGTTTCCGAGCCGGTCTACTCCTCTCCGGCCAAAGCCGTAACTATTGGCCACGGTATAGAAACTTTTAATCTGGTTTATCCCAGTTACCGGCGGCCGGAGATTTTTCACATTGAAGGAAAACACAACACCCAGACAGACCATGCCCATAATGAATTTTTAGAAGTTATGTATGATGAGGGTATAGTGGGAATTACAGTTTTGCTGTGGTTTCTCATATCTATATTTTACATGGCTTACAAAAGACTTAACAGAATCGGAGTAGGACGGGCAACTTCTGAAAATGACGCTTACCTGGTAGGACTTATAGCAGGCGTCCTGGGTATGTACGCCCACGCTTCAGTCAGCGTTCACATAAGATTTGTATCATCAGGATATATTTTGTGGACTTTTATGGGGCTTCTGGTAGTCCATACCGCTCCCATAAAATCCAAAAGCGATAAACCACCAAATGGAAATATAATAACGTCTCCAAAAATTATCCCGGTAATAGCTATTCTCATTTTAATAGGGGTAAACTCCAAACAGGTAGCCAACAGGTTTGAAGCTAACATACTGCACAACCGGGCGATCGCTGCTTCTAAACAACGTCAGTGGGATAGAGCAGTTAATTTATATAAAAATGTACAGGAGTTACACCCCTCCTTTATAATGGGTTACTATTTTGAAGGAAATGTCTATAACGACAAGCTCGCCTCGGCAATTAATAGAAAAGATCAAAATGCAGTAAGAAAAAATTACGATAAAGCTTTAAAAATGTATGAAAAAGTGCGGTCCATGTATCCTAACTATGTACAGGTTCACTTTCAGGAAGGAATGCTCCACCTTAGAGTCGGTAATATAGATAAAGCAGTTACCTCTTTTAGAAAATATATGAATATAGTAGACCCGGTTTACCCTCATACTTATCAGCGGCTCAGTATGATTGATGCAAGAAATAAAAATTTCAAGCGTGCTTCCTGGTACTTAAAAGAGGCAATCCACAGGAAACCGGAGATTATCAATAATTATATGGACCTGGCCCAGATTTTAATTATGATGCAAAAATATTACAGAGCAGAATCGGTATATAAAAAAGCCCTGGAAGAAAAAGAAGATAATGTAAAAGTATTGACCGCCCTGGCCGAGTTATATACTAATTTAAATGAAGACGGCGCTGCACGCAATATTTATCAGCGTATACTTAAAATAGAGCCTGATAATAATAAAATAAAACAAAAATTAGACAACCTTGAATAAGAAGCTAAAAAAATTAGCCGGCGGTTTTGTATTACTGGCTTTATTTATATCCCCCCTGATATTTTTTACTGAAGTTACCCGTAATCCCTACCTGATCCAGGAGAGAATTCTCCAGGTATTTTTAAGCCTGGGGCTGGTTGCCCTCTATTTAACCGCAGGGGATAAAGAATATATAAAATTGCCCAGAACTTTTTTAGACAAGCCCCTGATAGTTTTTTTTATTTTCTGTATCCTTTCGGTGGGATTTTCGTTTATAAGGTACTGGCATTACAGGTGGGCGATAACCGACTACGCAGGGCGGCGAATGCTTATGTTTACTTTCAGCGGTATGGCAGTCTTTTATTTTACGGCCGGGTTCGCTAAGAACAAAAAAGTTCTAACTAAAATAAAAAATGTAACAATATTAGCGGGAACCCTGGCTTCTTTCTATGCTATCATGCAGTTTGCTAATATGGATTTTATATGGGGCAGAGAACTCAGTCCCTATGGGGAAAGAAGTATATCCACTTTCGGCAATCCCAATTTTCTTTCTTCTTATCTTTTAATTACTATTTACTGGATAATAGGTGAAATTTTCACCGAACGAAAGACTGCGCTCTGGCTGGTAATATTACTGATAAACCTGGGAGGGCTGGCTATTACAATGACCCGGAGTACTTATGCAGCTTTATTTTTAGGCCTGCTGCTCTTTAGCTATTTCATGCTAAAAGAATACGGCAAAAAATCCAATAAGATAAAGAAAATAATTGCCGGACTTTTAGGGATTTTAATAAGTATCTTTGTAATCTTTTCAATTGCCTCCCCTCAATTCAAAAATCGTGTTGAATCTTTTTTCAGCATTGAAAAAATGGGATCAGCTCTCACCCAACGGTTAATGATCTGGGAAGCTTCGGCCAATATGTTCCAAGATACCCCGGTAGTGGGCAGGGGCTGGGGGAACTTTGAAATATTTTATCCTTTTTATCAGGGAGAAATTGTAAGCCGGGAAGATTATCAAAATCTCCGGACCCATGCCAATAATTCTCATAATTTTATTTTTGAGCTACTTACCCAGGTGGGAATTTTAGGTACGGGTATTTATATCTGGTTAATAATTACTTTTATTATCTTCGGTAAGCATCTCTATAAAAAAGTAAATAAAGACGAGAGGATACATATATTAATTTTTACTGTAGCAGGGATATCTTTCTGGATAGATAATCTACTTAATGTCTCTCTTTACTTTCCCATACCGGCAATGGCTTTCTGGCTAAACGCCGGACTTCTGGCCGCAGCGGGAAGAGAAAATGAAGATTATCCCGTATATTCTTTTAAAAAAAATACTTTTTATATCCCGGGGCTGCTTTTCTTAATGGTTTTACTTGGTGGGGTCACGGCTTTTAATTATAAATATTTTACAGCATCTTCTTACTTTTTTCAGGGCTTTAAACATTCCCGGCAAAACAAACTGATTCCGGCAGAAGAAAAACTATTGCAGGCTCATAACCGGTATTCTCTTATTGTGGATAATAATTACGAACTGGGCAATGTCTACGGGAGAATGGCCGGAAGGGACAAAAAGTACTTAGAAAAAGCCATATGGGCTTACAATGAAGCTATTAAAGCCAATCCCGGATACGATGAAATTTATTTTAACCTGGGAGTTATGCATTTGAGAAACAATCAACCGGAAAAAGCAGAAGAAATTTTAAATACATCCTTAGAAATTAATCCCATATCCGCAAGAACTCTTAGTACATTCGGAGATATCAAGGGAAGAGCAGAGAATTATAAGGAGGCCAAAAAATATTACAAAAGAGCCGTAAAATTCAATCCCGGCGCATCCTCTATCTGGAATAATTACGGTTATTATACGGAAAAGACCGGGGATTTAAAAAAAGCAATTACCTATTATTTAAAGGCCTTAAAATTAAACTCAAATTTTAACGAAGCCAGGAACAATATAAAGAGAGCTTATTCTAAAATAAGAAATAACGTTGATTCCGAAAAAATTAATAATTTATTTAAAATGGCCGGAAAAAATATAGATAGCCAAAACTGGGAGCAGAGTTTTTCTAAAATAGAAGAAATCCTTGAAATTAACCCCTTAAACTTAAACGCCCTGCTCTATGCCGGTAATATTCAATTTCAGTTGCAGAATCCCCAAAAGGCGAAAGACTACTACCAAAAAATACTTCTTATAGATCCTGACAACAAAACTGCAAAAGAAAATCTAAAGAAAATTGAAGACAATGAGTGATAATATAAAGATAAAACTTGCCTGGGTAATTTTACTTACAGTGTTTTTTATTACCTTCCCCCTGGCCAAAAACAGGCTTAATTTCGAGCAGGAAAATATAAGAGTAGAAATAATATCCGAAAAAGACGACCCAAGATTGATGACCAGAATTATTGAGGAATATACTCTGGAGGAGTGGAACGAAAAGAACTGGCTAAACCGCTGGAAACCCGGTATGCAAGGCCCAGTTTCTGAATTTACAGGAAGGAAAAAGACAGAAGAATTACTTATATTTTCCGATAAATCTAAATTTGAACAGGCCTATGAAGTTTTTAAACTGAAATTTAAATTAAATGATGTACAAATTAAAAAATTCAGAGAAGAAAATTTCTACTATATTCTTTTGAATGGTCTACCCTGGGATAAATTAAAGGATATAGGTATGGGCCCGGAGAGTATGGCTTACAATCCCCAAAATAGATACTACATAAGGCCTGTAAACGGCAACTATATAACTCCGGCTTATATTAACTGGCTCTTTGAAACGCTAAAATATGATGGTGTCATCTTTAAAGGTAAAGAAGTTGCCGGATATCCGGATAATTTGCTTACTCTTATCAGTATTTTAAAACAGAAGAATTTGCCGGTTTACACCATAGAGGGGACTGCCCAGAAAGGTTTCGAAAAAATAGCCGGATCCGGAGTTAATAAAGGTGTTAAAGTGGCCCGGCTCCACAGCATCCCCGAGCATATTACTGAAAAAAAAGAATTACTGGGTAGAATACGCCGGGCTGTCCGGGAACGCAATATAAGGGGGATATATTTAAAAACTCAAAAACACAATATTTTTATACCGGAAATTAGAAAAACCATAAATAATGCGGGCCTGGCAATAGGGCATCCCGTTTTTTACAATATTTTAGAAAACCGACAAAAACGGCGGCGGTTTATCGGTGGTATACTCTCTATCGCAGGTATTTTGTTATGGTTTAAAATAAATATTTTTATTGTATTTTTTATGTCTGTATTTACATTAGTTTTCTCTTTAATTTATCCGACTTTGGGACTAAATTTCATAATTCTTTTTTTGGGTATCGCTTTTCCCTTAAAAGCTTTTCAATACGCCTTAAAAGATAAAACTAAATTTTTACCTGCAATAATATATGCTTTTTTTCTGGCACTTGCCGGGGGATACCTTGTGGGAATTATCGGATTTGATCCGGTTTATTTTTTAAAGATAGAACCGGTCAGGGGCATTAAACTGGCTCTATTTCTGCCGGTATTTTTAGCGTTCTTTACAGCCTACAAAGACAGTCCCGGTTTTTTAAAAAAACATATAACTAGATTCGAAATACTGCTAATTACATTCCTGGGGGCAGTATTGAGTTTATATATTTTAAGAAGCTCTAACGCTATGCCCGGCTTAGTTACGGATTGGGAAATAAATTTAAGACAATTTCTGGAAAATACTTTTACATACCGGCCGCGGTTTAAAGAATTTTTATGGGGACATCCGCTTTTTATAGCTGGAATTTATTTTCTAAAGCAAAAAAGAAATTTTAAACTTTCAGAAGTTAATTTCGGGAAACTAATAGTAATTCTGGGTATTATAGGACTGGTTTCGGTAATAAACAGTTTTATGCATTTCCATACTCCGCTTTTTGGATCAGTTATCAGAAGTCTATGGGGATTTCTCCTGGGATTTTTAATATCATTGGTACCGATAATATTTATAAAAATATGGACTTAAATTTTTCAGCAACTGTCTCCGGCTACTATGGTTTTAAAAATTTAGGGGACCATATTATATTAAAAAATATTATAGCGGGGTTTCAGAAATTTCATCCCTCTTTAAAATTAAATATTTTTGTAAAATCTCCCAAAAATAATAGAAATTACAACAGTCAAAAAATTGATTTTATCAACCGGTATAATCCCTGGAAAATATTTACAAAATTATTTTCTTCCCGGGTCTTTATAATGGGCGGTGGCAGTATCCTGCAAGATACCACCGGCTTTTTTACTATTTACTACTACCTGCTGTTAATAATAATAGCTAAATGTCTTAACAATAAAGTGGTCATTTTTAACCAGGGGATAGGTCCTGTGGAAAGTACAGTTAACCGGCAACTGGTAAAATTTATTTTATCATGGGTGGATCTTATTATTGTCCGGGATATACGCTCAAAAAAATTTTTATCCGAACTACTTCCCGGAAAAGAAATTATTTTAGGAGCTGACCATATATTTTTTGATAGATTGTCTCCTAAAGTTAATTCTAAAAAAAATAGTTATAAGAAAGATAAAATCTGCAGTATATCAATAAGAAAATGGAAAAACAATAAAGTTTTTCAAGTATTCAAAAAAACAGCTGAAATTTTAAGGGCAAAGGGCTGGCAATGCTTTAATATAGCTTTTCAGACCGGTAAGGATAATATTGATGAAAACAACCACATAACAAATATAAACTGGCAAAAGCCCAAAGATATAATACACGTTTTAAAAAATTCTGATTTTTTAATAGGTATGCGTTTACACTCTTTGATGCTGGGAGCAAAATTGAATTTGTCAATGCTTGGAATAGTATACGACCCAAAAGTAGAAACTTTCTGTAAATATATGAATATCCCCAGAATAAAAATAGACCATATAACCCCCGAACGTTTAATAAATAAAATTCAAAATAATTACGGTAACACCCCGGATTACAGAGAAAAAATAACCCTGCTTGAAAAAAGACTTAATCAAAGCTGGAACATTCTGGGGGGATTTTTAGAGAGTATCCCTGAAAAAAGTTGACAGAGAAATAATATTGCGATATAATTATTTGGAGTAATTGCTTAGAAAATTATCAATTCTAAAAAATGTAAATAATTAAATATAAATATGTTTATAAAAATACTTGGTATAGACCCCGGACTGGCTAATCTGGGCTGGGGAGTTATAAAAATTGACAATAACAATGATGCTGAATTTATTGATTGTGGTTGTATTAAAACAGCAAGCCAAAAAAGTACTGCTGAAAGATTAGGTTCTCTTTACACTGATATTTGTAAGGTCATAGAGAAACATGAGCCCGAAGAAGCAGCCCTGGAACAGATATTTTTTTCACGTAATGTAAAATCTGCCATAAAGGTGGCCCAGGCCCGGGGGGCAGTCATTGCCGCTCTTAACAATCACGGTTTAAAAATTAAGGGATACTCCCCCCTACAGATAAAAAAAGCATTGGTGGGAACAGGGAAAGCAAAAAAAGATCAAGTTCAGTTTATGGTTAAAAATTTTTTAAAATTAAAAAAAGTGCCCCGTTCGGATCATAAAACAGATGCTCTGGCGGCAGCTTTGTGTCATTCCAATCACAGGAATTTAAATAAAATACTTAAAGCTAACTAATGTACACTTATATAACAGGTAAACTTAAAGAAAAAAATAAAGATAATATTATTATAGAAAACTCCGGTCTGGGTTACAGACTTAAAATAGGTACGCAAACCTATAGTGATCTACCTCCGGAAAACAAGAATATTAAGCTATATACCCATCACTACATCCGGGAGGACGCAGAAATCCTATTCGGTTTTTCTACTACCGGCGAAAAAAAACTCTTTAAAATACTTTTAAAAGTATCTAACATAGGGCCGGGAAAAGCAATGGGGATTCTTTCGCAGATTTCTCCGGATCATTTTATCAGCGCCATCCGCAGCGAAGATATACCTTCCCTATCTTCTATTAAAGGAATCGGCAAAAAGACCGCGGAAAGACTTATTGTTGAACTAAGAGATAAAATTTCCGATATCTCCTCTTTCAGTGAAAAAAGCGCCAGTCAATATGACTCTTCTAAATTTAAAGAAGCTTTTGACGGATTAGTGGGTTTAGGGTTTAAAAGCAGAGAAGCCAGAAAATTTATTAACTCTGTAAAAAAAGACATTGATAAAGAAGCTACCACTCAGGAAATAATAAAAAGAGCCTTAACAAATGGAAAACAATAATACCTCCAGAGAAAAACAGGTTACTTCCCCGGAAACACTGAACAGCTCCGAACGCAGCGTTGAAATGGCTATAAGCCCTAAAAACTTTTCCGAATTTGTAGGCCATAAACAGCTAAAGGAAAAACTCAGAATGTTTGTTGATGCTGCAAAAGGAAGAAAAGAATCTCTGGATCATACTCTATTCTACGGTCCCCCGGGCCTGGGCAAGACAACTCTGGCCCGGATCATCGCCCGGGAGATGAACGTAAATTTTCAAAAAACTTCCGGACCGGCCCTTGAAAAGCCCGGAGACCTGGCCGCCCTTTTAACTAATCTTTCCGATAATTCAGTATTTTTTATAGATGAAATTCATCGATTAAATAAAGTTGTCGAGGAAGCGTTATATCCGGCAATGCAAAATTTTCAGCTGGATATTATAGTCGGAGAAGGTCCTTCGGCTAAAAGCCTGAAGCTGGAATTGCCCCGTTTTACTTTAGCCGGGGCTACCACAAGAGCCGGGCTCATTACCGGGGCTATGAGAGACCGTTTCGGTATCCAGGAAAGACTGAAATTTTATAAAGTTAAAGAGATAAAAGATATAGTGCTAAGATCCGCTAAAATTTTAAATGTTAAAATTAAAAAAGCGGGAGCCAGAGAAATTGCCAAAAGAAGCCGGGGTACCCCCCGGATAGCTAACCGGCTCCTTAGGAGAGTCAGGGATTACGCCCAGGTAAAAGCTAACGGAATTATAACAAAAAAAGTTGCTGACCGGTCCCTTAAGATGTTTGATGTCGATAAAAAAGGCTTAGACGATATGGACCGAAAAATTCTATCAACTATAATAAATAAATTTTCCGGAGGACCGGTAGGGTTAAACTCCTTGGCCGTGGCCGTGGGAGAAGAAGAAGAAACAATCTGCGAAATGTATGAGCCGTATTTAATTCTTTCCGGATTTATCAAAAGGACTTCCGGCGGCAGAAAAGCAACCAAGCTGGCTTACCGGCATATGAATATAGAAATACCTTCAGAGGGAGACCTGTTTGAATGAACTATAGATATATTCCCTATCAGGCAAAAAATATTCTTTACAGATTTGACGATATGAATGGATTTTATAAGGCTAGGTACTCCCTCAACCCTTACCGGGGTTGCATGGTAGGTTGCCGGTACTGTTACATTCAACTAAAAAAATACGCTGACTCCACCGGTTTGGAAGAGAAAAAAGATCAGTTTCTGGAAATTAAAATAAATGCCCCCTATTTACTGAAGAAAAAGTTGAAAACTGATTTAAGACCTGAAATGATTGTTATAGGGGAATCATGCGAACCATACGGCAAAGCCGAAGAAAAATATTTAATAACCAGAAGACTTCTTGAAATATTGGTTAATCACCAGTTCCCTATTCACATTGTTACCCGCTTTAACAGGGTTATAGAGGATCTTAAACTTTTAAAAAAGATAGACAACAAATCCTTTGCCTGTGTAACCGTATCGATACCGGTAGTTTCTAAAAAACTTGTAAATAAACTGGAGGGAAATTCTCCCAGTGTAAAGGATAGGTTAAAAACCGTAAAATCTCTTAATAAACACGGTATAACAAGCGGCATTGCTTTAAGCCCGGTAATACCCTATATTTCAGATGGTGAGGAAATCAATAAGGTTCTTAAAAAAGCGTATAAATACAATGCTTCTTATGTATTATATCATCCTCTTGTAATAAAAGATCATCAGAAAAAAATGTTCATTTCCTGGCTGAAAGATAAGTACCCCCGTCTGGTTGACCCGTATAAACGCCTGTATGCAGATAATGAACTTCCCGAGAAAGAGTACAGAGATAAATTTTTTAAAAAATTCAAGAAAAAAGCTCAGGATTTAAATTTAAAGCTTGAGGTGCCCTACGAACCTGATATAGGATACAGTCAGAAAGTAATGGATTTAAAATGATACTATGAACAAAAATGTCTTAATTCATACCTGCTGTGCTCCATGCCTGTGTTTTCCGGCTGAAATTTTAAAAAAGGATTACAATATCACCGGATACTGGTACAATCCCAATATACAGGGTTTTAGAGAATACGAAAAAAGATTGATGACTACAGGACATTACGCAAATTTAACGGATACTGATTTTATTATAGAAGACTACCGCTTACAGGAATGGTTGAATAATATGACCGATTTTTCTAAACCGAAAAGATGCGAAACATGTTATGAAATTCGCCTTGAAAAAACAGCAAAAGTGGCCCAGCAGAAAGATATGGGCTTTTTTACTACAACTCTGTTATACAGCAAGTTTCAAAATCACGATCTGATAAAAGATATCGGGGAAAATTTAGCTAAAAAATATAGCCCTGAATTTTTATATAAAGATTTTCGCAAGGGGTGGAAAAAAGGTATAAAAATTTCTAAAGAACTGGGGCTGTACAGACAGGAATACTGCGGTTGTATATTATCGGAAAAAGAGCGGTACGGTGTATCTTAAAAAATTAAAAATTTTCGGTTTTAAATCTTTTGCCGATGAGGTTACTTTTGAATTTAATAAAGGTATAGCGGCTGTAGTCGGACCAAACGGATGCGGCAAATCCAATGTCGTAGATGCTTTTAACTGGGTCTTAGGTGAACAAAGCCCATCCAAACTCCGGGGCGAAAAAATGACAGATATGTTATTTAAAGGTTCCCGTTCCAGAGAACCTCTTAGTTACGCTTATGTAGAGCTCATTATGGATAACTCCAAAGATTTACTTCCCGTGGATTATAATGAGGTTACTATAACCAGAAAATTATACCGGTCCGGAGAAAGTGAGTATTTTATAAATAAAAATCCCTGCCGGCTCAAAGATATTAAACAGCTGTTTTTAGATACAGGCATCGGAACCCGGTCATATTCAGTAATGGAACAAAATAATGTTGATTTAATTTTAAACAGCTCCCCCCAGGAAAGACGGAGTATTATTGAAGAAGTTGCGGGCACCCGTAAATATAAAGAGAAAAAGCTGGAAACCCAGCGGCGTCTGGAAAGAATAAGGGATGATCTGGGAGAAGTGAAAAATATAATGGCGGAAGTCCAGAAAAACATTAGACGATTAAAACGTCAAACAAACCGGGCAAAACGGTATAAAAGATATAAAAAAGAGTTGCGCTATCTGACAATCAGTCAGTTATGCCAGGAATATAAAGATATTGACAAAAAATTAAATGACAAATTAAAAAATATCCATACTCTTGAAAAAGAGATAGCTGATTTATCCTCAAAAAAAGGAAGATTAACTAAAAAAGTAACTGATCTGGAAAACAAAAAAGAAGAAACCGATGAGTTAATAATTGAGAAAAATAAAAAAATAAGTCAGGTGAAAAGTCAAATTACAATAATTTCAGAAAGAATAAATAATTTTAAATCAACTCAAAAACGTCTACAAACAGAAATAGAAAGATTAAATTCCAACCTTAAATACAATAAGAAGAGTATCAAAGAATTAAATGATAAAATAGAATCGGCCACTGAATCCAATTCCAAAAACAAACTGGAGCAGAATTACCGGGACTTTAAGGAAAAATCAGAAAAGCTCAGTGAGAAAAAGCAGAATTTATCCCAAAAAATTAAAGATATAAAAAATAGTATTGAAAATTCCGAACGAGATCTTTCCGGACTCAGAAATAAAAAGATAGATTTAAAGAGCCAGAAAAAGGCATCCCAGACTAAACTTCAAGAATTAAAAGAGAAAAAAGAAGAGTTAGCTTCCTCTTACGAAGAGATAAATAAGACAATACAAAAAGAAGAAAAACACGTAAAAAAAATACAGGAAGATATACAGGGGGTAACTGAAAACAACAAAAAATTACAGAAAAAACTTAATGTTTTAAATGAAAACCTGAAAACAGCTGAAAAAAAACGGGAAGATTTACTCAAAGAATATCATACTCGAAAAAGTGAACTGGATTCAGGGAAAAAATATTTACCCCAGCTATTAAGTATTGAAAAAATAGCCGATGAAAATTTTACGGGCATACAGGGTCCTATCTCTGCTATCTTGAAAGAAAATTTATCTGAAAAAAACTTTAAAAAGATAATTTCGCTTATAGGCGAAAAATCAAGCTGGATGATCGCTCAAAATCGCAAAAAAGTAATTAAAGCAATTACCTTTCTCAAGAAAAATAATTTCCCACCGCTTACTTTTATTATTTTAGATCATCTTCCTGAAAAAAAAATCAGTACAAATTTACCCGTACAAATAGATATTGAAGAAAAATATGAAAAAATTATAGCTTACCTGACTGAAAACTGTAAAATAAAAGATGACCTGATCTGGAAAGACAATTGCGTCATTACCGGCGGCGGGGAAATACCCGTAAGATCCAGACATCTTTTAAGTTTAGAAAACGATATAAAACAACTAAAAAAGAAACTTACTCAAAAAGAGAAAGAGATAGAAGATATTAAAAATAATAAAGAAGACATTAGAGAAAAAATTAATGACATAAATTCCAAAAAAGATAAATTCAGAAACAAACTCTTTAAGACAAACCAGAAAATCAGTCAACTTCAAGGAAATTATGAATATACCGGCGCAGAACTCGAAAAAACCAAAGATCTATTATCCAATATTAAAGAGGACCGGAAAAACAAAACCAAAATTAACGGTTTAATTAAAAAAGAAAAGAAAATTAATAATAATATATTTCAAAAGACTAAAAAACTTCAAAATTTAGAAAACAAACTTACAAAAATTACGGAAAAACTGGCTGAAGTGAATGCTCATAAAAACAATTTAAAGGAACAAAAAAATCAACAGAAAAATAATATTAAAAAATTTAAAAATGACAGAAAACGGTTACAAGAAGATATTGAAAATATAAAAAAGTCCCTTCAGGATCTAACCGCTCAACTTAAAAATAATAAGAAACGGAACACCAAAGACAAAGATAAAATTGCCGATTTGGAAAAAGAAAAAACCGGATTGACAAAAATAATACAGAAAAAAGAGAAACAGAGAAACGAGTATATTTCCGTTTTAAAAAGAAAAAAGAAAGACTTAAAAACATGTACAACTAAACTGGAAAAAAAGAAAGAATCCGCCGGAAATAAAAAACAGACAAAGAGCCGCTTAAAGGAAAGAATAAAAAATATAAAAAACCGTTTAAACGAAGATATGGAAATAAGCTTAAAAAAAGCTCTTAAAGATTATCGCAAAGAAAAAGTAAACAGGGAAGAGATAACGGATTTAAAAAATAAAATTTCACGCATCGGTAATGTCAACTTAGAAGCTCCTTCGGAATACAAAAAGGAACAGGAAAGATTTGATTTTATCCGCGAGCATGTCGAAGATTTGGAAAGTTCTGATGAAAATTTACAAAAAATAATACACAATATAGAGAAAAATACCCGCAAAAAATTTGAAGAAACTTTTAATAAGGTCAATAAAAATTTTCAAAAAATATTTAAAAAATTATTTGAGGGGGGTTCCGCTCGACTGGAATTAACTGATTCGGATAACCTTTTAGAAAGCGGTATCAAAATAAAAGCAAAACCCGCCGGGAAAAAGATGAACTCTTTAAAACTAATTTCCGGAGGCGAAAAATCAATGTGTGCCATAGCTTTGATGTTCGCGGTTTATGAAGTTAAACCCACGCCTTTTTGTATCCTCGATGAAGTGGATTCCCAGCTGGATGAAACAAATCTCCGCCGATTTTTAAGAATGCTGAATGACTATACGGATACAACCCAGTTTATAATGATTACTCATAATAAATTAACCATGGAAATATGCGACACGTTCTACGGAGTTACTATGGAGGAGTTTGGAGTTTCAAAAATAATTTCGGTAAAACTGCGGGAGGCACGGGCGGCCGCAGAACAATAAAATTTAATTACTCATGCTTAAACCATATTCTAAAAATGAAATATTGCAGAAAGCACTCCGGTTCAGCAACAAAAGGGATAAAGCGCAAAATATTGTAACCCTAAATACGCTTATGCTTTTAGAAGGATGGAGGGAACAAGAATTTTTAGATACATTAAAAAGAGCAGATTTATTAATTTCAGACAGTGTGGGTATAAGTATATCCGCTACTTTATTTTCACTAATATCATATAACAAAGACACAAATATTATACGCCGTTATCCGGGAATAGAGTTAATGCAAACTTTAATTAAAAAAGGGAAAAAATCTTTTTTTTTAGGCGGTAAAAAAGGAGTAGCTAAAACAGCTGCTCAAAAACTAAAAAAAAAATTCAGCAATACAAAAATTTGCGGCTACCATCACGGTTATTTTTCAGATGAGCAGGAAAAAAAAATCATAGAAAATATTAACAGGGTAAGGCCCCAAATATTATTTGTAGGTTTGAATATGAAACAGCAAGAGTTCTGGATAGACCGCAATAAAAATTCAATCAATGCCGGTTTAATAATGGGAGTGGGGGGGAGTTTTGACGTTTTAAGCGGTAATTTAAAAAGAGCACCGGTTTTATTTAGGATATCCGGTTTAGAATGGACCTGGCGATTAATGATAGAACCCTGGAGACTACTTAGAATATTGAATTTACCGGTTTTTGTAGTAAAAGCCATGTACCGGTTTTTTGCCGGGAAAAACTTATTTTAGATATATGTTATACGGAATAATATCTGATATTCACGGAAATTATAATGCCGCCAAGGCGGTAATGTCTTTTCTAAAAGAAAAGAATGTAGATCGTATTATTAACTGCGGGGATATCGTTGGTTACGGTCCTGAACCTAATAAATGTATAAATTTAATTCGCAATAATTCCGATTTATACACCGTAATAGGTAATCACGATCACGCTGTAATAGATTATAAAAATGCCTATCACTTTAACCCGATGGCCTCCCGGGCGGTAAAATGGACCCGGAATCATATAACTTCAGAAAACTTAAATTTTCTGTCTGCTCAGGATTATAAAAAAGAAGAAGATAATTTTATGTTTGTGCACGGGAGTCCCCGGGCACCTATGTCAGAATACGTGCTGGATATTTCTGTGGCATATATAAATTTTAAAAAAATAGAAAAACAGATATGTTTTATAGGTCATACACATTTTCCGGCTTGTTTTGAACAAAACCGACATAAAAGAGTGAGAATAAAAGAATTTACTCCGGATAAAATGGTAAAGATTAAAGATAATTACCGGTATATCATAAATGCGGGCTCTGTAGGACAACCCAGGGACGGCGATCCTAAAGCTTGCGCCTGTCTTTATGATACTGATTCCCAAAAGGTAAGCCTACATCGTATTAAATACAATATAGAAGATACTCAAAATAAAATTTTATCTGAAAAACTGCCTAAATTTTTAGCCCAAAGATTAACCCGGGGAAAATAATATGGCCTTTAAACCTGTTGATATCATCGATAACCGATATAAAGTGCTATCTCTTCCTGCTGAGGCAGAATTAAGTAATGTCTATAGATGTAAGGACCAAAAAGAAAAACGTACAGTTGCCCTTAGAATTATAAATAACAAAGCCGATATTCAAAAATTTAAACATTCGGCAGCGCTACTAAAAAAATTGGATCATCCGAATATCCTTAAAATATTTAATTTTAAATTCAGCGAAAAGATATGTTATCAAGTAGAAGAATTTATAGACGGTCAACCTTTAAAAAACACCATATCTTCAAAAACAGATTTAACTATGGTTACAATCATAGATATAGTAAATCAGATATTAGATGGCATTGAATACCTGCACAGCCTAAATATAATACATCAAAATATAAATCCCCGTAACATTCTTATGAAAAAAGATAACACTGTGAAAATAATGAATTTTGGTTTGGCCAGAAAAATATCTGATAATGAAAAAAAAGATTTAAATGAGTCGACCTACCTGGTTACCGGACAACTCGACGAAAAGGTAAGTCCTTCAATTGATATATACGGGACGGGAGTCATACTTTATGAATTACTGACAAATAAACATCCGTTTAAGGATTTCAAAAATAAGGATAATACCGCCCTAAAAACTTTAACGCCTCCGGAAAAAATTAATCCTTCGGTTCCTGATAGTTTAAATAAACTTGTCTTAAAAGCTCTTGAAAAATCCCCTTCCGAACGTATTCAGAATGCTAAAACATTTAAAGTAAAATTAAAAAATATATCCCCTAACCCGGGCACTTACAAAAAATTTCCGATAGAAATAGTAGTTTTAATATTCCTGCTCTTAGTTTTTGTATATCTTATATATAACTTAATTGTATTTTAAAAAATTTAAAATTTTAATATAAATAACACAAAATTACCGCAATTTATCTATTAAGAACTTATTTGATTTTTAAAATAAAATTGGGTATCATATTTAAAATTAATATTATAAATTTTCTTATTTTTTAATTTTAAATATTGTATAAGTTTAACAGCTATTTTAATAAAAAAAGAGGAGTAATATATGGAAATCAATTATAAAAAATTTATTAGAAAAAATCAGGAAGCAGCTCTTGAAGAAGCAATAAGTGTTATATCCCATGATATTAGAAATCCCGTCTCCTCTCTTAAAACCGGAATGCATTATTTAAAAGGGTCCATGGATGATGATGCAGGCGAGCGGGTAAAAAAAATCATCAGCATAAGTAATACCGAAATAGATGCTTTAACTTCACTTCTTGATGAACAGCGGGAACAAGTTCGTAGACCCCCTGTTCAACCTGAAAATATAAATTTTACAGAAATTTTAGATATAGCAATTGAGATCTGTAATATCCCGGAGAATATCAAGCTCGATAATCAGATTTCTGACCCCCTTAAATTAAAGGTGGATAAATGGGAAATTGTCGTGGCCCTTTACCACCTGTTTAATAATGCTGTCCAGGCTATAGAAAATAATAACGGGTCTATAAAAATTAGCCGGGAAATACCTGAAGAAGATTCAGAAGAAAGAACTATAATAAAAATAACTGACAATGGCAGAGGTATAAATAAGAAAAACCTTGATAAAGTTACTCAAATATACTTTTCAACTAAAAATAACAGCTCGGGTATGGGATTAACTATATCTGAGGGAATAATTAAAAGACACAGGGGAAAGTTAAAAATTAAATCCGATACAAAAAATGGTACAACAGTAAAGTTTGACCTGCCTTTACAAACTTAGTCCATATACTACAATTTTCTCTTAAATTCTATACTTTTACTGGTCTATTTTTTATTCCGAGGAGTTTAAATGTTCTTCTATTTTGCGGTGGAGAGCTTCAACATCAAACGGTTTCACTACATACGCATCAACTTCCGCGGGTAACCCTTCCGGAAATTCGGATTCTTTTTCCTGACCGGATACTATCATAATTGGTATGCTCTCCGTTTTAGGATTTGCTCTTATCTCTTTGGCTGCTTCTAAACCGTCAAGTTTAGGCATATTTAGATCCATAAGAATAAGATCCGGAACCTCTTCTTGGGAAAATTCGACAGCTTCTTTGCCGTTAGTTCCTGTAATTACTTCATATTTTTCCTGCAGCATAAATTCGCCCAATCTCCGTATAGAAGAATTATCGTCTACTAAAAGTATTTTGTATGTTTTATCGCTCATTTTTCTTTTTATTTATAATATATTTTTATTTTAATGTTTGTATATTGTAATTGAAAGTTAATTTAAATGCAAGTTAAATTGCTGCTACTTTTCGTTTTCTCCAAAATACGCGTTTTAATACTGCTATTAAGCACCGCATTTACTTTATATAAATATTTAACCGACCATTTTAGTTACCTAAAGCTCTCTTAAGTTTTTTTACCATATATCTGCTCACCAGTCTCTCAACTTTAGACAATACTTCCGGATTGGTTTTGCGAAGGCCCAGCAAAACTTCCTGGGGCCACCGGATAAATTTAACCTCTCCCATCGGGCGGGCATCAATATTCACCGTGTCATCTAAAAATATACTGGTCTCCGCAATAAAATCCCCGGGTTTAAGAACAGTTACTTTTTCGCCTTCACTTATAATCTCCACCTTGCCGGCGGTTATATAAAATAAGTCGTTCTGCCGGGTCCCCCTTTCTACCAGGTACTTTTCCTCACTGCTTTCCTCTCTCCCGGTATGCCAGAAGTACAAAAATTCTTTTCGTTTAAGGCAGTCAAAAGCATTTTGATAAATTTTTTCCATTTCCGGGGAAAGTTCTACCGGACGTCTTTTTTGCAGTAATATTACAGCCTGGACGGAGTTTATTAATAAAAAGACAGCATTCCAGCCCAGCATCGAATAATTACCCACTAAGGTAGAATAAACAATAAAAGAAAGATGAGCGCAAATCAGTATTACCCTAAGCCACAGTAAATCCCGAAGCATAAAGGCAATCAGCATAAAAATATAAGCGATATTAATAGCCATTAAAGACATAATATTAACTCCATCTCCATTCCGGATCCAGACCGCAGGCTTCCCATACTTTTTTATTTTCCATACAAAGATAAATATAAGGATTTCCGGCTACCGGTTTTAATTTTTTTAACATCTCCCGGTAGACTTCTATTCTCAAATCCTGAGGATATCTTAACTTACCGTCAAAACCGATAAACAATTCCCCGTTTAGTATATCAGAGTCCGGAAACCGGTTCTCTATTATCCGTTTTAAATTCCTGGAAAACCGGAAAGTTCCCAGGCTTATCCAGGCGATCTTATCTTTAGAAATCCGGGAGTACATTTTATCTATCACTCCCCCGTACTCTTTTTTCCAGCCGGTATAGGGCACCACCGGATCAAAGTGAAATCCGACCCTGTATCCCCTCTCTACACATTTTGAGGCCGCCTCCAGGCGGCTATCCAGGGAGGGAGTAAAATGTTCATTCTCATCTATAAAATTTTGGGGATTTAAAGACCAGGATATAACCACATTTTCCGGAGGCTCAATATTTAATAAATTATCGATATTTGTACTCTTAGTTTTAAATTCAAATATAATTTCCGGAAAATCTCTCATAAATTTAACAATCTCTTTTGAATATCCGGTAATATCATCAAAGACCAGGGAGTCGGTAAATTCTCCCGTTCCCATGCGCAGTTTACTTTTCCGGACAACATAATTCCTGAACTTTTTAAAATAATCATCCAGATTCGCCGGTAAAATTATTCCGGGAGTATTAGTATACTCCTGCAGGTAACAGTAAGTACACTCATAAGGACAGCCAAAACCCAGATTAAAGATATGGTATCCGCAGCACAGACATCTTTTCGTGCAGGGACAGGGCTTAATAAAATCGTATCTTTGCTTTGTAACTATAACAGTTTCCCGCCTTTTGTTGTAATTTTCTATGCTGTAATCCGACCCGGTTATAAATTCTTTAATTTCAGAAATCTGCCGGGTCTCAACGCCGGGAAATTTTTTAATTAAGTTCTGTAATACTCCGGAATTTTCCGTTCCCTCTTCATAGTATACTTTTTTGGGAGTTATAATTGTATTTTGATTATTAATACCGGCCCTGTTCTCTTCACCTATTTCAAGCTTGGGTAGGTAAACTTTTTCTTTAGGCATATCTTTTGCATATTCGGGAAACCTCTTATTTAAAAGGTTATTTTTTATCTTTTCGAAATGGTAATTGTTTGATTTACCGGTATCGGGCAGGATATTTTCAAAATTATTTTTTTCCCGCTTTGAAATTTCATACGCCAGCCTGGCGATTTCGTTCTTTTTATTTAACCCCAGCCGGCCGAATTTATCTTCCACATATTTTTTTATGTTTTTGGATTTCTCAGGCCAGCTCATTAATTACAAAATCCGTAACTTTTCGGGCCAGGCTCTTCCGGGCTCCTTTTATCTTTTCTCGCAATTTTTTTGAAAAATCACGGTAAAAACTCATTTTTCCCACGGTATCGGTAACATAAAACAGGCCCAGTACATTTCTGTCAATTTCTTTAGCCGCAGAAAATATCATAGAAGATTCCATATCCACACAGCTTAC
>JBNJDT010000022.1:0-21944 GCA_051745145.1 Elusimicrobiota bacterium
ATAAAAATACCCCGTAACGTCACTGAAAAGTGTTTCCTTAATATCAACTTTTATTTTTGAATGCGGGGCCACGTCAACGCCTCCTTCCAGATTAAGTTTAATCTTTTTCGGTACAGTAGAAGCTTCTACGGTGTATTCTTTTTTCACCTCTGCCCAGGGGATTTTTTGTAGTTCTTTCGCGTACATATCCTGCTGATACTGTTCGGCATCAGCCCTGTCCCAGTCCACATCAATCCACAACCTGGTATTAGTTTTTAGACGGTACGTTCCCGGAAGTAATCCGGTTATGCGAAAAGAACCGTCATCGTAAACCTTAGAATAACCCCAGGAATCAATATCTGTTCCGACGGCTTCAATATCCATCCCGGTTTCCACCCTGTAATAATCTGTGGTTCCTACATTAAATTTTTTGTTTACCGGTTTAAAATAGTTGCCGTCGGGTTTTTGAACATAACCCTTTATCTGTCCCGATGGGTTAATATCAATTTCCCCCACCTCTTCGGTACTCTTATCAGTCATATCAATATTTTCAAGTATATCGCGCTGTCCCATTTTATACACCGGCCCGTAATTAAGAGATCTTATTTCCAGGCGATAACTCTTACCTTTCTCCACCGTTACATTAAAAGGAAAAGTGGTGCCGGTACCCGAAATCTTTTCAAAAGTACGCACCGGGGGAACTGGATTTTCATAAGTATAAGTTACATCAAGATTTTCCCCGTCTGCAGGCTGAGTAACAGTATCATCCCAGTATACTCTGCTGTTTGAGGTTTCATCCCCCCAGGTAACATACGAAATTATGTTGTAATCTGTAGGACTAACTTCCAGGCCTTCTTCAAAGACCCTGTCGTGGTCGAGTTCTACATAAACATCAGTACCCTCACTGACGGCTGGGCTATATACTGACGTTGTAATATCCTGCTGGTAGGTGTCCCACCGCTCCCCTACTATTAGGGTTACCGGACTGGATTCAGAGATTTCATCTCCGGAAAGTAAATTTAGCGTTCCCGTGATTGTAGCTGTTGAACTTGAAGTAATCTCTTTAGGCTCAAGTTCCACCAGAAGGTTTCCAGCATCATCAGTCTTTGATGACGTTACATCTCCCCCGGTAGAAGTAAAAACGCTGAAAGAACTGGTCCATACGGTAATTCTCAAATCATCACCGCCTACTTGCCGGGCTCCCTCATAGTCAGTCGGCGAGCCCCAGTTTACGTCTTCTTCGCCGTTAATTCCGTTATTATATTTAATGCTTTCCTCAGAAAAATCAGACCATACATCCACTATATAATTGCCCGAAGGTAAATTGTCTATCTTAAAAACACCGTCCCACCCTATATTGGCATCATCCCAGGCGTAAGGCTCGTCTTTGACTAAATTGGCCGGATCCGAACTTCCGTCTACGCTCCAGTACGTATGGTCCCCGTAAACATTCACATGCCCTTCGGGAATGACATAATCGGTTGTTCCAAGATAAAGTTTCCCCCGCAGTTCTCCCGAAGCGACTCCCAGCAAGAAATTTTCTTTTACCGGATAAGATTCAAAAGTAGCGGATTTAACAGTACTTGTCCCTATATGTCCCCGGCGGGTAACGCTGTAAGTAAAATCTGCCGCCGGCGGTACTGTATCGCTGTAAACTCGGTAAACTCCGTCTGAATCCGTCCACGATGTAAAAGAATCCCACACCCAATCCCCCGTTGCGGTATAAGTACCGTATTCAATGCGCACTTCAGCATCCCTTAATGGAGCGCCCGAATCATCGGATACAACCCCGCGGAATATAAGTTTATCGGCTGTTTCTACTGAACTGTCAGTGTTATCCGGTTCAACAGCGTCTTCAGAAGTAAGATCCAGACCCGGAGCGGAAACTATTCCGGTTTGTCCGGCGAGGCTTTCTACTGTGCCGTCAATATGCTTGTTCATCAGCGGTGAAAATACACCTGCGTAGTATTCCCCGCCAAGGTCGTTAGGTACATTGTAATATCTTATACGTCCGGTAGTTACCTGACCGTCGTAAGAATCAATATAAGCCGCTCCCATAGCCACATCTCCCTCGGCAGTGGAATTTCCTATTCCACCGAAGACTACTGTAGGAGAACTTACCGTTACAGTAGCTTCCACTACACAATATTTATCCATGTCCCCCTCGTAAACCGGGGAAAGAGTTACTGGTTCCTCTACGGTGGACTCTTCCGCAGTAACTTCCGGGGGGTAGTCGCTGTTTATCTGCTCTAAGAACGGGGGATTCCAGCCCTGGGACGAGACAAACACACCATATGTTTCGCCGTCTGTAACTGATGAAAAATTGTGCGCCCCCCCCGTATCAGCATAACCGACATGGGAATCGGTCATATTTTCAAAATTTACCAGTACTATCTGAGTACCCGGTACAGGATTGCCGGAACTATCCGTCACTGTTACGTTTATCTGCGATGCAAAAGCATTTGCGCTCAACAAAAAGACCCCTGCCACTGCCGCTATTAATTTTTTATTCATTTTTTCCTCCGTATTTTAGGATATTATTTTTTAATCTATATTTAATACTGCCAGTTTAACCCTACATTATAGTTAGTAGCAGTATAGTTGTATTTGTAATTTGCTTCATAGTCCATATTTGAAGATACCACCTGCCTGTTAATCCTGGCAAAAAGCTGTAAATTTTCAGCGACAGGGTACCTATACGATAAACCGAAATTATTATATAACTGTTTTACATTGCTGTCAGTATAAGAAGCGTCGTCTTCCCTTACCAGTCTGCCGGAATATTTTCGCCAGTTTATATTCCACATGATATTAAAAAGGCTTAAATTATCTTTATCACCCAGGTACAAAGTTAGAGACGGCGTAAAGGAAGTATCCGCGTAAGAATAAAAATTTTCTATATATTTAGTAGCCTGCGAATCGTAAGAATTCTGATTGGAATTTAAAAATGTTGTCTCATTTTCCAGCCCTATGACCGCCCGGCGGTAATTATAATCCAGACCGGCACGGAAAGTATTTATAATATCTTTTCTTAAATCCGGAGAAAAAGAGCCGTCTTCTTTTACTATAGTCTGATCGCTGTAATTTATTAAATCCAGCGAATAAGAATAACTGGCCGACATATTAGCAGTATAATCTTTTTCTCCTTTTAATTTTACCATAACATCTGAATAATCCAGAACATCTTCGCCGGCATTTTGAGATATTTCGGTATAAGTATAGGTATCTATAGCTGTTTCAAAATCCTCCTGGGCTTCGGATACAAGACTGGAATAATTGGGGAACTTTACTTCATAATAATCTAAAGCTAAGGACATATTATGTCCAAACGCTTTTTTCTCCCCCTCTACTCCGAAAAGCATTCTGTCATAGTTAAAAAGACCATCCCCCCACCCCTCGTCTTTTGTCTCATTTATAAACGATTTTTTATAACTGGTGCGGATGCGGGTTTTCACATCTGCATAAGTGGTTACATACGTCAAGTTAATACCTCCGTCGGCAGACTGACGGGTTAAAGTATCCCCGCCTACAAGTTCCTGAACATCCTGGGTGCCGGAATAATTTAAACTCAAAACAGGTACCAGAGAACTGTCTTTCCCAAAATTCAGCGCCGGAGAAAAATATATATCTGAATTTCCTCCGAACGAAGAAGGTGTACCCTCTAAAAAATACTGCCCGCCGGCAACCGAAATATCGGCAACCGGTGTATATTTAACTTCTGCATAAGAAATCGCATACATATTAAAAATAAAAATTAATCCCGTCACCAGTCCGACTAAATATTTCACGTTTACTCTCCTTTATAAAAACTACTTATCTTTTTCATACCCTTATGACTTTAATACGAGAACATCCCCGAATCCAATACTAATTTTGTAGAAAAAACCAGGTCAATATCCCGGTCTCCGAATTCCGAACTCTCGTACTTTCTCTCAAAATTAAGTCCGGCAAGATACTCTGCAAAACTGCCGTCCATTTTAGAAGAGAAACTGTCAGTTATATCTCGGGTGGTCTGTATATCCCCCTCATCGTTGATAAAATAATCGTCCGTAGATATCCAGGTACCGTCCGCATAAGTATCTTTATTGTAAAAATGGAAAGTATCCTCTCCCGACGGACGCTCACTTATAGAGTCCGGTTCGCCGCTATCCAGGTAGTAACTGTATTCTACGGTTAAATCTTCGTAATTAGCGTCGCTGTATCCGCCGTAAATTTCCCTGGTCCACAAAGTCTTTTCCTGTTTTTCGGCTCCCTTCACCGAAAAAGAAAAATTTTCAAAATAATGATGCCAGTTATCTTCCGAGTCCTGAAGCATATCCCCGCCGGTACCCACTTCGTTAACTCTATCTTTTGTATTGGAAATCACCGAAGTTAAATCCGTCAGAACCCACTCCGGTTTTTCTGGGGTTTCCGCGTAAAACATATTTTCAGTGGCCCGATTTAAATTCTCGGGGAGACTGCTGTCAAATACAAAATTTATTTTTCCGAAATCAAACCGGTTCTCCCGGTGATTTAAAACCACGTATTTAAATTCATTTTCTTTCGGCCGGACAATATACTCTTCCAGTCTTACCCGGTTTCCGTGAACATCAGTCATTACTTTTCCGTTCTCGTATTCCGCTTTTTTTATCTCTTCGGCGGCCCGGGAAAGAACTGCTTCACGGGTGATTTCTTTAAACATTTCCCGGCGAACTTCTTCCCGTATATTTCCGTATTCTTTCTCCTCAGGATCCGGAGCTTTGGTCTTATCCGTACCGGGCTCGTCAGACTCAAGCTGACTGGGCGAAGCGGGGCTTTCATTTTTCTTTATATTTGTATACTGACCGGCTCTGACTTCCACGCTCTCTCCGGTAATTAACTCCCTGGCCTCTACACGCCCCTCAAAAACTTCAAGCCGGGTAGCATTATCTGCAACTATAACTTCAAAATCAGTTCCCCTGACCCCGGCAACGGCCTGGGGGGATCGGATACTATAACTTTCGTCTTTACTTAACTCTCTAACTTTTGATCTGAGTTTACCTTTAAAAAGTTCCAGATCTGTCTGTTCTTTATTGGCCTCCCTAATTTCCATAGAGCTTTGGGAAGAAATTTTGGCTTCATGACCGGTTTCAAATTTAATTACAGCTACAGATTCGCTACTGGTCCTCACTAAATCCCCGCTGCTGACCTCCTGGTCTATCTGAGCCTCTTTCCATTTTTCCTGGCCGGCAGTCTTTATCTGGACTGTCCCTTCTATCTGAGAGATGGATGCCACACCGGCAAAAACCGGCCCGCAAATCAGTATAAGTACTCCCACAATTGCCAGTGCCTTTCTATAAAAATAATACATTGTTAAAAACCTCCGTTTAGCTATTTAAATACTTTTTTAAAATTTATTAATACTAGCATATACATTATAACTTATTTATTTAAATTAATCAGTGACTTTAATCACACTTAAATATTTTCTTTTATTAACTCAATAACTTCGTAAACTTCAACCGGTTTATCTTTTCCTTTTACTTTCATGGGAGACATTTTGTTTGCCTTCACTATATCTTTTACCCGCCGGTAAGTGGATTCACTTAATAAAAGCTGCCCCGGTTTGGCGTTTTCCTCAAGCCTGGCCGCCAGATTCACATTATCCCCTATAACGGTATAATCGGCAAACTGTTTCGAACCCATATTTCCCACTACCACATCCCCGGTGTTAATACCCATTCCCACGGATATGGTTTTTTTCCCTTCTGCAACCCATTTTTCCTGCAGTTTTTTAAGGGCTCCCTTCATTTCCCAGGCCGCCTTAACGGCCAGATGTGCATGATTATCCTGCTTAACGGGCGCTCCCCACAAAGCCATAACCGCATCTCCCATAAATTTATCTAAAGTTCCATTGTACTTAAAAACAATTTCTATCATTTCGGTAAGATATTCATTTAAAACATGCACTACTTCTTCCGGTTGAAGCTTTTCGGACATGGATGTAAACCCTCTTATATCTGAGAAAAAGACAGTTAAGAGTTTTCTCTGGCCCCCCAGTTTTATCTGGTCCGGTTTCTCCAGTAATACATCAACTACCTGGGTGGATACATATCTTTGAAACATACTTCTTATTATCTTCTTTTCCTGTTCCTCGGTGGCAAATTTATATACTGTCATACTGGTATAAGAAAATAATATACCCACAAGAGGATACAAAGTACTTACTACACACTCATTTTTAAATAAAATATAACTGGTATAAAAGTAACCAGTTCCTATAATAATATTTAAAAGAGCAGAAGATAGGGCTTTAAATTTAGCAGTTATTCCCATTGCCAATAAAATCACAAATACTATAATGCCGGAATTAACCCAGACAGATACCGGTCTGAGAAAATTGCCATCTACAACATTAGAAGCAACCGTCGCTAAAAACGCCACCATGGGAAAAGAAGTTGAGTACGGTACGGGATTTAAATCCGATGTTCCGGTTGCCGTAAGACCTAAAAAAGCCATCTTATCCTCTAAATTAGATAAATCTATTTTTGGTTCCTCACCGTCAGCCAGGGCATTATATGACTGAACGACCTCAACAAAGGAAGCCATTCCTATATTATCGGCGTTAAACTTCCCCACATGGTTAACTAACATCCTGGTCTTATCATCTACCGGAATTCTTATAGTTTTGTTCTTTGTCTTTAATTCTATTGACCGGCCGGGGGTGATGGTCACATCTTCTTTTTCTATATCCATGTAATTTAAAACGGCTCCAAATGCTACATTGGGCACGATATAATCTTTGTATCTCATTACCAGGGGGACACGCCTTGTAATACCGTCGGTATCGGGCTCGGCATTAATATAACCCGAACCACCCGCAACTTCACTCAATTCCGGAATAGGTAATGACAGAGATTTAAATTCAAATAAATCCTGAGTATTTTTCAAATCTTCAACACGGGCTAAAGCTATTTTTTCCAGAAGTTCTTCATGCTCCGGACTTAACTTGTCGCTGTAACCCTTTTTTATCTTTGCTGTTTTGGGCATCCCAAAAAACGGAAAATAGACATTTCCCATCAAATCGGCCTGCTGTATCAGAGCCTCGTCATCTTCGGGGAAATTTGAAGACGGCTCGGTAAAAAGAACGTCAAATACCAGGGTATCCAGTTCTAAAATATTCATTATATTTATAAAAGTGGCCATATAAGCTCTCCGCCACGGCCACCTGCCCAGAACCTGGGGGGATACGCTCTCATCGCCTATAGCCACAACTTTTACATTGCCGGACATTTTCTGCGGACCTCTTAATTTAAACATTTGGTCAAGTAATTTAAAATCAAATACTTTCCCTATCCCAAATATATTCATAATAAGTACTACAAAAATAATTGATACTGTAATATAAATTAAAGGTTTTTTATCGGGCATCTTTGAATTAGCCATAAACTTTCACTCCCGGTATATATGGCCTATAACTTAAGGTAAGATAACGGACTAAATAATTTAGTACGGCGGGTACTTTTTTCTCCAACAATTTATTTTTTCTACTTTCTGTATATATTTTCCGGGTTTGCATTGTATAATTACCTCCCGGCAATTAAATTAATTAAAAATCTTTATATTGTTAGAATTATACCAAATTTATTTTTTCCGGTCAAAATCCCTTGCTTTCACTTTAAACTACCCAGCCCTCTGTTTGAACATCATTTAATATATTATTGGCTTCCATCCGGTAAATTTTATCCGTTTTCTTAGAATTATTTATGCGTTTTAGCTCTTTTACGGCTCTCTTTTTAACCTGATATTCCGGATCCGTGACAAGTTCCTTTAAGATATTGAGCTGATCCTGAATTTTTAAATCCGGGGTCAGCTCCGCCGCCCAAAGGCGTACCCAGGAATTGCCGCTTTTTGTCATCTTTTTTAATAAATTAACCGATGCTCCGTATTTAGTTTTTCTCAATTTCCGGAAAGAACTTTTTACTCTTTTTTCCTCTTCTTTATCGGCAGGACTTTCTGAAATGCGGGGTTCTTTTATCTCCCGGGGTGTATTACTTGACTGTATGGATTCTTTAAGCAGCTGGGCGTATTCTTTTTTGAGCTTTTCCTCCCTGTGCCGCCGATCTCTTTTTTCCTTCCGGCTCTCTTTTTTATCTTTCTTGCGAAGCTGCCGTTTTTCCCGCCGTACTTTTCTCAGTTCTTTCTCCATCTTCTCCACTTTCTGCGCCGATGCCCTGGATATTTCTTCCATACTCTCCCTGTTTGTTTGAGTAAGAGATTTTAACCAGTATCCGGCCATTATCATAAATAATATTAGAGAAACAACCGTCCCCCCCATTACATAATATACTATATTGTCATTGCCGCTTTCTCCGGACATTATTATAGGGCGGAGCAGTTCCCTTTCCTTTACGGTAAGCTTTTCCGGAGGTTTTTCTATGATCTTTACTCTCTCCTCCCGTTTCTCTTCCTCTTCTTCTTTAAGCTCTTCTAAATCCTGGGATTCTTCAAATTCCGCTTCGTTATCCTGTATCTCTTTTTGCTCCAGGGCTTCATCGGGATGTACTTTTGAGTAGAGTAAATCATAAACCCGGTTAACTTTTTCATCATCCGGTCTTAATTTTTTTGCTCTTTCTATAAATTCAAGAGCTTTCTCATATTCTTCGTTTTCATTTAACCTTCCGGCCTTTAAAATTAAAATCTCGGCCAGCAGTCCTTTTACTTTTTCATTTTCCGGGGCTTCTTCGTAAGCCTTTTCCAGCTCGGTTAAAGCCGGGTCTATAGAGCCGTCTAAATACAGATTTACTCCCTTACGGTACGATTCCGGTACCGCATAAGATATCGAGCAGACGGTAAAACCCAAAACTATCACCGACAAAAACAATTTTATTAATTTACTTTTATTCTCCATGAATCTCCTCTAATCTTTCGGTTCTTCTAAGCAGTGTTTTAGCTGTCTCACTTTCCGGACGGATATCTAAAACTTTCTGAAGGGCACTCTTTGCCTTTTGGAAATCTTCATTTAATATGTGTATCCGGGCTGAAGATAAAAGTCCGATAACCTGTGCCTGAGTAAACTGGGGGTGATCTCTTTTTGCCTTTTTAGACTCTCTTAAAGCTACTTCATAATTCCCTTCGTTATACGCCCCCATCATCCGGTTAAAAGAAAAATCTTTTGCCAGCTCTTTTTCAATAATATCCAGTAATTTACCGGCGTCCTTCTGGCTGGGATCTCTTTCTAAAATCTTATTGAGAGATTTTTCGGCTTTCTCATAATCTCCCCTGCGTATATCCATTGCCGCCTGGATCAGGGCTTCCAGCTCTTTATTCTTTTCCCGGGCCTCATCCACCTGATTTTCAAGTTCCTGCTGGGTGCGGCTTAACCTGGATTTTAGAGCCTTTTCTCTTTCTTTTTTCCATTCTTCGAATCTTTCTTCCCTTTCATCTAAAATTGCTTCTTTTCTGGCCAGTCGCTGTTCTCTTTTTGAGGGCAGCATACCAAACATATAGGAAGTGCTTACCGTATGAAACAGCCCCGGCTGTGAATATCTTGCTGAATAGGAAAAACCAAAATTATCAGTTTTCACTCCCAAACCCCCGGTGATATTTTTATAATTTACTCCCCCTCTTACAAATAATATATCAAAAAGTTCGTATTCTCCCCCCAGATGCCACCTTAAGGTGCTCTGTCCGGCAGGGTCTAGCACTCCCATATCACCGGATATTATTAAACTTCTATCCAGGAAAAACCTCCGGTTCATGCCTAATTTTATATTAAGAGGATACTTTTCCGTTTCGTTTATCAATTTTAATTCCGGCGGAACGATATTCTGTAGACTTACCCCCATATCAAACCGGTCGGTAAAACTGACTTTAAAACCTCCGTCCAGGCCCGCTCCCGAATCACTGTAATTATCTATTTTTTGGTCCAGGACTTTTAAATTCATACCTATTTTATATTTACTGTCAAAACTTCTGGCCAGGGCTATATAAACCGCTGTCCGGGAATCCTGGAATTTCCCGTCTCTGGCTCCCCACTGATTTCTTTTTATTCCTTCTCCGGAATTTAAAGAAATAATTCCCACTCCCGTTGTAAATTCCAGTCCGAGAGCCCCGGAATAAAAAAGCGACGCATAGTTTCCCCCTCCCAGCAGCGAAGTATACAGCGTATCCACCGTATGGTTGCCCAGCCCTCCTATACTGGCGGGATTATAATATAAAGATGAAGCTCCGCCGTTAACTGAAGTATAGGCGTCGCCCATCCCCTGGGCTCTGGCCGAGCCGGAAAAATAAGAGAGATATTCTCCCGCCACGCCGCCGGTCTGGGCCGCCGGCAAACTGATCGCTCCGGCAACTGCAGCTGCCCGCATAAAAACTATAAATGATAAAACCGCTTTTCTCATTTATTTAATATTTTTTGTAACTCCCCTTCTAAAATTTCCAGACTAAATGGTTTTTCCAGAAAACCGGATACTTTATTTTCCCCGGAATCTGAAAATAGTCCTTTCAAATTTGGCCGGCCGGTAATTATCAAAACAGGTATGTCTTTCAAATCTTCATCCTTCTTCAACTTCTTATTTACGTCGGCTCCGTTAATTTCGGGCATCATAATATCCAGAATAATAAGGTCCGGTTTTTCGCTCTTTATCTTCTCGTAGGCCTCTTTTCCGTCTTTGGCAGTTATAAAATCATACCCGTCAAGTCCGGCCTGCAGTACCGTTATTACATCGGCATCGTCTTCTGCAATTAATACTTTCTTTTTTTGGCTGTTCATTTTTTATCTCTCCTTATAATTACTTACTTTACAACTCCTATTAAAAAATTTTCTTTCTCTTTTCCCTTGTGCACAATACGGCCAAAGTACATCCCGTTGGCCACAACCCTACCTTCTCCATTTTTTCCGTCCCAGGTAAACTGCACCTGAGTACCGCTTGTATTTCCCCGGAACTCTTTCTCCTCCCTGTAGACCAAATCACCCGTTAAAGTATAAAATTCGAGTTTTAAATCCATATCTTTTGTAATAATAAATTTAATTTTTAATTCTTCTTCATGGGGTTTAAACGGATTTGGATAATTCACAATTTCAGAAACATCTTTTACCGGCTCTGAATAGGCTTTTAAAGAGAATATTCCCGCTTTACCCGGTTTAACCTTAACTTTATTTTGGCTGAAATTATTTTCCCCGCCCATATATTCCCAGCTGGCATTTATCTGGCTGTTTAAAGTCCCTGCCGGGGCGTTCTCTTTTTGTAGCCTAAAAATTTTTAGATAATTCTCATCAATATTTTCTCCAACCACCATCTCATTTTCTTCTCTGTATTTCATAGTTAAACTTGGAGAATTGCTGAATTCTTTAATCTCTTCGCCGGCTTCGTTATATGCGCTTATTTTAACCATGCTTACCGTCTCATTACCCAAAGACGGGTTGGTTATAGCCTGCCTGTCGGCCATCCGGACGTCGTTATTTTCCTGTTCCCTGCTGATTTTATAGTAACCGTTATTATCTGTAATCCGGGCGGGGATTTCTAATAAAGCAAAATCCGGTATTTCGATTTCGGCTGTATCCGAGGGTTCCAGCAGCCTGACAAATTTTATTTCCCGGTCCCCTCCGAAAGAATGGCCCACTACATCGGTTATCTCTTTACCCATGTTAACGGTATACTCCCTGGACGGCAGAAATTTTTTATTCTCCGGGGTAATCTTTAATATGTAAGTAACGGTATCCAGGGAAAGATCGTAATTCATGGCGCTGATATAATTACCGTATTCATCATATATTTCAAGGTATTCATGCACAGAAATACGTTCGGGTTCATAAATATTATAATTTTTATTTAATTGAAAACGGACCGTTTCCGTACCCGTCATAACCAGCATTGAACCGTTTTCCGGCCAGGTGGAAAGCACTGCCGGGGTGGTTACATCTACTGCGAATTTCCCAACCGAGGAACTCTCCCGGGTAACCAGTTTTTCATCCATGGCTATTACTTTCCAGTAATAAATAGTCTCATCTTCAAGGACCAGCTCTTTTTGAGTAGCGGTCAAATCTTCATATAGCGTATGGGGAACAAAATCGGAATTATCTGAAATACAAAGAGAATAGGTTATATCCCCGCCGTCCGGGTCTGTGGTCTCCTCCCAGGAAAATACCACCTGGGTGGAATACGAAAAAGAGTCGTATTCGGGAGAAATTAAATCAAACGGTTCGGGAGCCAAAAAATCATTCTTTATTTCAAATTCTCCTGTAATATCCTCTCCCTTTTCTGACGGCTGTCCGTCGTCAATACCTATTACTTTTATTACCGCCTCCTGGGTATCGGGCACATTTCCCGATCCCCACCGGTAGGGGATATCCGAAGCCGGAACGTATTCTTCAATATAGGTAAAATTCTGTCCCCCGTCGGTGGAAACCAAAATCTCAAAATAGACCGTATCCGGCCGGTTGGGATCAAACCAGTCCCAGTCTATATCTAAAATTCCGGTTATTTTCTCCCCGCCTTCGGGGTTTAAAATACTGATTTGGGGGGGATCGTTATAGTTGGAAATATCAATAGTTCCGGTGGTAATTTCATTTTCAAGGTTGCGCTGATCCCGGGCTATAACTTTAGCCTGATACGAAGGGGCGTTCCTTACATGTCGGGAGTCCCAATTGTATTCCCCCTCACCTGCCGGTATCCCGGTAGCCACCAAAATATCATAGTCTCTGCCTACATCTTCGGCCAGCCATATATCCACCTCATGGGTATCCTCGGGATCCGGATCATATATATCCCAGCCGAATGTTATGGTGGATGTGGCTTTATCCGTTTTCGTCCCCCACTCCCCGTCAACATTCTGAGTGAGGGTAATTTCCGGCGGAGAATTTGTTTTGCACGAGGGACTGGGCGAAAAACCGCTCAGGTTTCCGGCCTCATCTTCCAGGCGCACGGAAAAAGAGTAAGTGGTTCCATCGGCCAGACCGGTTACTATTTTACTGTCTTTTCCCCCTACCGTAAAAGTGGAATCATATATCATTTCCGAAGATTCATCCCACTGGAATTCATTATCAATATTATCATAATTTTTCGACCACCGTATTTTATACAACTGCCGTTGATCGGGAACAGTCCATTCTAAATAGGCAGCTCCGCTTAAATCCGCTCTCTGGGCGGTAAGTTCAGTTACAGCCGCGGGGGGAACGGTATCTATATAAATAGTCCAGGTAGAAGAAAAATTTCCGTAAACCGACCCGTCATAGGCCCGAACTTTCCAATAGTAGGGTCCTCCGTGATCCAGTTCCTGCTCTGTAAAAGTGGGATTATCCAATTCTTCAATATTTTCAGTACTTATCACCACTTCGCTATCGCTAAAATTTTCATCTTTTGCGACTTTAAGATGATACGTAAGTTCATCGTTATCATTATCCGAAGAATTGGACCAGGCAAATTTTGCCGGAGAACCTGTCACCCCGCCGTTTTCCACATAAAAAGAGCTCAAATTCGGGGACGTGGGAATATGATTGTAGGTCACCGAAGCAGTCTCTACCTGCAGAGGGTCCAGAGCTCCCGGCGTATCATTCTCAAGAAAAAAACGGTACCTGAAATACCGGTTATTGCTATGTTCGGCAGGAACATCACCGGGAGTGGTATAATAACTGTCCGTGGAACCATCGGGCCCGGTAAAATTATCCGGAGTAGAATCGGCCGATGAGGCAAATTGAAATTTTACGGTACCGGAACTCCCTTTTACGGCCCAGTCTAATTTCTGATAGTCAAGCCAGGTATTGATCTTACCGGTATCAAAAGTAGGGGAAGTATAAACTCCCCCGGTAGAAAGGACAAATTCCCAGGTATCTCCAAAATATTTTTCTTCTTTTCCATCAAAATACTGATACCCTCCAAAAAATATTCCCGATTTTCTATCCGGATAATACGCACCGGCCGAACTAGTCCGGCTGGAGGGCTTAGCCCCCGAATAATAAGGATACGTACGGTGCCAGTCATTATTGTGAAAAATCCAGAAATCATTTAAAAAAATACCGTCCGCTACTTGCCCTCCCCCGAATAAAACCGCTGCCTCACTGTCTTCATCGTAATATACCGCGCTGTATTCCCGGGGAGTCGGAGAAGTTGAGACACTAATTTCATTCCACTCATTCGCCAACGGATCGTATTTCCAGGTATCGTTAAAAAATTGCGGATCAACAGCGCCGTCCTGACCGCCGAAAATAATAACTTCTCCTGCTTCATTAACCCAGGATACATGTCTTTTTCTGTCCGGCGGAGATGGGGCGGGGGTAACTTCATTCCAGTTTTCTGTTTGAGTATCAAAAATCCAGGTCTCCGCAGACCCCGAACTCCCCCCGAAAAGTACGGCCCCCTCATCGGTCATCTCCAGGGTGTGTTCACTCCGGGAGGAGGGAGCAGAAGATGTGATTATTTCCGTCCAGGAACTGACTGAAAACTGCCAGGTTTCATTACGAAAAGAAGCGTCATCTACCCCCCCAAAAAGTAACCCCCCGTCAGTAACGGCCGCATTAGATCTTTTTGAAGGACCGCTTCCCTCATACACGTTCCAGGTATCCTGAGAAAAATATTGCGTATCCCCGAGACTTCCCCCACTATTGTAACCGCCGAAAATATAAACTTCTCCCGTATCCCGGTTAGTCCACATACTATGCCAGTCCCTGGGATCGGGATTTGCAGCCGGATATAACCGCTCCACTTTGTTAGAAAGAGCTATCCCCGTAGATGTGAGCATTAGATAATTTAATTCCCCGCTGAAATTTTCGCCATACTCTGCTTTAACGGTTTCCCCCCATAAATTAACGTTAAGCTGTAATAATACTACAGCAATTAAAACTAAAATTTTGTGGAATTTTTTTTCCATAAATGTTTCTCTATTCTCTAACTATTTCATCTACGGCTTTTCTTAAATCCTTTATGTCAAATGGTTTGATAAGTAGCTTTTTAGCGCCTTTTCTTTTAATCTCCTCTTCAAGACCTTCCCTGGGATAACCGGTTATTACAATTATAGACGGGGACCCTAAATCAGAGTCGTTTTTTATATGGTCCATTAAATCCAGACCGTCAATACCTGGCATTCTAATATCCAGAATTACATACCCGATATCTCCCCGGGCAAGTATTTTTCCTGCGCTGAATCCGCTGGCGGCTTCATATATATGGGCTTTGGGAAATTTTTTCTTCAATACTTTTTTTACGGTATTTCTTATGTGTTCTTCATCGTCCACAATAAGAAAATTTTGTTCGCTCAATTCACTTTTAAAAATCGGCATATTATACTCTTTCGAAAATTCTAGTAAAGACTTTTTCCTTACTCTCCGGTGTCCCCCCGGCGTCCGGTAGGCTGCAAGATGCCCCTCGTCTATCCAGTTGGAAATAGTAGAGACATCCGCATTCAACAGATTCGCTACTTCCTTGGTAGTATAGACTTTTTTATTATTCATTTTTTTTATCTCCTCTGTATTCGGGAATCGTAAAGTAAAAACTGCTACCTTCTTTCGGCTTACTTTCTACCCCTACTTTCCCATCATGGGCTTCTACAATTTTTTTAACCATGGAAAGTCCCAGTCCCAGGCCTTTATGTTTTTCGGTCATCAGCTTGCCCGGCTCCTGCTGATGGAACCGGTCAAAGATTTTTTTCTTCTCCTTTGGAGGTATTCCCTTGCCGTTATCTTTTACGGTGATTTCGATATAACCGGTTTTTTTCTTTGAAAATATCTCGATTTTACTCCCCTTGTCACTGTATTTTATAGAGTTATCCAGTAAATTTACCAGAACTCTTTTTACTCCCGATCTGTCTGCATATATTTTATGCTCTTTTTTTATTTTATTTTTTATATCTATATTCTTTTTTTCTGTTTTATGGGAAATATCTTCCACTATTTCACTGCATAATTCAGCCGGTATTAGCTTTTCTCTTTCTAAGGAAAACTCTCCCGCATCCCATCTGGAAAAATCTAAAAGCTGGGTTATAAGGCGGTGCATCCGCTTTGAATTTCTCATACAAATTTCGGCCATTTTACTTTCAGGATGGTTTTTCTCAATAATTTCACAGCTGGCCATTATGGATTGAAGCGGGGTCCTCAGTTCATGAGAGACATTGGCAATAAATTCGTCTTTTAATTTCGATAATTCTAAAAGTTTCTCATAATCAAAAGCTTTTTGTATAGAATAGGACAGCTGCCTGGCTACTACAGAGCTAATATCAAACTCTTTCCGGGAAAATTTTTTATCGGTTCCAGCTTTTTTAAGGTTTATCACTCCAATAACTTCATCCCCTGTCCTGAGAGGAATACTTAACCGGGCTGTTATTTTATCATCATCAATATTATCCTTAAATCTCTTATCTTCGGAAGCCGGTTTATTCAAAAAAACCGGTTCTTTGTGTTCCACAACCCACCCGCAGATAAAATCTCCCTCTTTTGTTTCTTTAGCCCCGCTGCTTTCCCTATCTATTCCTTGAGAAGTTTTGATTATAATGTTATTCTCTTCGCCTTCACAAATTCCAATATTTCCCCCGTCGGCAGAAGTGGCATTGATTAAAAAGCTGAGGACCTTGTCCATTATTTCTTCCGCAGGTTCCAGCTGGCTTATCTGTTCTGTTATGCTGTTTACGGATTTCATTACATCCAGCTGTCGGGTAAGGGACTGCTTTTCCGCCGCCCTGTTAACCACGTTTCTCAATTCATGTATGTCAAAAGGTTTTGTCACATAATCATAGGCCCCTCTCTTCATTGCTTTTACGGCATCCTCAACCGTTCCTTTTCCCGAAACCATGATTATTTCCGCGACGGTACCCTCGTCTTTTAATTTTTTTAATAATTCAATACCGTTCATCGCGGGAAGATCTATATCCAGCAATATCACATTAAATTTTTTATCCTTTTGAAGTTCATATCCCCTTTCAGCCGTACCCTCTGTATCTACCACAAAATTTTTCTTCTCCAGTATTCTTTTACTTATATTCCTTATGTTTTCTTCGTCATCAACGACGAGAACTCTTTTAGGCTTATCTTCTTCCATAACCTCTCCTTCTTTTAAACCTGATTTTCAACATTTCCTTTCTTTTTTGGCAGTTTTACCACAAATTCTGAACCTTTGTTTTTTCCCTTGCTTTTTACAAAAATTCCTCCCCCTAATTTTTCCATAATATCCTTGCAGGTAGGCAGTCCCAGGCCCGTTCCTTTTTTGCCTTTGGTAGTACAGTAGGGTTCAAAAATTTTCTCAAAATCTTCCTCGTCAATACCGCACCCGGTATCTTTTACAAAAATAAGTACCCGGTCATCATTTTCTTCTGTTCTTAAAGTTAAAACTTTTTCAGAAGAATTTTCCATACTCTCCATGGCGTTTTTTATAAGATTGGTTAATACTTCTTCTAAATGAAATCTGCTGGTCTTTACCACCGGAGAATCACTGCCATATTTTTTTACTATTTTAATTTCTTCTTTTCTCTCTTTATCCAAAAACTTTAGACTGTTATCTATTATTTTTCCCAATTTAACTTTTTTATAAACATAGTCCCGGTCTTTTGAAAAACTTAGAAAACTTTTAACTGTAGTGGAAATTCTCTGGGCATTTTTCTTTAAGGCCATTAAATCTTCCCTGTTTTTTTGACAGCTGGCTTCTTCCAAAAGTAACTGAGATATTGCTAAAACCGTGGTCAGCGGATTGTTTATTTCATGGGCCATACCCCCGGCCATTTTTCCCATAAGGACTTTTTTCTCATTTTTTTCTAATAATTTCTGATACTTCTTATATTCTTTCTGGGCCTCTTTTCTTGGAGTTATATCTCTTATATTTACAATATATACTTTCTCCCCGTCCAGTACAGTCCGGGCACTTTTTATCTCTGCGTATTTAAAATTCTCCTTTTTACTTCCGGGTATCTTTACTTCAATCATCTCGTCTTCTTTGCAGGGAATGCCAAAATCCGTTCCTATAATATTTTTTCTTCCAAAAATTTCTTTTGCGGACTGATTACCATAAATAATAGTTCCCTTATCATCCACCACTACTATACCGTCAAGACTGTTTTTAACCAGCTTCTTAAAAGTTATTTTCTCTTTTATCGGATCTTTAGCATCCATTCTCTTATTTTTTAAGTTTTAACCCTCCTTTTTCTATCCGGTATTTAATTATACTCTTATCGTGCTGTATTCCCCGCATTTTAAGTACATTAAAAACTCTTTCTACTTTATCTTCACTTTCAACATAAAGCATAATCAATATACCGTCGGTTATAGAACTCAATCGTAAAGTATTTGTCTTTAAAGCGGAAAGCAAATTAGTTCCGGAAGCTCCGAAATTTGCCGAAGCTAAATAATTCAATATGGAAGTAGTGCCTTGAGCTTTTAAAAAATCATTTAACTGTATCAGAAATTTTCTCACATCATTATCTCCCATAGCCGCGGATTCTAAACTGGATACCGAATCTATAAGTAGGCGTGTCGCTCCCGTTTTCTCAATTTCATCTTTGATATCATTTAACAGTTTATTGGGCCGGGTATCTAAAAGATTGGCTGTTATAAAAGAGATCTGTCCGTTTTTTTCCATCTTATCCAGATCCCATCCGTGTTCCAAGGCGGTCTTTTTAATCTGTATCTTAGACTCTTCTAAGGCCACCATCACGGATTTATTGCCGTTTTCTATACCTTTAATTAAAAATTTGAGGCCAAAAAGAGTCTTCCCCGTTCCCGAATTACCGGACAGTAATACAGTATGGCCTTTTGGAATACCGCCGGACATAGCCGAATCAACTCCCGCCATCCCCGTTTTTAATCTACTTTTAAAATCTGTTTTAGCAGATAATTCTTCGGATACTAACCTGGAAAAGACCCTCATCCCTTTGTGGTTTATTTCATACTCCACTATCCCGCTTCTAAAATCACAGCCCCTGAGTTTTCTTACAAACATTTTCCTTATAAATTCCAGCTCTCCCTCTTCCATTTTAAGTTCGATAGCTCCGTCAGTAACAAACTCTTCCACCCCGTAGCGGGTATTTCCCGGTTTATCGTTTAACGATTCCATAGCTATGAGACCGGTTACTTTCTTCTCCTTCAGGGCACTGCTTAACCGGTATATTGTATTTCTTATTATTTCTTTATTTTTAAACCGGGAAAAAAGTGAATCTATACCGTCGATCACTACTCTTTTGGCTCCGACTTTATCCACCGCATAAAGAACTCTTTCAATTATGGGAGACATATCAAAATCCTCTTTGATTATCATTACTTCTCCCGAAATCTCCGGAGTCATATCTACAATATACAGTTTATCTTTCTCTTCAAACTTATCGTAATCCCAGCCGAATCCTTTTACATTCTTTTTTATATCTCTGGGGGGTTCTTCAAATGTTATCAGGACTCCGTTCTGTGAAAATCTCTGTATACCCTCATACAAAAAGCTATTTAACATAACCGATTTACCGGCACCCGCCGAGCCGGAAACTACCACCATCCGGTGTTCGGGAATTCCACCTTTAAGCATTTTATCCAATCCATCTATACCTGTCTGTAATTTTTTTACTGCTTCAGTCATTTTTATACTCCTTTATAATTTTATTCCAGGTCTCCTCTTTATGAGGAAAATCACCTACAATTTTTATCTTAGGTTCCGGTTCTACTCTCAATATAGTAGGGGTTATCATTATGTTGTTAATTTCTGCCCTCTCGGGATTATCCGATACGGATACCAGGTCAACTTCCGGAATTTTATCTAACTTTTCCTTAAATTTATTTTTAAACTTATCTACTTTCTCTTTCAGGGTGAAATTATTTCCCGTGTAATAAACTTCAAATTTAAAATCTTGATTCATAGCATTCCTTTACTCCTCATTACTTATTTTTATTCTTTTCAATTGTAATCTTAAATTTTGCGCCCTTACCTTTTCCATCACTTTTTACCGTAATATCTCCTCTGAGTTTCTGGAGAATATCCTTACAGGTAGGCAGTCCCAGGCCTGTCCCTTTCTTGCCTTTTGTGGTGTAGTAGGGTTCAAATATTTTTTCAATATTTTCTTTTTCTATACCCTCTCCGGTATCTTCTATTACAATCTTCAGGTAATCTTCTTTTTCTTCCGTCTTTAAAGTTAAAACTTTTTCAGAAGAATTTTTCATACTTTCTATGGCGTTCTTTATCAGGTTGGTAAATACTTCTTCTAAGTGAAACCGGCTGGTTTTTATTTTGGATATTTTATCACTGTACTGTTTTCGTATTTTTATTTTATTTTTATTATATTTATCTACTAAATCTAAAGAATTTTCTAATAAATCATTTATATTCAAGCGGTTTAATTGAAAATCACGGTCCTTTGTAAAACCTAAAAAGCCTTTAATTGTAGAAGAAATCCGGTCGGAATTTTCTTTTATAACTTTTAGATCCTCCCTGACTTCTTTCCCTAACTGTTCTTCTAAAAGAAGTTGGGCGGTAGTCAGTATATTGGTTAAAGGATTATTTATCTCGTGAGCCACCCCGGCGGCCATCTGTCCTATATGGTAAATCCGTTCTTTTTCCATAATTTCTCTTTGCAATTTTTTTTGCCTCTGGCGCATCCTCTTCCTGTCATCTATATCTATTACTACCCCCGTTACGATTTTAGAATTTTCGGCGGTTTCAGTTACTGCTCCCACGTCCCGAAACCACTTGTATTCACCTGACTTTTTCTTAATCCGGTACTCAACTTCATATCTTTCTTTTTTACCTTCTAAATGATTTCTCATAGCTTTCATTGCCCGGTCGTGTTCTTCGGGATGAATCAGATCGGTAAAATCGGAATAATGTTCAAACCTATCCGGAGAATATCCAAGCATCTTAGCTTTACGGTCGTTAAACCGTACTTTTCCCGATGGAAGATCCATTTCCCACCAGGCCAGTCGCCCTGCTTCCATAGCGTCTTCCAGCCGGGTCTTATAAATTTTTAACTGTTCTTTCAATTCTTCTTTAGATGTCATTTTCTGATTTTACCTCCATAATTATAATTCTTTAGAATTCAGCTATAATATTTTTATTTTTTATCCTTTTTAATTTTTGGTATTTTTAATATAAATTCTGCCCCCTTTTTCTTACCGGCGCTTTTAGCTTGGATATCACCGTCGAGTTTATCCATAATATCCTTACAGCTGGGAAGGCCCAGTCCTGTTCCTTTTTTACCCTTGGTTGTATAATAGGGCTCAAATAATTTTCCTAAATTCTCTTCTTTTATTCCTTCCCCCGTATCTTTTACAATGACTTTTATATATTCTTCTTTTTCTTCTGTTTTTAAAGTTAATATTTTTTGGGAGGAATTTTCCATACTCTCTATGGCGTTTTTTATCAAATTGGTAAATACTTCTTCTAAATGAAAACGGCTGGTTTTTATATCGGACATATTCCTATCATATTTTTTTAGAATTTCAATATCATCCCGGCGCTCCTTATCTACCAGCTTAACAGTTTTATCCAGCAGTTTATTTACATCTACAAAGCTAAAATTAAAATCTCTGTCTTTTGTAAATCCCAGAAATCCTCTTACGGTGGCCGCTATTCTTTCGGTATTTTGTCTTATAATTTCTATATCATCGCGGTATTTTTTATCTATGTCTTCTTCTAAAAGCAACTGTGCGGTTGTAAGTACGTTGGTCAGAGGATTATTTATCTCGTGGGCCACCCCGGCGGCCATCTCTCCTAAGTGGTATACCCTTTCCCGTTTAACAATTAATTTTTTCATTTCCTGCTCTTTTTTCCGCATTTTCTTTATATTTGTAACATCCCTGCCTATAGCTACAGACCCGATTATTTTACCGTCTTTATCTTTTAAAGAACTGGAATTCCATTCTATATATTTCTTTTTCCCGTCTTTATCGGTAATTATTGTTTCATAGCCCTCTACGGTTTCGTCGTTTTGAATTATATCCCGTACTTTTTGAAATACCTTTTCCCGGTATGCTTTTTCGGGGTAAAGTAATTCCCATATTTTATCGTTCCCTTTAACCTCTTCTTCAGAATAACCGGATATCTCTTCGGCCG
>JBNJDT010000023.1:0-21289 GCA_051745145.1 Elusimicrobiota bacterium
AACGTGGATCTTGTCGGGGCATGGAGCAGTATTGTATCTTCCGGGGTGTATGTTTCTACAGTATCGCCTTCGGCTCCCGAACTTGAATCCCCGCTTGATGGGGAAACCCGGGAAGAATACAGTCCCGAATTTAACTGGAATAAATCCAGCGGTCACGGAATAAAGTATGTTTTACAATTATCTGATGCGGATGAAAATTTTAATGTTATTTATTCCTCATACGGATATAAAATTAACTATGAAGATAAGGGAGAATGGATAACAGCCACAGATTTTTCTACAAGTATTGATCGGAATAAATACTGGTGGAGGGTCCGGGCGGTTGACGGTGCCCGTAATAAGAGTCCGTGGTCTTCTACACGCAGTTTTATAAGTAACCGTATACCCCAGCTTGATTGGACAGATGAGTTGGTAGATACCGGAGTTACTCCCCAGGTAGGGTCGGCCAAAAGTACTTTTACATATGAAGTAGAGTATAAAGATGATGATGGCGTTGATCCGGGAGGAAATATAGTACTGCATGTAAACTCTTCCGGGAAAACCGGAGCTGAAAACTGGAAAGAATATGATTTGTCCGGTGACGGGGCAGATATACAAAATGGCAGAGTATATTCATCCACCTGCAGTCTTACATTTGACTACGATGATAATCCAAAATACTATTTTACAGCTTTTGACGGTTTATCCTGGGCTACGGGTAAGCCGACCGGTACTTATACAGGACCTATTATAGACAACCCGGTTTCCTTTACTACCGATCAGGTCGATTCGGAAAAAGAGAGCAGCGGTAGTCTGATAAAACTGTGGGTAAATATTGTAGCGCCGGAAGGAGTCAAATTGGATACTTCTACTGTAAAATACAGTATATATCACGATTCTGAAAAAGTGTCCGGGGGCAGTAACGTAAAACTTGAGGATATAAATGAAGACAGTACGGAAGCGGTATTCAGCGTGACTACGGATACTTTTAAAACTTCAGTTAAAAATTATATAAGGTGGAGTTGTGAAGACAGTACCGGAGAAAGATGGGAATCATCTATGACACGGGTAGAAATTCAGACTAATGAATCGCCTTTTATCAAGATAGTACAGCCTGCCAATGAGGGGTATTCTACTTTGAACCCGGTAATTGAAGCCGATATTACTGATGAAATCGGAATAGATAAAGACTCAATTAAGGTGCAAATATTTACTATGCAAAATGATCAAATTTTGTCGGTTTCCGGAGAGGACAAACCGGATATATATAATTCCGATACCCGGCGTTTGAAATACGTAAGTTCAAATTTAAATTTAGAAGATAACACTGATTATAAACTTAAAATTTCCGCAACGGATACCGGTTATAGTGAGGAGGAGAGCGAATCCGATACAGCGGAAATTACTTTTACGGCTCGTAATCAGCCGATTGCTGATCTTATTCCCTATCCCAGTCCCTTTGATCCTGAAAAAGAATCGGCAAAATTAAGATATGTACTGGCGGATGACGGCCGGGTAACTTTGAATATTTACGATACCAGCCGGGAACTTGTAAAGTCTGTAGTGGAAGATGTGGAAAGGGATAAAGGACAAAATGAAGAGACCTGGGACGGCAGTAATCTGTCAGGCAATTCGTTGGCAAACGGAATTTATTATGTAGAGTTGATAGTAGAGATGGACAAAGAATACAGGAGATATCAGAGGATTGCTATATTCAGAAATTAGAAAATTTGTAATAGGTTTGTGTTTTATAGTTTTTTGTTCTATTCCGGCATTGAGTGAACCTTATTTTAAAGATGAAAGTCCCGGGGCTTCATGGAGGTACGGTGATATAATGAGCTGCTATGTAACGTCTGTTTCCACCGACAGTGACCTGGACAATGATTCTGTGCGATACAGGACATCAAATTCCGGAAGTGAACTTGAAAATTTTACGGAATGGCGTGCTGATGGAGTGGTTATAGTATCAAGCAGTACTGAAGAATCCCGTTTTCAAATAGCTGTAGATGAGGATCGGAATTTGTTCGAACCGGGAGAAGATAATTATATTCAGTGGCAGGTTAAGGATAAGGCGGGAGTAACAGTAAATTCTAATAGATATAACATAAAAATATATCAGAATTATCCGCCGGAACTGAAAAAGGTTCAGCCCGGTGAATTTACAAGTTTATCTCCGGAACTGGAAATTGAAATTACGGAGTGCCCGCAGGGTATTGAAGTAAACTCCATAGAAATTAATATTTCTGAAATCGGAGCTGGAAATATTTATAACATAAAAGGAAGTGATAATCCGGAAATTTATGATTCTTCCGATAAAATTATAAAATATTCTTTTAAAGAAAAAATTTTTGAAGAAGGCAAAGAATATAAAATAAAAGTAAAAGTTTCCGATACCGGATATGTAGAACCGGAGTCTACCGAGATTTCATATAATACGACAGCAGGAGATGGGGTAATAGCTGATTTTATAAATTTCCCCAACCCGTTTAACGGGGAAAATGAGGAAACAGTTTTTCGATACGATTTAAAGAATGCTGCAAGAGTAACTATAAATATTTATGATTCATCCAGAGTACTGGTAAAAAAACTGGTTGACGGTAAAAATCGGAGTAAGGGTTTACACGAGGAACCCTGGAACGGAAATAATTTTTCCGGAAATAAATTAGCCAACGGAATTTATTATGCTGAAATTATTGCTGAAAACAATGAGAAAAGTAAAAGATATTCTTCAGTGGCTATATTGACTGAATAATATTTGAAAGAAATTGATAAATAATTTATAATATGACAGATGCGACAATGCCTTATATTATAAAAATATTTAAGAAGAATAAAGATATCCCTAAAACTTGTAAGGCGGGATAGCTAAAAAAGTGAAAAAATAGGAATATTAATCTATTTAATAAAACACGAATGAGGTTTTAAATAAACACAAAAAAAGATAAAAATGTCTAGAAGATGGATAATAAACAATAGATATCTGGTATTGAAGAAAATGACCAGCGGAGGTTTTGCCACCTTGTATAAAGGATGGGATCAAAACCTGAGAAAGCTTGTGGCCATAAAAAGAATACACGATAAGTACGCAAATGATGCAAAATTTGTGGATATGTTCCGCAAGGAAGCTATAAATACAGCCAGATTTGAACATGAGAATATAGTAAATGTAATAAATTTCCTTAAAGACCAGTCCGGAAACTATTACATTATAATGGGCTATGTTAAAGGGGTCTCTTTACAATGTGTGATGAAGAGATGCGAAGAATATTCTGTTAAAATTTCTCCGGTTATCTCTTTGTATATTATAAGAGAAGTGCTTAAAGCTTTAGATTATGTCAATAATAAAAAAGATGGGCTTTCCGGGGAACCGTTAAATATAGTTCACCGTGATATTTCACCCGATAATGTTATGGTTTTTTACGACGGTCGGGTTAAACTTACAGATTTTGGTATTGCCAAAGCCGGTTCTGAAGCAATACGAAAAGCCAAAAAAGGAAAACTCAGAGGAAAAATTTCCTATATGTCCCCCGAACAGGCCAAGGGGAGAGGAAATGTGGACCATCGCAGTGATCTGTATGGCTGTGGTATTGTGCTTTATGAGATGATTACCGGGGATAAATTATTTAAGGGGGAGACTCGCTCTGATGTCTGGAAAAAAGTACGTTCGGCTAAAGTTGATTTAAAAGAACTAAAGGGATTGGATGTGGATGATGAGATTATCCGGATAATAAAGAAACTTTTACGGAGAAAACCCGATAAACGTTACCAGAAAGCTTCAGAGGTTATAAAGGAAATAAATAGATATTTTAAGACTACCGGAATGGATGATATAAAAGGCGAGCTTCGGGATTTAAATAAGATAGCTTTACGACGGGAAATAAAACATATTAAAAAAGATATTTCAGCCGAACAGAGCGGAGATATAGAAGAACTTATTGAAGAATCTAAGGAAATGGAAAAACATAAGAAGACGAAAAAAGATAAAAAAAATGAACAAACCAAAGAGAAAAGTAAAGAGGTCTCTAATGGTCCCCCGCCGACTTCTCCGCCTTCCGGCCCGCCGCCTTCTGCACCTCCACCGACCGGGGATGACTCTAAAGCGGGCGGCGAAAAAGAAAAGACAGTAGTTGATTTTGTTTTAGATACCGGACGTAAATACAAAAAAATATTTATTTCTGTGCTGCTATCTATTTTTATTGCTTTTGCGGCATATACAGCTATAGATACTTATTACCAGGTAACCAGCTGGGGAACGGGAATTCACAATTTTATATGGCCGCCTGCCCTTCAGATAGACAGTATTCCCACCGGAGCAAAGATACGAATTTTGGAAGATGATGAAGATATAATTGCCAGAGAAGGATATAAATCCGAAACTCCGACTCATATCGGAGAGATTCGGGATGGTTCTTATAATTTAGAATTGGAAAAAGACGGATATGGAAAAATCCAGAGACGGATAACGGTCTTGGGGGATAAAAAAGGTGATCAAAGTATAACTATTGCCGGGGCAAAAAAGACCGAGGATCAGTTTGTGGTTCCTTTTGAAGTAAAATTGGTGGTAAAATCGACTCCTCCGGGAGCTGATTTTTATCTTGACGGAAGGAAAGTTGGAGAGACGCCGTTTGAGGATAGAGTTGATATAGGAGATTATAATATAGTACTGGAAAAAGAAGGATTTGAAACGCTGGGTTGTCGCGATAAAGGGGAAGGCGGCAGCAAAGGGGTATGTACTATTGATATGTTGACTGATATCGATGATCAAATGAATATTGATCGTAGGTACTGGACTCTCAAAGAAGGTGTAAGTGAAACCGGAAATAAAAAACTGGTTCTTGCCGGTACGTTATGGAAGAATATTACTGTAACTTCTAATCCGTCGGCGGCCCAGGTCTTTGTCAATGATATGACGGCTCCCCGGGGAACTACTCCCATGGAAGAATTGGCTTTGACCGTGGGGGAACATACTTTACAGCTGGAAAAAAGTGGCTACCGTACCTGGAAAAATAATATAGAAGTTAATTCCCAAAGCCAAAACAGCATTAATGTAAATTTGAGAAAGGAGATAACAATATATGCCTATCAGAAAGGGGAACGGGGGGAGGATATCAATGCCAATGTTTCTGTAAAGGGAACTAGAATAAACGGACGCACTCCTTTGAAAGTAGCCCTTACAAACCGCAATTACACTTTTGATTTTTCAAAAGATCCGGATTATAAACCCGTTACAGTAAGTAAAAATGTCGGGGGCATAAGAAACAGACTTAATGTTTTTATGGAATATAGAGATCCATATTTAAAAGTTATTGCCAGAGATTATGAAACTGAAGAAAGGGTTAGTGATGCCGTAGTATGGATTGACGGATCATACTGGAAGAAGACCGGAAACCGGGGAATAGCTTCCGGTTATATTGAACAACCGCCCGGAAATTTTAAAATTGTATTAAAATCGGATGATTATGATGACGTAGTAAGTTTTGTCGATATTGATAAAGGGGAAAGAAAAGAACTTGAAATGAATTTAGGAGCCCCTAAGGACGGAACGATTGTTGTAGATACTACAGATGGATTTTATGATACTTCTATCTATTTAAACGGTGAATATCAGGGTGCTTTATTAGAACAGATATCGGATGTTCCCCGGGGAACGCATGTTGTGGAAATAAGAGGTAAAAATTTTGAACAAAATATAACTAAGAGAGTGGAAATAGAAGAACCGGAAGATTTAGTTATTCTTAAACTTGAAAAACAAAATTCCGATATTTACCTCACAGAATTAGATTCAGAAATATACTGGGAGGAATATCGTTAAACAATGTTACGTAAATTTTCTAATATAATTATATTTATTATATTGTCCTGCTCTGTTTTGAGAGCCGGTGCGAATCCAGCTGCATTTCTGGATCTGGGAGTGGGTGCCCGGGCTCTGGGAATGGGGGGAGCATTTACTGCTGTGGCAGAGGGACCGACAGCCAGTTACTGGAATCCGGCGGGACTGGGTAAGATAGATACTTATCAGGCCTCTATGATGCTGCAAAATAGTGCCGAGTCACAGTGGCCCGGTCAGGAAGATATAAATCCAAAATATCAGTTTGTCAATTTGGGTATTCCCCTTTCCAAAGTAGGATTGGCGGATGCCGGGACGGTGGGTTTATCGGTAATTTCAATGGGAATTAGTGATATCCCCCATACTTATATGGATAATGGAACTCTGATAAGAGATACCTTCGATAACCGGGAGACAGCTTTTTTTATGTCCGGCGGTTATCCTTTTTTTATGAATGATCTAATGGTGGGGGGGAGTCTCAAGTATATTACTCAGGATTTTGAAGGGATTTCGGGAGGCAGCGCTTCGGGGTTGGATCTGGATGCGGGAATTCTAGTTATGATAACCGAAGAAATTGACATGGGTTTTTTAATAAGCAGAGGAGCAACTTTAGAGTGGGACAGCGGGCACAGAGATACTGGCGGGGTAAAATCAAAAGTTGGGGTAAGTTATGATAAATCGTTAACCGGTCAGCTTGATATTTTAGGTGCCGTGGATTTTATCCAAGAAAAAGATATGCCTCTCAAGTCCTCTTTAGGAGGAGAAATTGAGTTTAAACCAAATATTGAAAAAAGTATAGGTAAATTTCATACGCTTTCTGCTAGAGCCGGAATAAACCGGTTAACCATAGAAGATAGATATTCGTATATGGATAATTTAAATGATACTTTAAAGTGGAATGCCGGGGCGGGTCTAAAAATGGGTTTACTTGATTTAAATATGCAGATTGATTACACTTTTAGTAATGACCCGCTGGGAAACGGGCATAGGATATCAATTACAATGGAGTTAATATAAAATGAATAAGTTAATAAAAAAAATAATTATAACGGCAGTTGCGTTTGTCTTTTATTTAAGTTATTCGGGATTAACTTCAGTAGCATGGTCGTTTGATGATGTTAGCGGTGATGTAAATAGCGTTACTCAGAAATTTTCGGATGAAGGACTGCTGGGATCATTTATCTACAAATACGGCCGAAGCAGGTTTAGACCGAATGGCAATGTTACCAGGGAAGATTTAATTTTAGTCCTGGGAGAATACCATAATCTTGTATCCAGGATAATGTCTCAAAACGATCAAATAATGGATAGGTTAGAAAATATGGATGCCGGAGGCGGTCCGGATATGGATACGATAATTAGAGAATTCCAGGGTGTTCTGGATCCTATGCTGCAAAATTCAGATACTATAAAAGAGCTTGAAAGACAAGTAGGTCAATCAGTTGCCGACGGTTCCGGCGGCGGGGATGGGGGAAGTTTTGATGCAAGCGGTCTGAGAAATGAAATTCGTGATTTAGAAGAGAGAGTAGAAAATATAAAAGATTCTGGTTCCGGAAGTTCCGAAGTGATGGCCAAGATGGACAGATTAGAATCAAAAATAGAAAGTATGGGTAAAGATCAGTCCGGAAGTTCCAATGTCTCTAGAAAAATAGAAAGTTTGGAAGATAAAATTGAAGAACAGAATAAAGATATGAGAAGGATTGCCAGAAGTGGTGGAGGAGATGGAGGTGGAGCCAGTTTTCCATTTTGGGCTCGCACAAGCGTAGGGATTTCAACTTTGGCCTTATTTTTTATGGCCCGGTGAAATTATTTAGTGAAGGAGTAAAACATGCCTGAAATTGTTGTAAAAAAGAAAGCGGAAATTTTAAAAAGATATATAGTCGGAGATGAGCCGATAAATGTTGGTCGAATAAAAGAAAATGATATTTTTGTTGACGATGAAGCAGTTTCCGAAGAACATTGTGTAATAAAAAAGCGCGGTGATAAGTTAGTAGTTGAAGATTTAAATACGGCGTTCGGAACTCAGGTAAACGGAACTCCGATAAGAAAAGAAGATGTAGGGGTTGGGGATGAGATTAAGATAGGGGAACATGTCCTGAAAATTGACCCCCTGGAAGAAAAACCGGAACAGACAAAAGCCTATTTACTGGGGATCCAGGGTAAAATGGAGGGCCGGGAATTTGAATTAGAGCCCGAAGAAACTAAGATAGGCCGGTCCGAAGAATTTAATAATGTCTGGATCTCAAAAAAGATAGATAAAAGTGTATCCAGAAGACATGCTACGATAACCCGTGAAGATGATAAATTTATTTTGGAGGACAGAAGAAGTAAAAACCGGACTTTTGTAAATCAGAAACAGGTCAACGAAGACGATAAAGTTAATCTGGTGGAAAATGATGAAATATTAATTGGAAAAAGTATATTTAGATTTGTAAAAGGTAAAGATAATTTTAACTGGAAGCCCCCCAAAAAAGCGGGGGTATTTTGGGTTAGAAAATTATCTTTATTCAGAAAAATAGCTGCTGTTTTATTAGTATTTATTTCGTTATTTTGTATATATGTAGGAGTAACCGGTATATTAACTATAAATGAACAGCCGGCTGAAGTTACTTTAGATAATCAAAACTGGCAGCCTGAAGAATTTGCCCCCACTGAAGAGGGCTATCTTATCGATGTGAAACTTGATGTTATTCCTTCGCCTACAATAGGAGATATAAACGGCGATGGGACCGCAGACATTGTTATGGCCGATGCAGAGGGCAATGTTTATGCCTGGTCGGGTATAGGCAGCAACCTTTTATGGAAAGAGGAGCTGGGGGGGCGTAAATTAACCTCTCCCACACTGGCCGATATAAATAATAACGGAATTTTGGAAGTTGTAGTAGGGGCGGATAATTCCCGGGTTTACATACTGGATGGTGCTACCGGAGATTTTCTGTACAGAAGTGATTTTATAGGCGGCGATGTTCTGCCGGGTTCTTCTATTCTTGTAGTAGATTTAGACGGAAATGAAATAAAAGATTTGGTGACTGTTACTGATGATAACGTAATTACTATCCAGTATTCACCGGTAATAGGAAATAAAGAACCATTTTACTTTACAGCGCCCGAGAGGATTATGTCTTCACCGGTTTTAATAAAAAATCCGGAAGAGGAAGACAAAGTGGCTGTTCCTACCAATGGAGGCCAGATTTATTTTTTTGAGGCAAGTAATCCGGATAACAGGGAAGTTGTGGACGTGACTCAAAAGATTAATATGCTCGAAGGTACCAATTTAGTCTTAAATGAAATAAATACCATACCGGCAGTATATGATCTAAATGGAGACGGCGTGGAAGATATGGTATTTGCCACCAGCGGGTATTATGTTGTTGCTTTAGACGGTAAAGATTATTCGCTGCTCTGGGTTAATGAGATTGAACCCTATTCTACAAGTCCCGAGCCTTTAAGACATTCCTCACCGGTTATAAGTGATTTTACCGGAAATGGCAAACCGGATGTGGCCCTGGGCTGGGCAAACGGAAAAGTTATAGCTATAGACGGTTCTGAAGGCGAGACTCTATGGGAATACGAATTAGAGGAAGAGGTCAGGATAATATCTTCTCCTGCGCTGGCCGATTTGAATAAAGACAGTACAATGGATATAATTATTGGTGATGAAACCGGCAGAATTTATGTTTTTAACGGTAAATCAGGTGATGTAGATCGTACATTAAATAATAAAAAAAGTTTGAATTCGGGAATAACTTCAACGCCTATTATAGGAGATATAAATGCTGACGGTTATTTAGAAATGTTAATTACTTCAATAAATAATGAAATTCATAAATTTAGTTTACCCACCAGGGTTTTTAAAAATAGTCTTGAATGGCCGAGTTTTAGAAAGGACGCCCGTAACAGCGGAACTAAGTTTTTTATAGATGAAGTGCCCGCTTATCAGTTTTTGACTGGCGGGGGAGGTGTAGTGCTGATAGGGGTTTTTTTAGTAGCCAGTCTTCTCAAGAAGAAAAAAGCTGCTAAAAGACCGGAAATTATAGACGGAAGAAGTTAAAATGAAAATTGAATATATTGCTAAAACTGACGTAGGGAAACAGAGAGGGCATAATGAGGATGCATACGGGACTTATCCGAAGGAAAATCTCTTTTTTGTCTGTGATGGTATGGGGGGGCATGCAGCGGGGGATTATGCCAGCCAGAAGGTTGTAGAAACTGTTAAAGATGTTATGAAGAGATTTCCTTCGTCGGATCTTGAAGAATTAATTGTAGATGAACCGGAGGATGTTCCTTTTCCCGGCCGGAAAGTTGCCTCTATGGCGATGCTGGCAAACAGGTATTTATTTAAACTGGCAATCATGTATCCCGATCTTAGAGGAATGGGAAATACTTTTACCTCTGTAAAATTTGAAAAAAATTATGTAAATGTCGTGAATGTCGGGGACAGCCGGGTATATAGATTGAGAGATTCTAAATTAACTCAACTTTCAGTTGATCATTCCTGGATGGAAGAAATGCTCCAGGACGGGGAATTACATGAACAGGAAGCAGATCATTTTGAAAAGGATAATGTCATAACCAGAGCTATGGGGACGGATGCTGAAATAAAAATTGACTGGAAAGGCTGTGCTATTAAAAAAGATGACATATATCTGCTCTGTTCTGATGGTTTAAACGGGGAAATAGAAGATGAAGTTATATCCCGGGTATTAAATGAAAATAAAGGGGATTTACAGAAAGCGGCTGATGAACTTATAAATGCGGCGAATGATGCCGGAGGTTCAGATAATATAACAGTCATTCTTGCAAAAGTTACCGGTGAAGTAGAAGGGGAGCCTTCAACGGTACTATTGGATGAGATAAAGGAAATTAAACATCCTGAAGAAAAACTGAAAAAGATAGATTCTTATATAGAAAAAGAATTTCCCCCGAAAAAGACAAAGGTACCTGACGGAGTTGAAAAAAAGAAGAAAAAGTTTTATGAGAACCCCGTTATAAGCGGTCTGCTTATCTTTGCCCTAATTCTGGGAGTGACAGTGTTGATAAATAAACCGTTTAGCGATAAAGGAGGGGAGACTGCGACTTTAGAAGAGAGGGGGTTGGGAGATGTTGTTATAAGAACTACTCCCTCCGGTTCTCAGGTTTCACTTTATTCCGGCGGGGAATTAGTTAAACGCCGGAGCGCGCCGGCTGATTTTCCGGCTATTGAAAAGGGGGAATATAAAGTAGAAATTGAGAAATCCGGATACGAGAAAAAAACATTAAATATTAATTTGGAAAGTGGAGAGCGAGAGAGAAAGGAGATTGTCCTTACGCCCCTGGCTACGTTAAATCTCACTGCAGATGTTTCACACGGCTTTGACCCTTCAGAAAAGGTATATATAGACGGGGAACCCTGGGAATATTACGGGTCTCCTCTTAAAGTTAAGCAGATAGGCATGGTAGGTAAAAAAATGAGTTTAAATAGATCGGATGATCACACAATATCTGTTGGGTCGTCCGAAAGAGCCATTAGTATTTCTGAAAATGTGGACCAGATTAATGTATTGCTTAAGGGTGGTAAGATAATTATAGAAAGGTGATGAAAATGAAAATTAAAGTGTATAAAATAATATTGGCGGGGCTAATGTTACTGGTATACGGTTGTGGCCCAAAATATGTTTCTCCGGTTCCCAAAGCTAACGAATACTTTAAACAGGGGATGGAGTATTATGATGCAGAAGAATACAATAGGGCAATGACTAAATTCATACAGGCATTATCAGAAGATCCGGGGCACAAGACTGCTAAAGAATACAGAGATAAATCTCAGGACAGGCTCAGAGAACAAATAAGAGCCGAGCAGGCCGCTCGCAAAGAGAGGCTGCGCCGCCAGCGGGAAAATCAGGAATTAGTTAAACAGTTGAGAAAAGATCTTGAAGAGGCCTACGAACAAGAAGAGTGGATCCGGGCGGAAGCGGCAGCAAGTGAAATTTTAGAATACTATCCAAATGACGAAGAGGTACAGCTTTATCTGGAAGAAGTACAGGATAATATAGAAAAGAGGAATATGGAACAGGAAGTAGATGGAATTCTAAAAGAAGCTGAGGCCTTGAGAGGCCAGGGTAATTTTGAAGAAGCTTTGAGTAAAGTTGAAGAAGTTCTTACCCATTTCCCTGCAAATCAGGAAGCTAGAGAACTGGAGACAAGTTTAAAACAGGAAATTGAAAGAAAGAAAGCGGAAGCGAATAGACAGGAGCTCTTTGATGAACAGAGAGCTGAGAATATGTATGAGAGGGCCTTGAATTTTATGGAGTCTGAGGATTATGTCGAAACCATACTTCTTTTAGAAGATGTTAATAAACTTATACCCGGTTATAAACAGAGCGAACAATTTTTACAGAAATCCAAGGAGAAACTTCAGGAACAGACTGAAAATGCAGTTGTAGATTCTTTACTGCACAGGGCAGTTGAAAGCGAATACAAAGAGGCAATTGAAAAATATCTGGAAAGAGAGTTTAGAGCGGCACTTAGGGAATTTGAGAATATTGCTGATTATGTACGTCTGGATAGAGCTATCCGGTATCATGACCTTTTAAAAGAGAGATTGGAAAGAATGGAAGACAGAGACCAGGCTGAAAATTATTATCTGGATGCCCGGCAGGAGTATATGGACGAAAATATGAGAGAAGCCAATAAAAAACTCAATGAGGCACTGGATTTATATCCCAATTTTCCCGAGGCAAGATATTATAAGAAGGAAGTGGAGAATATACTAGATAAGGAATCCCGGGTCGGAGAATTTTTATCTGCCGCCCAGGATGAATTTAATAAAAATAATTATGCAGATGCTCTGACTCACGCAATTAAAGTTTTTGAAGTAGATAAAAACAATACCCGGGCCAAAGATATGGTTAAAAAATGTGCCGCCAAGCTGGCAGGCACTCAAAATGTTGAAGATAGTGAACTGGATAATTTTGAGCAGAGTGCCGATAAAGCGTATTCCAATGAAAATTATAAAGAGGCAGTTCAAAACTGGGCAAAAATGCTGCTCATAGAGCCAAATGATAAAAGTGCTGTAGAAGATATAAAACACACTACAAATGTAATAGCGGAAATTAGGAGGCAGGAGCGGCTTGAAGCACAACGCAGAAACCAGCGTGAGGCCGCCAGACAGAAAAGACAGAGAATAGATAATTATCTGGATCAGGCTGCAGAATTACAAAAGCAGGGTAAGCATCAGAAAGCTATTGAAGTTTGGGAAAAAGTTCTTAGTGAAGAGCCAGAACACCAGGAGGCCAAGCAGGGTATTGAAACTTCAAAAGCTGCTCTCGAAGAAGAAATCCCCGATGGAGTGGATGAAAAAAGAATCGAAGAAATGTATCGAGAGGGTTTAATCTTATACAGCGAGGGAAGGTATAATGATGCTATAAGTCAATGGCAGAGAGTTCTTAATTTAGCACCTGAACACGAAAGGGCAAAGCAGAATATCAAATCCGCTCGGGAAAAACTTGAAAATTAATAAAAAAAAGTAAAGATAATGCGTTTCAGTTATCGTTTTGAACTTTCAATTGTTCTTACTTCTATAATATGGGTATCTTTTGCTTTTGGAAGTTTTTTAACCTACCGTAGTCTGCAATATGAAACTTTATCTCATCATTCAGATAACAGAGTAAATTTTATTAATGTACTAAAAGAAGCTTCAGACTGGATAGACCCCGAAATACACCGGCAGCTAGCGACAGAGCCGCCGGGTGAATTAGCGAATAATAAGAATTACAAAAAATACACTGAAAATTTAAAAAAATTACAGCTGGCCAATCAGAATATAAGAGTTGTATACACTGCTGTTAAGAATAATGACGATTTAAAGTATGTATTGAAAACATCCACCGAAGATATAGTTCTGGATAAATTTGATGGTAGATTGGAAAAAGCTTTTCGGGGGAATGAAGTTATGGATTACGGGGAGGATAAAGAGATAATTACGGCTTATGTCCCTTTAGTATCCGGAGAAAACGAGCAGGTTTTAGGTGTTCTCGGGGGTGTATTAAAATTTTCTCCAGTTATTAATTCTTCTCCTCCTGTTACCCGTAATTTAATTTTATTTTTTTTACTTTTTAGCGTTCCGTTTTCTATTTTGGTAGGTACAGTTGTCTCCGGCTGGGTTACCGGGCCGATAAAACATCTTACATACGTTGCTAAGAAAATAGGGGAAGGGAATTATAAAGTAAAAGCTCAGGTAAACCGATCAGATGAAGTTGGAATACTGGCTCAGGTTTTAAACCGGGTGCGAAAAAAACTGGATTCTTTTCAAAAAGAGATGGAATTAAAAGTTAAAGAGAGAACTAATTCCTTAAAAGCTATGTTTAAAGAAGCCGTTTCTGCCAGAGAAAAGAATCGAATTGTAACTGAACTTCACGATACTCTGGGACAGATTTTTGCTTCGCTCAATGTAAAGTTAGATTTAACATTGAAATTAATAGATGATAATAATGATAAAGTCGTTGAACAGCTAAAAGAAATGCAAAAAATTACGGGCAGGGGAACAGACCTGGCCCGCCGGATAATATCTAACCTGGACAGCAGTCTTAAAGAAGGCCATGAACTGGAACAGGTTTTAAACAAATTTTTAAATAAATTCACTTCTGATACTCCTATAAGTTATAAACTCAATGTCCGGGTATCTTCAACTTTGCCTATTGTATGCCGAACGGCTGTTTATCATATAGTTACAGAAGCTACTAACAATATGGGAAAGCATTCTCAGGCCACTGAGTTTGAAGTATCCATCGAAGAATCAGATAATAAAATTAAAATTAATATAGAGGATAACGGCTGCGGATTTGATAGGGATAAAGTTTTAAAAAATCTAAAAAATAATAGAAAATACGGGTTGAGAAGCATGAGAAAAAAAGCCAAAGAATTAGGGGGAACTTTTAAAGTTTTTGCTTCTGTTGGAGAAGGCTGTAGGATACAGATAACTTTGCCGTTAAAAAAATGACTGACAAAAAAATAGAGTTAGTAATAGCTGATGATCACCAGTTATTTAGACAGGGACTGAAAAGTTTACTTGAAATGGAAGAAAAAGTTAAGATAGTAGGAGAGGCTAAAACCGGAAATGAAGCGGTTAAATTAGTTAATGAGAAAGACCCCGATGTAGTGCTAATGGATATAAAAATGCCCCAGTTGAATGGGATTGAGGCCACTCGCAAGATAAAAGAAGATCATCCGGATGTTCATGTACTTATGCTTACGGTTTTCGACGACGAGTCCCATATTTTAAACGCTATTCAGGCCGGTGCCAGCGGTTATTTTTTAAAAGCCCGGCCCATAAGTGAATTAACCGGGGTAATCGAGAAAGCTTATGAGGGGAAGATAGATCTTTCCGCTAAAGTTACTACCGGTTTAATAAGAGGTTTTCAAAAAAATAAACTCAGTGCAATGGAAAATTATAATCTGACTAAGAGAGAATTAGATGTTTTGAAAATTGTAGTTCTGGGAAAGACAAATAAAGAGATTTCCGAAGAGCTACATATTGCCGTTCAAACGGTAAAGAATTATCTGTCAAGTATGTATAGGAAATTTGATGTTGACAACCGGACCCAGCTGGTTCACAAAGCTGCTGAATCCGGTATAATAGATGCTGTGGATAATGTGTAATAAGTTATTATTGAGTAATATTAAAATTTAATAATTTGAAAGGAGAATTAATATGGAAGAAGAAAAATTTGTTCAGGATCACAATGTAGATCTTGGACCGTTAAATAAATTAATGTTAAATGACAGGATATCGGATGTTTTAGTTAACGGCTGCGAAGATGTTTTTGTGGAAAAAGAAGGGCGTCTCTATCAGACGGATGTCAGTTTTGACACTGAAGAACAGCTTATGGAAGTAATTGAGAATATACTCAGACCATTGGGTAAGAGAGTCAGTGAAGAAAATCCTATGTGTGACGGACGTTTGCCCGACGGATCCAGGGTGAATATAGTTATTCCCCCGATAACTCTCGAAGGCGCTATGATAAGTATAAGAAAGTTTACTAAGAAGAAACTGACTATGACGGACCTTTTGAGATTTAATTCGATAAGTGAAAAAATGGCGAAATTTTTAAAACTGAGTGTTGTAGCCCGGAAAAATATAATTGTATCCGGGGGTACCGGTTCAGGTAAGACAACTTTATTAAATATTTTAAGTAGTTTTATTCCCGAAGGCGCCAGAATAATAACTATTGAAGATGCTGCCGAACTTCAGCTCCACAAAGACCATATCGGCCGTCTTGAGAGCCGTCCGCCGGATATAGACGGCAAAGGGGAAATTAAAATAAGGCATTTAGTTATAAATGCATTGAGAATGCGTCCGGATAGAATAATTGTAGGGGAATGCCGTGGAGGAGAGGCTTTAGATATGCTTCAGGCTATGAATACAGGCCATGACGGATCCCTTACTACTATACATGCCAACGCTCCCCGGGATATGCTTAATAGGCTGGAGACTATGGTTTTAATGGCGGGTATGGATCTACCCACAAAGGCTATAAGAGATCAGATTATGGGGGCGGTAGATCTAATAGTGCATGTTTCCAGGTATCCGGGAGGTTCCAGAAAAGTGAATTCAATCATGGAAGTTACAGGTATGGAAGGCAATGTTATTACTATGGCGGAAATTTTCAAATTTAAACAGACCGGAATAGAGAAAGGACAGAAAGTAGTAGGAGAATTTAAACCCACCGGGGTAATACCCACATATTTAAATGATATGAGAGAACTGGGTATGGATGTGGATATGGGTATATTTAAGAAAAAGAAATAAGTTTTCTTGACAAAGATAAAAAACTTTGGTATTAAAAAATATGAGTAATATAAAAATAACAAAAATAAATATCGGCTGGTGGCGCATCATGTAGTAAGGGTGCGCTTATAACATCCAGTAATTGTAATAGGGCATCCGTTTTTAATGGTGCCCTATTTTAGTTTTTAAAAGCGGGCCCCAAAAGCCCGTTTTTTTTATTTTGTACTGAGGAGGAAAAAATAAGTGAATAATATAGATGTAAAAGTAATAAAAAATAAGATAATAGCAGACCGGTTTACCCCGGTGGAGGCCTATTCTAAGTTTAAAACCAGGGATTATTCTTTTTTATTGGAGAGCGTGGAAAAAGGACAATCCGGGAGATATTCTTTTTTGGGGTTTTCTCCGTTTAAAATTTATAAAATTTTTGAAAATAGAGTAGTTATACTAAAGAGAACCAAAAAAGAGACTTATGTAAAAGAAAAGGCAGTAAAAACAAATCAGCCCCTGGAATTTATAAAAAAAGAAAAAAACAGGTTTAAACTTTCAAAAAAGATTAAAGGATTAGCCGGAGGCGGTTTTATAGGTTATTTAGGATATGAAAGTATACAGGAATGGGAAAAAATAAATTTTAAGAACCCGGGGTATGATAAAATGCCCGTGGGGATATTACTTTTGACCGATGAATTAATTAAATTTGATCACAAATACAAAACGGCTGACATTATAAAACTACAGTTTCAAAAAGACGGTAATACCGTTAACGGTAATTCTCCTCAAAAGAGACTTAAAGAAATAGAAGAAATATTAACCCGAACTTCGCCAGAGATGGAGAGCATAAAATTTAGTTCTCGAAAAGATATTAAAATAAAATCCAATTTTTCCAAAGCTGAATTTATACAGAGCGTTAAAAATGTAAAAAAAGATATATATGGCGGAGAGATAATTCAGGCCGTACTATCTCAAAGACTGCAGACTGAAAAAAAAGTAGATCCTTTTAATTACTACCGTGCTTTGAGAGTGGTAAATCCGTCGCCGTATATGTTTTATCTAAATTTTAAAGAATTCAAGTTATGCGGTTCGTCGCCGGAAATTATGGTAAAAGTAACCGGAAGTAAAGCCCAGCTTAAACCTATAGCGGGAACCCGGCCCCGGGGCAACAGTTTATCCGAAGAGAACAAACTGTCAAAAGATTTAAAGGGGGATGTCAAAGAAAAAGCCGAACATATAATGCTGGTGGATTTAGGAAGAAATGATCTGGGGAAAGTTTGCAAATACGGTTCGGTTAAAGTTAAAAATTTAATGAATGTCGAAAAATATTCTCATGTTATGCATATGGTTACTAAAGTTACCGGTAAATTGGAAGATAATATTGATGCTGTGGATGTATTTAAGGCCAGTTTTCCGGCGGGAACGGTTAGCGGTGCCCCAAAAATCAGAGCCATAAAAATAATTGACCGGGAAGAAAATAGAGCCCGGGGACCGTATGCCGGGGCGGTGGGATATTTTACTTTAGGCGGGGATATGGATACCTGCATAGTTATAAGAACTATGTTGATAACTAAAGATCAGGTTTTTGTTCAGGCAGGCGCGGGGATTGTAGCAGATTCCGTGCCGGAAAAAGAGTACCGGGAAACCCAAAGTAAAGCCCGTGCTCTCTTAGAAGCGGTAAAATTGGGGAATAATGCAGCAGGAGGTAAATAAAATGTTAAATAAAGCACTTAAAAAATTAGCGGCCGGTAGAAATTTATCACCGGAGGGTATGGAAGAAAGTATGGATATGATTATGAGCGGACAGGCTACTTCTTCTCAGATAGGGGCCTTCATATCACTTTTAAGATTAAAGGGAGAAACAGTTTCCGAAATTACCCAGGCCGTCCGGGTAATGAGAGATAAATGCAGTAAGGTAAAGACCGGGTTACCGGTAATGGATACCTGTTCTACGGGGGGGACGGGCATTAACCATTTTAATGTTTCAACAACTATAGCTTTTATCGTGGCCGGAGCCGGCGTCAATGTAGCCAAGCACGGAAATAGAGCAGTTTCCGGCCGGTGCGGCTCGGCGGATGTTTTAGAAGAACTGGGCGTTAATATCAATCTTACACCCGGGGAAGCCGCAAAAGTTCTTGAAAATACGGGGATATGTTTTATGTACGCCCCGGTTCATCATAAGGCCATGAAATATGCCGCCGGCCCCCGGAAAGAACTGGGAATCCGGACTATTTTTAATATTATAGGACCCCTGACAAATCCGGCAGATGCAGAATTTCAGCAGCTGGGGGTCTACAAAAAAGAGCTGGTGGAGAAACTGGCCCGGGTTTTAAATAATTTAGATGTTAAAAAAGCTCTGGTAGTGCACGGCGAAGACGGTCTGGATGAAATTACTCTTTCCGGAAAAACTTTTGTATCGGAAGTTTCCGGGGGCAGGGTAAAAAATTATCATCTTACTCCCTCCGATTTTGGTTTAAAAAGTTATCCTTTAAAAGCAGTTAAAGGAGGGGATAAAAAAGAGAATGCCCGGATTTTAAAAGATGTGTTAGAAGGTCAAAAAGGAGCTTACCGGGATTATATACTTGCCAATTCTGCCAGCGCTTTTTATGTTTTCAATAAAGTAGATAATTTTAAAGAGGGGGTAAAGCTGGCCCGGAAAACTATAGATAAGGGGAAGGCCCTTGAAAAATTAAAACTTTTGATAGAGAAAACCGGAGAGTTTAAATAAGTGATGAGAAATATAATAGTAATAGATAATTACGATTCTTTTGTCTATAATCTCTGCGATTATGTAGGCACTATGAAAAAGACCGAAATCGAAGTCTATAGAAATGACCGGATAACTGTCCGGGAAGTTTTAGATAAAAATCCGGACCTGGTTATTATATCCCCCGGTCCGGGGCGGCCGGAAAATGCAGGTGTGAGTATGGAATTAATAGAAAAGGCCCAGAAAAAAGTGCCGGTTTTGGGAGTATGTCTGGGACATCAATGTCTGGCGGCCGTTTATGGAGCCGGGGTTGTAAAATCTAAAAATATTATGCACGGTAAGACTTCTCGCATATTTTACGATGAGAAGGAAAAAATATTTAATGGAATAAACAATCCCTTTGCCGCTACCCGCTATCACTCTCTGATAGTGGATCCAGAATCGGTGGGGAAAAATTTAAAGGTTATTGCCCGGACTGAAAAAAATGAGATAATGGGGATTAAACATACCCGTTTTGCCCAGTATGGTTTACAGTTTCATCCGGAATCCATTCTCACTGATTCAGGCTATAAATTATTAAAAAATACGCTTAATATGTTGACTAAAAAAAATGACAGAATAAAATAATTAATACAGGGGTTTAAAGTTGTTATGGGAGAAGAATAAAATGAATTTTTTAAATGACATAGTTAAATATAAAGAAAAAATTATTGCAGATAATATTGATAATTTAAAAAAGATAAAAAAAGAGGTATCTGCCGGTAAAACTACAGGAAATAACAGGTTTTTGGATAACCTGAAAGGTCCGGGATTAAGCGTAATAGCGGAAGTTAAACTTGCGTCTCCTTCGGAAGGAAAGATATCTAATTTTTCAGTGGAAGAATTAGCCGGATTTTATGAGGAGGCAAGAGCGGATTGTGTTTCTGTTCTCACCGAGGATAAATATTTTAAGGGGAACCTAGAAAATATTAAGCGGGTAAAGAAAAAGTACACCGGCCCCGTGCTCATGAAAGATTTTATAGTAAGCGAATATCAAATATATCAGGCGTCGCATTTAGGAGCTGAAGCAATATTACTAATAAAAGCTCTGCTTGGAAAAACACAAGTGATTAAATTTGTAAAATTGGCCCGGGAGCTGGGTCTCTATTCTTTAGTTGAAATTCATCCATCTGACGATATATCAAAAATATTAGAATTGACTGAGAAAGAAGATGTTGAAATAATAGGGGTGAACAACCGGAATCTTGATACACTGAAAATTAATTATTCAAATCACAAAAATATGATAAAAATGCTGCCGCCGGGCCCGCTGAAAATTGCCGAAAGCGGGATAAAAACAAAAAGTCAGGCCAAAAAAGTGTATAAAACGGGTTACGACGGAATACTCATTGGCAAAGGAGCTATCGCAAACAGTAATCCGGTGAAATTTATAAAGGAGCTCAGGGCAGTATGTTAATAAAAATATGCGGCATAACTAATAAAAAAGACAGGGACAGCTGTATAAAATCGGGGGCCGATCTTATAGGATACAATATTTATCCGGGTTCTAAAAGATATATGGTTCTGCCGGATATAAAAAATCTCATTACAGAGAAAAACAGAAAAATTTCTGTAATAGTCGGAGTTAATTTGGATTTTTCGGGGTGGAAATCTGTAGTTACATCTCTAAAACCGGGATTTATACAACTTCACGGATCGGAGAATATTAATTTAATTAAAGAGCTTAAAAATAATTTTCCCCGGCTAAAATTGATAAAGAAAGTTACTCACGAGGAGATAGATAAAATGGAAAGTATTTTAAGATACGCCGACTATTTATTGTGGGATAGTAAATCTGAATCTCACGGCGGAACCGGCCGGCGGTTTAACTGGAAACTGTTAAATAAGATCCCCGGGGAAGTTAAAGACCGTTTATTTGTGGCCGGCGGAATAAATCCGGACAACGTAACGGAGCTTTTTTCGTATGAAGTTTACGGAGTGGATGTAGCTTCCGGGGTTGAAGAAAACCCGGGTGTAAAAGACG
>JBNJDT010000024.1:0-20721 GCA_051745145.1 Elusimicrobiota bacterium
TTTACTCTGTAAAGAGGAGGCTGGGCTATATAGACATGACCTTCAGTGAGAAGTTCATACATTTGCCGGTAAAAAAATGTAAGCAAAAGAGTTCTTATATGAGCTCCATCCACGTCCGAATCAGTCATTAAAATTATTTTTTTGTATCTGAGTTTTTCAAGGTCAAAATCATCTTCTACACCGCTACCCAAAGCCGTTATGATAGATCTTATTTCATCATTCCTTAATATTCTGTCCAGCCTGGCTTTTTCCACATTCAGTATTTTACCTTTTAAAGGTAGGATGGCCTGAAAATTTCGATCTCTTCCCAATTTTGCCGAACCTCCGGCACTGTCTCCCTCAACAAGATAAAGTTCACACATATCCGGATCCCGCTCTATGCAATCGGCAAGTTTTCCCGGCAGAGTTGAAACATCAAGTGCACTCTTCCGCCGGGTTAGTTCCCGGGCTTTTTTCGCTGCCTGCCTGGCCCGGGATGCGGCAATGGATTTTTGAATAATTTTTTTTGCTACCTTGGGGTTTTCTTCGAGAAATATACTTAATTTCTCATTAACCGCCGAGGTCACCATACCTCTTACCTCTGAATTACCCAATTTAGTTTTTGTCTGGCCTTCAAACTGGGGTTCGGGTAACTTAACATTGACAACCGCCGTCATTCCCTCCCGGGTATCCCTTCCGGACAGTTTTAAATCCTCTTTCATTTCTTCTTTTATATATTTATTCATAACCCGAGTCATTGCCGATTTAAAGCCGCTTATATGGGTTCCCCCTTCTCTGGTATTAATATTATTGGCAAAGGAGAATATATTTTTTGAATATCCGTTGTTGTATTCCATGGCCACTTCTACATGTACCTTGCCTTCCTGTTTTTCAAAATATATAGGTTCACTGTGGAGAGGCTCTTTATCTTTATTTAAATACTTTATAAATGAGACTATTCCCCCTTTATACCGGAAACTGTGACTTTTATCCGTACGTTCATCTAAAATGGTTATATTGGCCCCGGCATTTAAAAATGCCAGTTCTCTCAGTCGTTTAGAGAGAGTGTCAAAACTGAAAGTTGTAGTTTCAGAAAATATCTCCTCATCGGGTTTAAATGTAATTTTAGTTCCCCGGTCGTCTGTCTCGCCTTTTACCTCCATTTTACCGGCGGGTTCACCTTTTAAATATTTTTGATAATATATTTTTCCTTCTTTGTGAACTTCCACTTCCAGCCACTGGGAAAGTGCATTTACAACCGAGACACCGACTCCGTGGAGACCGCCGGAAACTTTATAGACTTTATCGTCGAATTTTCCGCCGGCGTGCAGTTTAGTCATAATTACCTGAAGGGCCGGTAAATTAAATTTTTCATGCTGATCCACAGGTATGCCCCGTCCGTCGTCAACTACCGAAATCACTCCATCCTTTTTTATTACTACATTAATATTTTCACAATAACCGGCCAACACTTCATCAATGCAATTATCCACCACTTCATAGACCAGATGATGCAGTCCTTCCTTGGAAGTTGAACCTATATACATTGCCGGTCTTTTTCTTACCGCTTTTAATCCTTCCAGTACTTTTATACTCTCAGCCGTATATTTATCTTTAGCCATTAATTAGTTCCTCCTAAACTTATGTTAATTCTTTTTATTTTACAATCTGATTTTAAATAATTATTCATCTCTTTTTTTATATTCTGTTTATTCATGGATAGTTCCTGGAGAAAAGCACTATTTTGAGCTTTTAAAGTAAGTTCACCATTGCGAAAATATTTTATAACCGCTTTATCGCTCTGATCACATTTATTCCATGCTTCGGATATTTTATCTTTTAAAAAAACTTTATTTTTTCTTAAAATATTATCTAATATGCTATCTGTTTTCTTCCAGCTCACAACCTAATAACCTTCATCTTACTACTGTCCTTTATATTTTCCAATTCTTCAGGTACCTTAGTGCACGTTATTATACTCTGAACTCCTTTTATTCTCTTTTTTATTTTATTACTCCTTATATCGTCCAGTTCACTGAATATATCATCTAACAATATTACCGGATCACTATCTTTTTTTCTTTTAAGTAATTTCCAGACCGCCAGCCTGTAAATAAATATGGCAGTGCGGACTTCTCCCCGGGAGCCGTAACTTCTTAAATCCAGATCATCCAGATAAAATTTATATTTATCTCTGTGCGGACCCCAGGTAGTATGCCCGTATTCAATATCTTTTTCCAGACTTTTTTCTCCCTGGTATTGAGATTCATTATATCGTATTGAATACTTTTTTTCAAAAGACATCTTCCCGGCTTCTTCTTTCATTATTTTATTAATAGATTTTAAAAACTCTTTTCTCTGCGACACCACGCGGTCGGATATTTTTAATAGTAATTTTGTATAAGTTTTTAAAGTACTTGAATTACTCTGTCCTTTCTTCTCTTCATTTTTTAAAACTGTATTTCTCTCATTTATTAATTTTCTATATTTAATTAAGTGATCTATGTAACGGGTATTTATCCGGGAAATACTTATATCTATTATACGCCGGGTACGGGAAGGTGAATTTTTAATATCTTCAATATCTTCCGGAGAAAACAGTATGGCCGCAAACGTTTTTATTAAATTTTTTCTCTTTATTTTTGTCCCATTAACCGTGGATTTAAACCCCGTACCCGGAATATATCGTATATCTATCTTATTTTTTAAAGAATTATCTTTAATATTTCCCGTAACTCTCATACTGTCTTCTTCTAATTTTAATAATTCTTTTAATTTATTTGTCCTGTGAGAAGTGCCGGTAGCCAGTAAAAATACCGACTCCAGTAAATTTGTTTTTCCCATTCCATTATTACCCACTATTAAATTTAAACTATTTCCGAAATTTATTTTCTTCTTCTCAAAATTCCGGTAATTATATATGGCAAGTTCATTTATGTGCAACTTATTAAGCTTGTGAAGGCCTCATAGGCATGATTACTCCTATGTAATTCTCATCAGAGGATTCCGGAGTAATTTTTCCGGGATTTATGGGAGATGTTAAACTGAGTTTAATTTTATCGCTGTTTATAACTTTTAATATATTTATTATAAAGTCTGGATTAAATGATATCTCTATTTCTTCACCTTTGTATTCAACCGGAATACTACTTGTACCCGTCCCTTCCGTAGCACTTAATGAAATAACTAATTTATTATCGCTGAATTTATATTTAACCGGTTCCGTTCCCATGGATTTTACCGCAAGCATTTTCTTAGTTGCCGAAAGAAGCTGGTCTGTATTTAAAACTATATTTTTATCCTGCTTTTCGGGAATAACCTGATTGTAATTAGGATAATCACCTTCAATTAACCTAGAATATATAGTAGTATTTCCAACCTGCATACTGATCTTATTTTCAGAAGAACTTAAACTGACTTTAACTTCATCCTTATCCGAAGTAGCAATTTTTCGCAGCACATTTATGGCATTAGTAGGTATGATTGCCTGAATTTCATCCCCGGTCTGGTCCAGTTCTTTTTCAAAATAAGATAGTTTCCGTCCGTCAGTAGATACCATTTTAAGTTTATTTTTCTTACACTGAAAATATATGCCGCAAAGTATAAATCTCGACTCATCTTTGGAAACAGATATTATAGTCTTATCTATGCCCTCACACAAAGTCTGTGTATCTACAGCAGTCTTTTTTACTTTTTCTATATCCGGAATCGAAGGAAATTCTTCTGCATTTCCGGCAGTTATAGTATATGTGGTATTTTTATTTTCTCCGCTTAATTCATATTCATTATCAGTGATTTTTTTAATAAAACATTTTTCTGTATCAATCATTTTTGTCATATCGAAAAGCTGCCTGGCAGGCAGGGCAACAACACCTTCTTTTTCTACATCTGTTTTCATGCTCGATACTATACCTATATCTAAATCCGTTCCGTATACTTGGATGCTGTCATCCTCTGCAGTAATGTGAAAAAGAGAGAGTGACGGTAAATTACTCTTACTTGATACAGCGGGTAATACGGTTGATAGTAGATCCACAAATTTTTCTGTTTTTAAATTTAATTTCATTTTATTTTAAATCCTCCTTTATTCCTTATTATAATTAAATAACCTTTAATTAACAATTAATATAATAACTCTATGTTAATTTGTTAAAAACAAACATTCATACTCGATAAACTTGCTTTAACAACCTGTGTGAAGTTCTTATTTCTTTTTAACATTATTAAGATACCGCCTTAATTTTCTCAATTATTTTATCTAAAATGTTTTGAAAATAAGGATCTTCGTTTAATTTATCTTTTATTACGTTACAAGCGTACATTACAGTAGTATGATCTCTGCCTCCGAATTCATTTCCGATATTCGTTGTTGACTTATCGGTAAGCTTTCTGGTTAAATACATAGCCAGATGTCTTGGAAATACAATTTTTTTATGTCTTTTTTTACTTTTTAGATCGTCTACTTGTACGTGATAATAGTCTGCCACAATTTTCTGAATTTTACCGGTGGAAATCTCATCCAGTTTTTTGTCTTTATCGATTATATCTTTTAAAATCTCTTTTGTATTGTCTACGGTAACTTCACTCCCCATTAGCGATGAATGGGCATAGATTCTAATAAGCGCTCCCTCTAGTTTTCTCACATTGTCTTTAATATTCGTGGCTAGAAAAAGAATGACGTCATTGGGTACATCTAAGTTTTCCCATTCTGCTTTTGATTTTAATATGGCTATCCTGGTTTCTAAATCCGGGGGTTGAATGTCGGCAATTACTCCCCATTGAAATCTCGAAGAGAGTCTTTCTTCTAATGTTTTTATCTTGTCAGGGGATTTATCAGAAGTTATAACGATCTGTTTTTGAGATTCATAGAGCTCGTTAAATATATGGAAAAATATATCCTGGGTCCTCTCTTTATTTTCCAGAAACTGTATATCGTCAATAAGTAAGATAGAAACATTTAAAAATTTCTTTTTAAATGTGGGCATATTTTTTTTACGCATACTGTCTACCATTTCCTGCATAAATTTTTCACAGGTTATGTATCTTACTTTAGTTCTGGGATTATTACTTTTGATTGTATGACCTATAGCGTGTAAAAGATGGGTTTTTCCCAACCCCACTCCGCTGTAGATGAACAGTGGGTTATATCGCGTGCCCGGGTTGTTAGATACGGCTTCGGCCGTAGCCTGGGCAAATCTATTGGAAGATCCTACTACAAAAGCGTCAAATGTATACCGTGGGTTTAAATCGGAACCGGGAAAATTAGTCTCATTTTCAGGGAAATGCGTGGGTTCGGGCAACTCATTTTTAGAAGGGGGTTTATAGGAAAAGTCATCCGTATCTATAATAAATTTAATTTTTGTATTTTCAAATTCTTCAAGAGAATGTATAGCTTCTAAAATATCTTTTTTATTTTTTTCCATCCAGTTTGAAAAATATTTATTGGGAACTTTTAAAGTAAGTATATTATCTTCGAATGAATCTATTTTTGTAGGTGAAAACCATAAATCAACGGTCTTTGTTGAAAATTTTGATTTTAATTTTTCTGTCGTTTTTTTCCATATGTTATTGAGTTTTAATTGCATGATATAATTAGTTATTAAGGCTTTTCCACAGGTTATTAACAATGTTAACAACCGTTATAAATACAGGAAAGGGAATAATTTAGTAAAATTTTTTTTCCAGGTATTCCTGCAAGTTAGATCTTTGTTTATGATAAAAAAAAAACCATTTTAAGTCAAGATTCTTGACAAGATAATTGAAAGGACTATAATTTAAAAGCTAAATAAGATAACGATAAAAATAAGGTTAATCAAATTACTTGAATCAAAGATTTCGAAAAAAGAACAGATTAGGAAAAGACACTTCAAAAGTAGTTTCCAGAGGAAAACGAAGAAGATTTGGAAATATAGTGTTATTTTACCGTCCCGGTAAATTGCCCAGGTTATCTGTAATTATAGGGAAAAAAGTGGGTAACAGCGTTACCAGAAATAGATTAAAACGCTGGACCAGGGAAATTTTTAGAAAAAGTAAGAATAAAATAAAAAATTACGATATTGCGATCAATTACAAGCCGGGATCAGCAGATTATAAATTTCCTGAAGTGGAAGAAAAATTATTAAAATTGTGGAGAGAAAACAAATTATTAAAAGATTAATAAATAAAATAGTTGATTTAGTTAATGGTTTATTGATTATTTTTATAAAATTTTATCAAAAAATAATATCCCCCGTATTGGGCAATAACTGTAGATTTACACCTACGTGCAGTAACTATTTTATAGAGTCTCTTAAACAAAAGGGTTTATTTAAAGGATCGGTCGCCGGATTTTATAGAATAATAAGATGTAATCCGTTTAATTCCGGCGGAGTTGATCCGGTCGTTAAGGAGAAATAATTATGCAACAAAAAAGATTAATTTTAGCTATAGCTATATCCATGTTTATACTGATATTTTTTCAGCAGATGCAACAGCCGCCGCCAGAATCAACCAGCGATCAGGAAACAGTGGAAGCTGATTCCCAATCTGTAGCCAAAAAGACAACATCACAGTCTGGGGAAACAGAAAAATCAGCAGAGGATGACGAAAAAGAGAAAGAAAAAACAGACCGGGATTATGAAATAATAAAATTAACTTCTGACAATATAATTCTAGGAGTTAATTCATTAAATTCGGGATTGTCAAAAGTTAAAATTAAAGATAAAAACGGTGAATTTATTAATCTGGTAAGAAGTAAAAAGTATGAACACGCGCCTTTAAAGTTATTAACCGGTGACTGGAAATTAACTAAAAATTCCCGGGATAATGAGATAACTGCAGAATATTCAACGGAAAAATTAGAAGTTGTAAGAAAATACAGGGTGGAGAACGGATTAGTTAAGATTACAAATAATTTTGAGAATAAAGAGCTGGCCGCTCGGGAAGTAAAAATAAAACAGGGCTGGTATAATGGCCTGGACACAACGGCGGACCTTGAAGAAGAAAATCATGAAGATACCAGACTTTTCCTGAAAAAAGGTGAAGATATTGAAGATGATTTGGAAAAGTCCGAAATTTCAGACGATTTAAAGTGGGGGGGGATAATGAACAGATTTTTTATTTCTGCTTTTTTAAATTTAGAGCAGAATTTTGATACTGTAACTACTAAAAATACAAAAACAGGGGGAGGCGGCTGTTCGGGTTCCCCGGAAGACGCAGCCTTTCCGGAAATAGAATTTACCGGGACAAAAATTTTAGAAGGGCAAGAGGATTATTCTTTCAATCAGGAATTTTATATCGGCTTAAAAAATTATACTGTATTAAAGAGTTTTGACGAAGAACTGGATAAGACACTCTCTTTTGGAATATTTGGTTTTTTAAGTAGATTATTTCTAGGAGTACTGACCACCTTTTACGGCTGGGTGGGAAATTACGGCATAGCAATAATAATGTTAACTTTTCTACTTCAGATATTTATATTTCCTCTGACAATTAAAAGCTTTAAATCAATGAGCGAAATGAAAAAACTGCAGCCAAAAATGAAAAAAATACGCGATAAATTTGAAGACGATCCCCAGAGAATGAATGAAGAAATTATGCATCTTTACAAGAAACATAAAGTAAATCCTCTCGGCGGCTGTTTTCCATTAATTTTACAAATGCCTATATTTATTAGTTTATTTACAATGTTAAGGGCGGCCGCCGAACTGAGATTTGCCTCTTTTTTATGGATAAAAGATCTGGCCCAGCCCGACGTTCTTTTTAAAGCCGTCCCCCTTTTAAATGAGATACCGGTTATAGGTTCGGCCGGGCCCCTGCCTCTATTTATGGGCGGAGCAATGTTTCTGCAGCAGAAGGTCACTGGAGGTTCTACAGGTCCTCAGAAAAACTTAACTTACATAATGCCTGTTGTATTTACTTTTTTATTTATGAGATTTCCCGCGGGCCTTGTACTTTACTGGTTGACGAATAGTTTGTTAACTTTTATAGTACAATATACAGTAAGTAAAAAGAAAGATTAAGATAAAGTACTGAATATATAGAGGAATTTTTATGAATGACAAGAGAGAATTTAAAGGTAAAGATGTCGAAGCCGCTATAAAGAAAGGGTTAGATAAACTAAATTTAGATAAAGAAGAAGTGGAAGTTAAAATATTAGACGGCGGAAAAGCAGGGTTGTTTGGACTTATGGGTTCAAAGCCAGCAAAAGTTCAGTTAATAAAGAAAAATGAACACTCGGACGCCGCCGATACCGATATAAACTGGGATAAAACAGTTAAAAAGACGACAGAATTAGTAAAATTGATTACCGATAAAATAGATACCCATGCCCGGATAGAAACTGAAAAAGATGAATCAGAAGTTAAAGTCGAAATTTTTAGTGAAAACAGCGGGGTAATGATCGGAAAAAAAGGTACCACCTTAAAAGATTTTCAGTACATAGTGAATTTAATGTTAAAAAGGGAACCGGATACCAGAGTAAATGTGAATATTGATATAGAAAATTACAAATCTGAACGGAATTCTAAATTATTTAAAAAATTGGGAAAGACAATTGAAAAAGTAAAAAAAGACGGTAAGCCCCGAAAATTAAAACCCATGAATTCTTCGACCCGAAAAATTATTCACAAAAAAGTCAAAAATATAGATGGCGTAATTTCTGAAAGTGAGGGGGCGGAGAACCGCCGACGGGTCCTTATCAAAAAATCCAGTAACTGAAAATTTTTACTGCTAAAAAAATAGAAATTTTATAAAGTCAAAAAATGGATCATAATACAATTGTTGCTACCGCCACTCCCCCGGGAATATCAGCTTTGGGAATTGTCAGGCTGTCAGGGCCCCGGAGTTTGAGTATACTTGAGAAAATATTTAATACACCTGCCGGAAATTTTAACAGTGAAAATATTCAAACCCACACTCTTCACTACGGTAATATAGAACACAGCGGGAAAATAATAGATGAAGTTACTGTAAATATTTTTAAAAATCCCCATTCTTATACCGGAGAAGATATGGTTGAGATAAACTGTCATGGGAACAGCATTATATTGGATACTGTAATGAAACTCTGTATCGTTCTGGGAGCAGAACCTGCCCGGCCGGGGGAATTTTCCAAGCGGGCTTTCTTAAACGGAAAGATGGATTTATCTCAGGCGGAAGCAGTTAACAGCCTTATCCATTCAAGATCGAAAAAATCTATACACAAAGCAGTTAAATTGGTAAAGGGGGAGTTAAAAAATAAAATAGAAGAGATTAAAGACAGGATCCAGTATTTAAGGTCCCGGCTCAATGCCGATATAGAATGGGGAGATACTGAGACAGCTGACTTTTTTGAGACGAAAGCCGAACGCAAAAAATTGCGTTTAATTAAAAAAGATTTATCTGCTCTAGTAAAAAATTCTCAATATGCAACTAAAATTCTCAACGGCTTCCGGGTAGTTATATGCGGCCGGCCCAATGCCGGGAAATCTTCTCTTTTTAATTTATTGCTAACAAAATCACGGAGTATTATAAATAAGCGTCCGGGAACAACCAGGGATGTAATAGAAAGTGAAGTACTTGAAAAAGGATGTCTTATAAGGTATTTTGATACAGCGGGTATAGGTTTGGAGACAAAAACTCAGATTGATATGGAGGCTTCCGATAAAAGTAAGGAAGCCATACGCCGGGCTGATCTTGTTGTATATTTAATTGACGGTGAAACAGGCATAAAAAAGAAAGACTATAAAATTAGAAATTTAATTGACAATACCCCTTGGATTCCTGTGGTAAATAAGATAGACAGAAAGAACAATTTTTCCAGTGAAAAACTGGATAAATTTAGAAAATTCCGTCAGAATCCAAAAGCAGTTAAAATATCCTGTAATACGGAAAAAAATATAGATAAACTAAAAGAAAAGATTATAGAATTAGTGAGTAAAAATGATATCGACGGACTTATGGTAACCGCCCGGCAAAGAAGTGCACTGCAGGAAGCTTATGATAAATTAAATAATTCCTTAAGCAGCCTGGAGACGGGTAAATATCAAGATATGATTTCTTATGACCTTGCTGAAGTAATAGATGCACTGGGAAAAATAGACGGTACCAGTGTACAAAAAGGTATGCTGGATAAAATATTTGATAATTTTTGTATAGGAAAATGATACATCTATTTTCTACATCTAACTTTTATTTAAAAAAAAATCCAGACCAGATTTTAAGCTGGGCTCTTGAAAATGAGTTTGACGGCATTGAACTATTTGCCGATGTCCCGAATTTTTATGTTGATGATTTTGATGAGGGTATCCTTCGCCGGTATGCCCGCGCGAGTGGGAAACTAAAATACACCGTACATTCTCCCATATACGGTATAAACATTGCCGCTGTTAACCCGGGTATTTTAAGAGAATCTCTCAGGCAGATAATAAAAGTTATGGAGTGGAGCAGTATAATAGATATTGAATATTTTGTAATTCATCCCGGAGTTATGCCTGTAGATGAAGAAGAAGTAAGAGGTAAGATATTAGATATTGTACATGACAGTATTGATAAGATTCTCAGACATGCTGATAATTTTAATATTAAGATGGTTGTTGAGAATATAGGATTGAATAAACTCTGTCTGGATTATAATATAAATATTCTCAAATCTTTTATTGAAAAAGAAAATTTAGGATTGTGCCTGGATGTGGGCCACGGCAATATTTCAGGGCAGATACCGGAGATTCTAACCAGTATGTCGGAAAAAATAGAAAGTATACATATCAGTGATAATTACGGAAAAGAAGATGAGCACAATCCGGTGGGTAAAGGCTCGGTGTGCTGGACTGAAATAGTAAAATTAATAGAAAGAGATGAAATTCCCGTTGTACATGAGATCCACGACCGGGTCAGACCGGGGCAATCGACGGTACAAAGCAGAAAAAATTTAAATATGATAAGTAAAAAAGTTTCACGTGAAACATTATAAATTATGTGGTTTCTAAGAAAAAGAGGTATAGCTTTAGGTGGCGGTGGCGCGAGGGGGCTTGCTTCACTGGGAGTTCTCAAAGTACTGCATAAAATAAATAAAAAGCCCCATATAATAACGGGAACGAGTATGGGAGCTATAATAGGTGGGCTGTATGCTTACTACCAGAATCCGTTTGACGTTGAAGAAAAAGTTAATGAGACAGTAAAAAGCCCGGAATTTAAGTGCTTAACAGAGGAATTTACAAATAATATAAAAAAGATTTCGGACGAAAAAGATAATATCCGGGCTAAATTTCAGAGAGGCTATAATAGACTGTATAATTTAAGTAAACTTACTTCCGGAGTAAATATAATAGAAAAAGAGTATGTTGATCCGGTAATTGACAATCTTATTCCTGAAGTTGCTATTGAGGATCTTCCCTTAAAATTTTGTTGTGTGTGCACGGATTTAAAGACCGGGACCAAAGTTATAATAAGAGAGGGAAGTTTACGGGAGGCGATCAAGGCCAGTTCGGCCGTTCCCGGAATATTGCCGCCCCGGATAGTAGGGGATATGTTTCTTACCGACGGGGGTACGGTGAGTATGGTTCCTGTTGAGGAAGCGGTCTCGTTAGGGGCAAGTTATGTAATTGCCGTGGAAGTATTGGAAAAAATAACAAAACAGGATACTTTTAAAAATGGATTGGATATTATAAATAGAGTTACTAAAATTTCTTCTTTGCACTTGAATAAAATGATAATTGAGGAAGCGGATCTTGTAATAAGCCCGGCCGTAAAAAATATTAGATGGAACAATTTCGCCAAGAAAGATTACTGCATAAAAGCAGGAGAATCTGCTGCTTACCGGCTGAAAGATAAAATAAAATAGGAAAAATATTATTTTAAATTTAACGGAATATAAAATAAATAAACTTCAAAAAGAAAAACTGGAAACATATATAAAATTACTCCAAAAAGAAAAAAAGTTTAATAATATAATAGGAGTCCAAACCACCGAAAAGATTGTAAATAAACTGATTAATCCGTCCATAAGATTAGCCCAAATCATTGAAGGTAAAAAAGGGGTGGATGTCGGGACCGGTGGTGGGATTCCCGGAATAATTTTAGCTATAATGGAAGATAGAAAAAAAATTACTCTTTTAGAACCAAAAAAGGATAAAGTCTTTTTTCTGGAGAGTGTAAAAAAAGAATTAGATCTTAACAATATACAAATAATAAGGACCCGTGCAGAAGAGGCGGGAACAATTTTTGAATACAGGGATAAATTTAATTTTGGAGTTTGCCGGGCTGTGGCTAATTTATCAGTAACTGTAGAATTGGTATTGCCTCTCTTAACAAGGAGCGGTATTTATTATGCTGAAAAAGGCAAAAATGTGAGGGAAGAAGTTGAAGAAGCTCACAATACAATAGAAAAAATGGGCGGTCAGGTTTTAGATATAACTGAAGAGAATATTGTCATAATAAAAAAGGTTACAGATACGCCGTCCAAATTTCCCAGATCCTGGAATAAGATAGTAAAATAATCTATACGATTATTTAAAATTTCGGCACGATAAACAGAAATAATTTTGCAAATACGTTTTATTTTAAGTAATATCTAAACAGCTGTATTAAAAATAGTAATTATTTGCCGGGGTGCAGCTTTATAGCTCTGGCAATAAAATAATGGAGTAGCAATGACCAGCAAAATAATAACAGTAATAAATCAAAAAGGAGGAGTGGGTAAGACAACAACTGCCCTTAATCTGGCAGCGGGGTTAAGCCGGAGATTTAAAGATACTCTTTTAATAGATTTAGACGGCCAGGCAAACGCCACTCAGGGCCTGGGATTAGAGAGCGAAAGATTAAGTAATTCCGTTTATGAAATTTTAATGGATAAAGTGGGATACGAAGACGTGATAACAAATACCCCTGTTGATTTACTGGATTTAATGCCCGCCCACCCCGATTTAAATGGGGCTAAAGTTGAGCTTGTCGATATGGCTGAAAGAGAATACAGATTAAAAAATTCTCTGAATAAATTAAGAGACAGCTATGATTTTATTATTATTGACTCTCCTCCGTCCCTGGATTTATTGACTGTAAATGCTCTTACCGCAAGTGATTCAGCTTTAATTACTATACAGTGTGAATATTATGCTCTTGAGGGCCTGGGAAGACTGGTTGACACTCTTTCACGAATAAAGCGGGGACTTAATGCAACTCTTGAAATAGAGGGAGTTTTAATGACTATGCACGACAGGAGAACAAATCTTTCTCATCAGGTTATGGAAGAAATTAAAAAACATTTTAAGAGCGCTGTGTATGATACTGTTATTCCCAGAAATGTCCGGCTGGCGGAAGCTCCGAGTTTCGGGAAAACTGTCTATCAATATGCCCCGGATTCTACCGGAGCCCGGGCGTATGAAACACTTACCGGAGAGGTTTTAAAAGATAATAGTTAATGCGATTGCTTATGAGTACTGGAATAAATATAATTGAGTTAATACTTAAAGTTGTGATAGGAGGGCAATAAGTATGAAGAAAGTTTTAGGCAAGGGCCTTGATTCCCTTATTCCCGAGGATGAAGATCGGGGTTTCAAAGAAATTAAAATTGAAAATATAGTACCCAACCGCTATCAGATGAGAGAAAATTTCGATCAGGAGAAGATAGAGGAGTTATCTTCAACTATAAAAGATAAGGGAATTGTTCAGCCTCTTATAGTTACGGGTACGGACAGCGGATATATGCTAATTGCCGGGGAAAGAAGGCTCCGGGCGGCAAAAAAGGCCGGGCTCAAGTCAGTCCCCTGTATAGAGCGGGATCTTGAAGAGGAAGATTCTCTTATAGTTTCTTTAATTGAAAATATTCAACGAGAAGAACTTTCCCCCATAGAAGAAGCCAGTGCCTACAAAATGATGGTTGAAGATTTTTCTATGACTCAAAAACAGATTGCCAGTCAAGTGGGGAAGAGCAGGTCTTCTGTTGCCAACGCTATACGGATACTGGGTTTACCGCGGGATCTAAAAAAATTAGTGAACGAGGGAAAACTCACTTCCGGCCACGCCCGGGCTTTACTGTCCGTTAAGGAGCCAAAAAAGCGCAGGGCTCTGGCTAATAAAATAGTTAGAGAAAAATTAACTGTAAGAGAAGCCGAAAAACTTGCTTCAGATACTAAAAAAACGAAAAAAAGGAAAAGGGGTTCTAAAACTACCAAAGATCCGCACGTAGAAGCTATGGAAGAAAAGCTTAAAAAGTCTTTAGGTACTAAAGTAAAAATTAAAATTAATTCAGGTTCAAAAGATACGGGCGGAAATATTAAGATTGAATTTTATGATATAGATGATTTTGAGAGGATAACGGATATATTATGTCAAAATTAATTAAAAAGTCAGCGCTGGCTGTGTACCAGAATGTAGAGCTTGTTTTAATATTGTTTATTATAAGTGTTATCAGTGAGTATATAGGAGCTAGAATTGGAAATATAATTGACCCTAATTTTACTTTCATTATAAATATATTATTGATGTCGGTTAATTTTTATCTGTGGTCATCTACGATAACTGCCTTAATTTATTATAAAAAAGACAATGTCTGGACCTGGAAAGAATATATAAACGATGGCGGCCGAAATTTTCCATTTTTTGTAATATGGCTGGTTCTTATCTTGGGAGTGGTTAATATTTCAATTGTAATTTTTCACGGTTTATTGAACTTACCCACTCCTATCGGACCGCTGTTAGTATTTTTATTTACGAGTGCTACAGGTTATATTAGTGCTTTTATTATTGTCTACAGGATGGAAAAAGAATTTAAATTCAAAAAAATATTAAAAAAACAGGCAAAGTATTTAACCGACAATGCAGCCGATTATATATTGGCTGGAGTATATGTAGTTGTTGTCTGGATAGTATCCGATATAGTGATAAATGTACTTATGTATAATGCTCAAAGTATTGATAATTTTATAATCATAAAATATCTGTTAATTTTGTTGGGTAATTTAATAAGAATGACAACTGTTGTTGTTATTATGTCAACAATTGTGTACCAGATCCAGTTGGTGGATAAAAATATTCCTGAAATTGACAAGTAAAATAATAAAATCATAAACATATTAAGCCAGCTGGTGGAAGATTTTTATCTTTAATATATTAAGGTTGACGGCAAAATATTTTTAAGTTATAATTTGACAAAAAATTAAAGGGGAAATACGGAGGTAAATTTATGGATGAAACAAATAATAATAATAATAATAATAATGAAAACCGGGATAAAGACAAACCTGATATAGAAGATGTAAAAAGATCAATTGACAGAGAAAAAAAAGAATCTGCCAATAGCAGTTCTCAGGTACCCGGTCTTAATGATATGGATCAAGATACCTCTGAAAATAAAAAAGAAGAATCTGAAGGAGAAGATAAGAAGTCTTTTGAATCTGATGACAGTGATTTAGATGGTCTGGCTTTAGAAGATGATTCCGGGGAAAGTGAAGATACAGAAATGTCCGGATCACAGGAACCCGACCGGCCTGGTGATTCTCAGATAAATTCCGAGGATAATGAAGAAGTCACTCCTAAAAATACCTCCGATAAAAATTCCGAAGAATCAGATATACCGGACTTAAGTTTTAGTGATGATTCGGACGGTGATCAAGAATTTAAAGAAGAAACCGGTCCTGATTTTGATGAGATAACTCCCGATTCCGGCGAGGAAGATTCCGGGGAAGAAAATAAAGAATTTTCCGGTTTTGAGGAGGACGACGACCGCGCTTCCGGTGATTCTATAGATGGGGAAAAAGAGGAATCTTCAGACCCGGATATTACCAAAGAGGGAGAAGTTAAAGATGAGGACACCGAGCCAGCTTTTTATGAGATAACACCCGATGCCGGCGGAGAAGACCCCGGAGAAGAAAATAAAGCATTGACTGAGCCTGAGCCGGAGGATGTAACTGGAGAGAACCCGTCTAAAGATACCGGAGAATCTGCAGAGTCTAAAAACGATAACTCCGGTCAGGAAGAAGTTCAGTCAGCGGATGAAGGAGAAATAAAGAATGCAGAAGAAGAGCCCGCCCCGGAGTTTGATAATATAACTGCCGATTCTGATGAAGAGTATTCCGAAGCAGAAAATATTGACGAAAAAGGTGAAGAATTTTCCAGTTTAGATGATGACCCCGAAGACATACCCGATGAAGATTTTGGTGATTCTATAGATGGAGAGAAAGAGGACGCCCGTCAGGAAAAAGAGCCGCCGTCCGGATCTGAATCCGGTCCGTCGGAGGATTCAGAAGTCCCTGTCATTGATTTTGACGAAGAGTCCGATAAAGATGCAAAAAAGAAAAACGATGAAGAGATTTCCGGGGAAAATTTAGAGGAAGATGATATTCCGGAAGTGGATTTTGAAGAAGATGAAGACGAATCAGATTTATCGGATTTTGATGAATTGACAGGGGATGAGAAGAACGCTGCCGGTTTTGATTCCGGGCAAAAAGAGACCCCCGATGAGTCCGACGAGGAGGATTTTCTGCAGGATTCAGAAGATTTAGTGGAATCGGAAGATACTGAGCTCCCCGATCTGGATTTTGACGAGGATTTTGAATCGGAAATTGAAGAGGAAGACATTACAGAAGCCGAACAGCAGATGGGTATAGATGATATTTCCGATGAAGATTTAGAAGAAATTTTCAATGAAGAGATACCGGATGAAATTGCAGAAACGGATGCCGGTGAGTCCGAAGATAAATTAAATGATATATCCGACGAAGATACCGTTTCTGAAGAAGATGAACTGGAAGAAATTTCCGATGAAGATGGTGCCCCGGAAGATAATTTAGAGGGCGGTCCAGATGAAGAGTTAGAAGATATACCCGATGATGATATTGCCCCGGCGGAGGAGATAGAAGAAATTTCCGATGAAGATATCGCTCCTGAAGATGAATTAGAGGATATACCCGGTGAAGATACCTCTCCTGAAGATGAGCTCGAGGATATACCCGATGAAGGTGTCGCTGCTGAGGATGAGTTAGAAGAAATTCCAGGTGAAGATCCGGCTCCGGAAGAAGATTTAGATGATATTCCCGGAGATGGTGAAGATAAATCAGAAGGTAGAGAGATTTCAGAAGAAGATAACGAAAATCTTCCCCCGGAAAATTCAGACGAATCCGAAGAATTAGAAGAAGAAACTAAAGATTCGGGTTCAAAAAATGGTTTATTTAAAATACTGCTATTTATATTTTTAATTATTGTCGTTGTTATAGCCGGTCTGTATACGGTTTTTAATAAGAAATTTATGGAAGACGAAATAGTGGTAAAAAAATCTCCCGGTTCCCGTAAGACCGAGAAGGAAACCAAAGAAAGCCCGGTTGCGATAACGAGTAAATATATACCCGATGCGGTCAAAAATGTACAGGAAGATTCTGAAGAAGGTATAACTACATATGTATTTACTTCACCGGAAGATATAGATACTGTGCGGCGTTTTTATTTAAATCTGCTGAAAGACGAAGAATTTAAATTAAAATCTGACCGTTACAATAAAAATGAAGGTATGTCCTATATGATATTTGGAAAAGAGAAGAAAGATTTTTCAATTATCCTCCGGGAAAAAGAAGATGCAGTTAGTGCAGTAGTAAGTTATGTGAAATAATTGCGTTCTGTTTTTACAGCTGATTTACATTTAAAAATATCCCCGTCCAAAAAGTCTTATTCTTCATTTGTAACGTTTTTGGATTATCTGGAGAAAAATTACGACAGGTTATACATACTGGGAGACCTTTTCACCTACTGGTATGAACATCCTAAAGTGGATTTTTATTCTAAGAATCCAGTTCTCAGAGCATTAAAAGAAAAAGAGATAGAAGTCTTTTTTATCTCCGGCAACAGAGATTTCATGGCCGGAAAATTTTTTAAAAAGTATTCGAAGGTAGAATTTTTAGGTTCGGAATTAAACCTAAAATTTAAACAGGGTAAAATATTTTTAACTCACGGGGATAAATTAGCTAAAAAAGATATTCGGTACCAGATCTGGCGTAAATTTGTTCAGTCTCCTTTTTCTGCCTTTATATTTAAAAGATTGCCCGTAGGATATGCAATATCGGTTGTAGATAATTTTAAAAAAGTGGGAAAATCAAACCCCAAAAAAGAAAAACAGATTGCCCGGATGATAGTTAACGGGGCCCGGAAGAAATTTCAAAAAAACAGGGATATCGATATTATAATTTCGGGGCACGCTCATTATAAATTGGAAAAAAGCATAAAAATAGAAAACGAAAATAAAAAATTAATTATCCTTCCTGAATTTAAATTCCCGGGAGAATTCCTGGTTATGGACCAGGGCAGGTTAAATTTTAAACATCTGGGCGGTAAGTTTTCATATACCTCAACCACCGGGACATAAAATAAATAATAGTATATCTTTCTAATATGTACCTCCCGGAAATCCTTGAAATTGTCTTAAAGTTATTTACCCCCGTTTTGATAGGAGTGGCTTTTAAATACAGAGCGAAAGATAGAGCCGAGCCGTTTATCGGAATGTTGACCGATATTTTCTGGTATGCAATAGTTCCGCTATTTGTCCTGTTTTCGCTGTGGGAGGTTAAAATATCCGGAGAAGCGTCTTTTCTGATTGTCGGCGGTGCACTGTTTGTTATAGGGTTTTCCGCTTTTTTGGCCTACGTATATAACAGAATTTTCAAGGTCGGCTTTAAAGATATTGTCGTCCCGGTGAGCTTTATGAATTCCGGATATTTGGGTCTGGCGGTAAGTAAACTGGTTCTGGGGGACTGGTATACGGCGATGATGTCGGTTTTTAATATTATTGTGGCTGTACTAATATTTACTGTAGGCCTGGGTATAATAGGGGGGAAGAAAGTTTTAAAAGTATTTTACGGTATTCCGGTAATTTACGCTCTGCTGGCCGGTGTTATATTAAATTACTATAATATTAAAATACCCCCATTTTTTCGAAGCTCCGTCAATAATTTTAATAATATTACTCCGTATCTCATGCTGGGTCTGGTGGGGATGAGGCTGGAAATTAAAACCCTTGAAAGAATAAAGCTGGCCTCCGGCTGTGCTCTCTTAAGACTGGGGGGAGGGCTAATCGCCGGATTTGTGTATATTTTTATAGTAAATCCCGGTCCGAAGGTAGTAAAATTAATAATTCTGGCTTCCAGTTTGCCTTCGGCGGTGAACTCCTTTTTATTAACCGAGAAATACGGAAAAGATCCGGCATTGAGTTCGGCAATAGTTACCGTCTCAACTCTACTGTATGTATTCTTTTTTCCGCTGCTTTATATGGTGCTGGTTTTTATATGAGGAATAGATAAAATAGATATTGAAGAAGGTTTAATTCAGGGGTTAAATTTTCTTTTTTACCACCAGAGAATCAAACCTGTCTCCGGCATTTTCAACGACATCGGCAATACTTCCGGTCTGTTTAAAAAATTTATTTAAATGCATTTTATTTTCAAGTTCAAGATCAGAGTTATTAAATATATTCTCGATTATTTTGTTTTCAATCATATCGGCTTCTTCTTCAAGTTCGTTTACTTCTTTTATTTTAGCACTGATTTTTGAGTAATCGGTAAAGAAATATTTTACTGCCTCTTCCAAGGGTTTGAGCGTAGAATATATTTTATGGAGAAGTTTAATAAAATCGTCCTGAATATTTTCGGGTATTTGGGGTCTTTGAATAATTAAAAAATCGTTTGACGATTCAATGCGGTCTGCAATCTTATCCTGTTTGGCCAGGTAGTTTATCAAATCTTCCCGTAATGTGGGGAGAACAGCGCTTTTGTGTAGATACTGTATAATTTCCCGCCTTTTACCGTCAGCTTCTCCCTCAGCATCGTGGGTCTTAAAAGAATGCTGCCTGGAGATTTCATAGCTTTCTTTAAAATAAGCTTCAACAGAATCAATATAGTGGGATAGAGTTTTATCAACCAGTTCCATGTGCTGTAAAAACATGCTTTTAATGTTTTCTTTTTTCTTTTTAGTTTTTCGTCCAAAAATCATATTTCAACCTCAGTGTAGGGATTTTTCCATTTCAAGGTGCCGTTCTTTTTCACTTCGTAAATTTTATCTACGATTTCAGAAGGGTCAAACCAGAGTTTTATTTCCCGCTCGGCTTCGGCTTCATTGCCCGATGAGTGAATAACATTTTCATAAACTCCTTTAGTTGTAATTCTTCCGTAAGCCCCCCGTATGGTAGTGGGGTTGGCTTTTTCCGGATTTGTGGCACCGGCTAATTCTCTGACTTTAGATATGGCATTTTCGCCTTTATAGACTAAAAGCAAAACTCTCTGGTAGTTTTCTCCGTGGATGTTGCCCATTATATAATTTTTAAGCTCGTCGAAAAAAGGTTCGTCTTTAAGATGCTGGTAATGGGCTTCGGCCAGTTCTTCCGTAACCCGGACCACTTTAGCACCAACTATTCGAAGCTTTGTTTCCGAAAGCTTGGTCAGAATATTACCCGTTAAAGATTTTTTCAGCCCGTCGGGTTTAATTATTACTAGTGTTTGTTTTTCGCTCATAATTTGATTAAATAAATTTAACAAATAAATAAACTAATTGTCAAGATACTTGACTTTAATTATTCGAATTAATATCATAATTTATTATGGATAAAAAGATAATAAAAAAGATAGAGAAAGCGGAAAAAACAGCCGAAAAGAAAATAAGCGACGCCAGGTCGGAAGCCAGAAAAAAAGTTAAAGAGTTTCGGAGCACGTTAAACAGTAAGTGGGAAGAAGTGGATGAAGAGTTAAAAAAAGAAAAGATAAAAGTTCAAGAAAAATATGCTCAGGAATCTGACCGCGAAATTCAAAAACT
>JBNJDT010000025.1:0-18922 GCA_051745145.1 Elusimicrobiota bacterium
GAGAGTTTTTATATGAAAATTTGTCAGCTCTTGAAAAAGACGGAGAAGAAATAAGTGATACATCCGGTTCACGGAGTGAAATTATCGGAGGCCTGAGATATAACAGAGATTCCTACAGGACTAAACTGGGGCTGGGAATATCCTTAGGAGATGAAACTTACAGAACATACGATTACCGCATATTCGCGGGAATCACGTATAAATTATAAAATCGAGGTATAAAAATTATGAAAAAACTATTAACATTATGTGTAACGGGTCTTTTAGTACTCAGCGTAGCCGGCTGTGAAAACGAAACTCCGGATAAGCTTTTAGGACATACCCTGTATAACCCGTCCGATTCAAATGCAGCTTCGGCAAAACTGGCAAAGACTTCAGTAGGGATAATTCAATCCATGTCCTCAAGTTCCCAGGGAGAACCCACTTCTGCTTCCTCAGTATTTTCAATGGCTTCGGCTCTATATGATTACAATGATGATTACATCTCCGGTCCCGACAGTAACGGTTTTTATACTTTTGATATGTCTTATATTAATGATGTCAAAGAAGCCGGCGGAATGGAATCCCTGGCCATGCGCTGGCTGGATTCTGATAAAGACCCCATAACCGGAAACAGTTCCGATACGTTTGAAAATTATAATGAAGCAATAGCAGAATCCTCAAATACGGCAAAATATTTTAATATAAAAGCGTCCCTGGATTCATCTTCCGAACTTCTCGAAGATTTTGGCAAAATATCATTTAATTATACTTACACATTTGATACGGCGGGAGACCTTGACTTTGTAGACGGCGGTACTTTAGACGGTGAAATGACCGGTAAAACTGCCAGCGGAATAGATTTTGAAGCCACCCTGACAGATTTAGAATTTGACAGTGAAGTTGGAATAAACGGTGGTCAACTGGAAATAGAATCCCATATTAATAATATAACTTATACCACTGAAATTACTTATAATAACGACGGAACAGCTGAGGGTACAATTACATCTTCCCAGGGATACAGCGCCGAAATTTATGTGAATACTGAAACCGGAGAAGGCTATTACGAAGACAACGACGGTAAACACGAATTTTCTTAATTTTTGCTTTTATAGATAGCTCTAACGAAGAGATAGCATAGTTCCAGTTTAACGGTTATTTGAAGTGATAAAAACCAATAGATGATTGCCCCGATATTCGCGGGAATAACGTATAAATTATAAAGCGGAGGTAATAAAAACTATGAAAAAACTTTTATCATTATGTGTAACGGGCCTTTTAGTGATTAGTTTAACAGGATGTGAAAATCAGACCCCGGATAAACTTTTAGGCCACACCCTTTATAACCCTACTCAGGAAGTAGAATCTACAGCAAAAACATCCGGTTATACTGCGGTTATGGCAGCTACAATGGGCAGTTATGCCGACGGCGGCGATTTAGCAAGTAGTTCCGCTTCATCGCTTTCAGAAACCAGTGCCACTATTCCGGAAGTGGAAGGACCGGACAGCGATGGTTTTTTTACAGTAAAAACAGGTCAGGACACTTTTTATGTGCGCTGGCAAGACAAAGATAACAATAACATAATTGGGGATGGAGCCACTCCGGAGGAAAAACTTTTAGATACGGTTACAAATGACCATGCTGGTGATGGGACTAATGGAGCTAAATATTTTGATATAAAAGGAGATTTTCGCGAACTTAATCATCCCGAGTATGCTCCCGAACTGGAAAGTGTAACTATAGTTGAGAACAAACCGGATTTTACTTTTGAATTAAAAACAACAGGAGATCTTATTATAGAGGATGGAGCTATTGCCAACGGAGAATGGAAGTCGGTTTTTGAAAGCAAAGGTCAGGCTGTATTTGAATTTACTGATTTAGATATTAAATCGGAGCCACTTGATAACGGAAGAAAATGGTATGTAGCTGGAGGAACCGGGAGCGGAGAAACTATTATAAATAATTCTGTTTATACCAGCGATATGACTTTTAATTCTGCCGGAGAGGCAGAAGGTACGCTCAGGGGCGAAAATTATGAAATTGATTTCCTTGCTGATACTTATAACGGTGACGGATGGTATAAACTCGACGACGAAAAACATACATTCTCATAATTCAGTAAAACTAATTTTCTAATTTCATAAAATATCTGTTTAAATAAAGGATAAGAATGTCAAATAAAATATTAAAAATCAAAGGGGATAATCCCGAAAAAGAAAGGGAGTTTCATTTAAAATATCTGCTTTCTCTTTCAATTAAAGAAAGATATGATATTTTTTTTGGCATGGGAGAGTTCACTGAAGAACTACTAAAAAATGGCCGTAGACAAAGAACAAACCGTAAAACTTCTACAGATCTCGAGGAATTGATAAAAATAAAAAGATTAAAGGAGTAGTTATGACCAAAGATAACCTTAAAGAAGTAATGAAATCGGCAATCCAGATGGAAAAAGACGGTATTGAATTTTACAAGGATGCCGCTAAAAATTTACAGAACCCCATGGGAAAAGAGATGTTTAAATCCCTGGTAAAAGACGAAGCCAGACATCTCAAACTCTGGCGGGATCTGGCCGAAGATTTAAATCTGGAGGAATTCGGTAAAGAAAAAGCCAAGGAATTTTCGGGCAAAATTAAGACAATTTTTTCCGATATCTCTGAAGATGTAATGGGAACCACCAAAACCAGCGCCGAAGAGAAAGAAGTTATACAGGGAGCTATAAAAATTGAGGAGAAAGGCATAAAATTCTATTCTGAAAAAGCCGAGTCCTTGTCCGGCAAAAACGCCGACCTGGCCAAAAGAGTGGCCGACGAAGAAAGAAATCACCGCAAAATACTGGAAAACACCCTCCAGTACATGGAAAACCCAAAAGATTGGAACGTGGAACAGGAACACTGGTTTTTTGAAGGTTAATTTCAATAGACTTATCTTTTTAAATTAATTACTGAAAATTTCGCAGGCATAAAAAAAAAGAGGTACAGGTTTTAGGACCTGTACCCCTTTTAAATTTTAGTACTAAGTATTACTTACCTGATTAGAACGAATATCCGGCCAGAATTGTTATAGCAGAATTTTTCATATCCGGATCATCAAAATACTCATAATCTGACCAATCGTAAATATTGGAAAGTCCCATTGTATAACGAGCTTCAATAGTCATAATACCGGTATCATAACCCGCTCCTACAGCTAAACCTAAATCCAAAGACCGCACATCATTTAAATCATTATCATTACCATCGTCATCAACCATTTTTGCACTTGCATTAAAGCCCAACGAAGGTCCGGCATTGAAAAACAAAGAATCAACAGATACCTTGGCCAACATAGGAACTTCAATATAATCGAATGCAATATAACTATCAGAATCAGGATCAGAATATCCTTTTTGAGAATAGAGAAGTTCGGGCTGGATTGAAAACTGGTTATTTATACCTATATCGGCATAACCTCCCAAACAAACTCCAATTTTAGAATCCGTATTATCATTCTCTACATCATCACCGGTTACGTTGGTTATATTTATTCCCCCTTTTACTCCGTAAGTAAGAGACTGGCCATAACTGCTATGCATCCCGTAGCTTTGGGCAAAAGCGCGACCGGCCGACAAAATCATTGCCCCACAAATAACTAAAATTCCTAATTTTTTCATAAAACACCTCCTTGGTGGTTTTTCCGGCACTGATAAGATCTCATTTATAAGACAATTTTTAACAGCGCCTTTTTTCTGATACTCCAATATAGTTTATTATAAAATACTACAAAATGCTGATAATAAAGCAAATTTTTCATAGCATATTTCTCTGTCTAAAAATTGAAATTTTTTAGACATTTTGTAATATTAATTAAACGGTAAAATAAGATGTATAATAAAATAAACGAAAAAATTTTAAATAGTCTGGAAAAAATTTTCGGTCGGGAAGATATCCTTACTGATAAACAAGATAAGGAAAAATATGCCACGGACGAAACCCCCGGGGCCTATTTTCCGCCGGAGGCAGTTGTATTTCCCCGCAAGCCAGAGCAGATTAAAGAGCTGGTAAAACTGGCCCGATCCCTAAATTTCCCCATTATTCCCAGGGGCGGGGGCACTTCCCTTACCGGCGGATCTTTAGCCGTCTGCGGGGGAGTTTTGATATCTTTTGAGCATTTAGACAGTATACTGCAGCTGGACGAAAAAAACAGGATGGCCGTAGTCCAGCCGGGTGTAATAAACGGCAAACTGCAGGAAGCAGCCCAGAAAGAAGACCTTTTCTATCCGGTGAATCCCGCTTCCCAGGATTCATGCACCCTAGGGGGCAATGTGGCCGAATCCACCGGAGGTGCGAATACCGTAAAATACGGGACCACCGAGAATTACCTGACCGGAATCAAAGCTGTCACAGGAAGCGGACAGCTATGGACCGCCGGAGGCAAGGTGGTTAAAAATTCCACCGACCGGAACCTTATGCAGCTTATGTGCGGAAGCGAAGGCACCCTCTCTATATTTACAGAATTGACTTTCCGGTTGGTTGAAAATCCCAAAAAGACAGTATGGCTGATTATTCCCTACCGGGATATACTGGATATACCTAAAGCGGCGGGAAAAATATTCAAGCTGGGCGTCGACCCGACTATGGTTGAGTTAATGGATTCTAAAACCCTGGAATTTTGCGAGAAATATCTGGATATACAAATCCCCTATTCCGAATATCACCAGCTTCTGGTCCGTCTTGACTCCCTGAGGGATACGGACCTGGATGAAGTTCTCTTTAAAATAGGAGAAACCTGCTCTGAAAACAGCGCCAAAGACCCCCTGGTGGCCGATACCCGGCAAAAACAGGAAAAAATATGGGAATTTCGAAGCGCTGTTCACGATGCCATTACCCACGTGGCCGGCACGGTACTTGAAGAAGACGTGGTGGTACCCCCGGCAAATACCGGTCAGTTAATACAGAAAATCAGAGAAATTTCAGAGGATACGGGTATGCCTTCAGTTATATTCGGTCATCTGGGGGACGGTAATATGCACCTTAACTTTACCGGCAACCCCGAGGATATCCCGGAAGAGGATATTTATAAATTAAAGACCCGTATTTTTTCTGCAGCCCTAAAACTGGGGGGGAAACTTTCCGGCGAACACGGTATAGGGGTATCCAAGAAAAAATATTTCAGTAAATTTATGGATCCCGGTTATATTGCTCTTCTTAAAAAGATAAAGGGAAATTTTGATCCGGACAACATTCTAAACCCGGGTAAAATTTACGAAGATTAATTAAATTCCCTTAAAGTTATAAATTTAACTTCGCCCTCTTTTACGGTTACCTCTTTTTGGGACGTCTTTTTAACTCCCTTTCCGGTATCTAATTCCACCCGGAAACTGTATTCACCGGGTTTAAGGTATTTTCTGGCGAAAAATATTCTGTTGGGCAGAGTTAGCCAGGAGCGGGTATCCGCCCTTTCTGTGGCGGCCCCGAAAATATTCACCAGGGCAGCTAAAAAAGAACGAACCGTGTTGGAATCTTCGTCTTCCCCGGCTCCATCTTCCTCCTGGTCGCCTTTAACGGCCCTGTAAGAGACATATTTGGAAACAGCCCTGGCCACCGCCCGGGCTAAAATTTTCGGGCGTTCTTCCTGGAAATGCTTCCGGGCAACTTTGCCCATATCTTCCACTAAATCCATATTAAAATACTGCCCGTTTAAATTTAACCTGGCCGATTCTGCCATATATTCGGGAAGTCTGTATTCGGGCATAGCTACTTTAAGATAGTATTTATCTCCCAAAACATCGGAATGCTTTTCCCTGAATTTCTGGGGGATGACCGCTTCGATTTTTTCTTCGTATTTGTAGGGCACAAAATTAGTCTCTGTTATGAATATTACCTGCCCGTATGATTCCGGAGGAGTATATAAACCTTTTACGTCGTCGGGAAATTCATCACATCTTGAAAACTCCGTCTCCCGGCAGAATACGGATATATCCCGGGCCAGATTACGGGGCATATTCATTCCGTATTTTTCCGGATATTTTTCCCGGTAGGCATTGAGGGCTTTTTTGTACTCTATAAAAGCTTCGTTATTCTGACCGTTTACCTGGTAAAGTACGGCAGCAAAATAATGCAAGAATGCTTTGGTATCATCAAAGAGGGTATGCTTGTGATTTATTCTTCTTACTTCCACCAGCGCATCTTCAATTTCTCCCAGGTACAGGTAGTTTAAAAGCTTGTAGTAATTATTAAACAGATAATCGTAATATTCCCCCCGGTAGGGAAGGGTTAAATCAGAGGTAAACATGGAGGCCGCTTCAGCGGTAATGCTTCTGGTGTACATTTCATCGGCAATCCATTCCCCTCTCTCCAGAAAATAATTGGATTTCTCGTATTCTCCCGCCAGGTGATACAAAATACCGGCTTCCAGATGATATAGCAGCCGGTTTTTTTCCTGTTCGCTCAACTTTGTATCTTTAAAAGAAGAGAGAGCTTTTTCGTAATTTTGAGATTTTAGACTATCTTTTACCGGAGACAGTTTTTGATTATAATTTTTAGCGCAGCCGGTTAATAAAAGAAACCCGCAGATAAAAAATATTTTTATCCGGCACCATTTCACTTTACAAATCCCGGGTTTAGAAACAAAATATTTTTTCCCGCTGTTTTAACTCTTTATATATTTTCTTATTTTTTTATCGCCTATCCAGACTTTTTGATTTGTTTCGGTATTTACAAGTTCCAGATTAATCTGATAAAATATGACTTCCTCTCCCCCTTCTTTATCTCTTATGGAATTTATAGTTCCCTTGAGCATAAAATCAGCGCCCTTTTCCTGCATAAATTCTTTTAAGGTTTCTTCGGAAGCATGTTCCTGCATCTCTTCCCGCTCCTGGCGGATCTCTTTTCGCTCATCGGCCGACGCTACCACCTGAACCTGACCGGAATTTATAAAAGCTCTTTCTAAATCTTTAGTAAATGTTTGAGAAACCACATGTTCATCCGTTCTGTTTAAAACAGCTCCCACTATGACCGTAGGCTGCTCCCCTTCTTTTTCGCGATACTGTTCGAGCCAGGGCCGGGAAAGACAGTCTTCTATCATAGTCTCGGATACCATGCGGGAGTCGGTATCGTTCCACTTCCCGGAAAGATCGCGCTGTTCATCCATCCCTATTCTTTCCACTTTTTTTCCGCAGCCTGTGACCAGAATAAACAACCCTAATGTCATCAACAATGCCATACTTTTTTTGATTCTCATGAAATATACCTCCTACAGTACGTTAAATTTATTGTGTTTATCTTTACTTGCCCTTTTAAAAACTAAAAAGCGGCTTTTTTATATATTTTCTTATCTTTTTCTGTCCTGACCAGATTATATTATTATTTTCTATATTTATCAAATTCAAATCCGCCTGGTAATAAACTACTTTCTCCCCCTTTTCCTCGTCTAAAATTGAATTTAATACCCCCTTCAGCATAAAATCCGCCCCGGACTCCTGGCCTATATCTTTTTTTGTATTTATCGAGGCCCATTCCTGCATATCTTCTCTCTCGCTGCGGACTTCCTCTCTCTGGTCAGCGGAAGCTACCAGTTCAACCTTCCCGGAATTAAGCATGGCCTGTTCTAAATCCTTAACAAAGGTCTGGGTATTTATATGTTCATAGGTTTTGTTGTGTATGGTACCCACTATAACTACAGGTTTTCTGCCGGATCGGTCTTTGAATTTTTCTGCCCAGCCGGACGAAAGATTTTGCTCTATAAGAGCCCGGGCAACCAGTTGGGAATCTTTATCGTTCCACCGGCCGGAAAGGTCTATAGTGACATCGGTATCAATCCGGTCTACTTTTTTACCCCCGCAGCCGGCGGTAAGCAAAATTAAAACTGCAAATATATATTTTACCGATTTCATTACCGCTTGCGTTCTTTTAATCTCTGTTTCCTTTTTTTCTTGAGATTCTCTTTTCTCCGTTCAATTATTTCTTCTCTTTTTTGGTCTATTAATTTTCTTCTTGCAGCTGCTTTTTCTTTTCTCATCCGGGCGTATCTTTCTTTTATATTTGAAAGAGTAATATTGTTTTGAACTACAGCCATTTTTAATACTTCCAGTTCATTAGACAGTGATTCAATTACATTATCCAGTTTCTCTTTCTTTTCCTGACTTTCTGCTATTTTACGGCTTCTTTTAAGCCGGGCCAGCCTTGCTTTTTTAAATCTGATTCTTCTCCGGTTGACAAATATTTTTTTCCGGGCCTCCAAATGAACCCATCTTAATTCCCGGATTTCATCTATGGTCCCGATTATCCGGGGTTTTTGGTTTTTATCCACCTGCACTACCTTGTCTTTACCTGCGTTTATGGATGCCTGTTTTTTGGATTTTTCTCTGTTTTGAACCTCTACTTCCCCCTCGTATACTCCTGTTTCCGCTTTGTTCTTTTCTTCATATATTACTTCAAAATCCGTTCCTCTCACCCCCGTTACGGAAACCGGGGTTCTGATTTCAAGCTGTCCCGGTGACAAATTCTCCGTTTTGGCTTTAATTGCCCCGTAAAACATGTCCAGAGAAATATCTTCATCTTTTTGTTCAACTTCTACGGCGGTTTCTTCATTCAAGTCAATATTTATGGTATCACTTATAGTAACGTGGGCGTAGGAGCCATTTCCCAGATTAATCTGGGTTCCATTTTGAACTTTAGTTTTAGTATCTACCGCCACCCATTTTTCTTCCTCGGACTCTCTAACTTTAACGTCCCCCTCAAAATACTTAAAATCCCCCTGGGTGTTTTCGGCGGGCTCTTCTTCAGCCTCTTTTTTTGCTGTCTTTTCGGTTTCGGAGGGAGTGTTATTATCCTGCTTTTCTTCAACATCCTCTTCTTTTTGGGAGTTTGCCCGGGCAGTTTTGTCGGTTTCTTCTGTTTTTTCATCGCCGGCAACCTCGACTTCAGGCTGCGGGTGAGCACAGCCAGTTAATAAAAATAAAATTACTATAAGTTTTTTCATGAAATTCTCCGTTATTATTACAACTAAATTAAAATAATAAATTTACCGTATTTTTTATATTAGCATAATTTTTATAATATTAAAAAAATTTTGACAATAAGTTCTTACTTTCCCGTATAGCTGTCTGGGGACATCTCTCCGCGCAGCAAAAACATTTTATGCATTTATCCATGTCAAACCGGGGGTATCCGTTTTCATATTCAATGGCATCCACCGGACAGACTTTTTTGCATTTTCCGCATTTAATACAATCCTTTTCATCACAGACCGGGCGAAAAAATAAAAACGGCGAAATAAAATTAACCAGCCACGACGGGACCTTTGTGCCCAGTATAGATACCGGCGAAATTTTAAAATTTTTAAACCCGGGATTTTCAATTTCGTAATCCTTCTTAACTATTATATCGTGTATCTCCCCGCAATTTCTCTCATATACCTTTTGGGTAAGGGGAACTTTTTTGGGTTTAATACCGCACATCTTTTCCACGGTAGCATCTAATGCGTTTGTATCTTTGGCCATAAATAACCTGTTAAATTTTACGGTATCCCCGCCCACCGGACCGCTTCCCTCCATTCCTTCGATGCCGTCTAACACAGTAAAGTCGGGACGGACCGCCTGATATAAATCGGCTAAAGCAGCGGCAAATTTTTTCGGATGGGGGGCCCGGCTGTGAAACTCGGTTTTTCCGGCTCCCGGTATCATACCCAGCATGTTTTTTACCCCCAGCGTAAAAACTGTTAGCGAATGAGTCTTAAGTTTGGGGATATTCACCACGGTATCGTAGTTAAAATAACTTTCCGGGATATGGACTTCAGTATAAACCCTGCCCTCCGGTATTTTAATTTTTCGGGTATTCTGCCCCGAAAATACGTCAAACTCTATATTCTGTCTGTCGCATACATCTAAAAAACCGCACTCTTTTGCAGCTTTTAATGTGTTCTGTTTTCCCCAGCCGGAAGGACTGTCCCCTATCGAACATTCTCCCCCTAAATCCGTTAAGAGTTCCGCCAGGGCATCTAATACGACAGGATGTGTGGTAACATTTTCTGAGGGGCTGTGGGACTGGAGCATGTTGGGCTTGAGTAAGATTTTTTTGCCTTTGAAATAGTTATCCGGAGTATTTTTGTCAAAATAGCGGCGAGCCGCCTCCTTGATTTTACTCTTTTTGTACCCCTGCACTTTGTAAATAAAAACTTCTTTGCTCATATTTATCCTCTTGGATGATACTTTTTATGCATATCTTTCATATTTTTCCTGTTGACATGAGTATAAATCTGGGTGGTATCAATACTGGAATGTCCCAGAAGAACCTGTATGGATCTAAGATCCGCGCCGTGTTCTAAAAGATGGGTTGCGAACGTATGTCTTAAAGTATGGGGAGTAACTGTCTTTTTTATACCGGTCTTTTGAGAAATTTTCTTTACGATTTTCCAGATCGTTTCTCTTTTTAAGGGTTTGCTTCCCCTTTTTGAAAAAAGATAATGTTTAGGTTTTAACTCATTCTCCCCGACAAAATTTTTTATTTTTTTAACCATTCTTTTATCTATGGGAACAAACCGCTGTTTTTTTCCCTTGCCCATTATCTTTATCCAGCCCCGGTTTAAATCTACATCCGATAATTTTAAATTTATCAATTCCGTAACCCTCATTCCCGTGGCGTAAAGTAATTCCAGTATTAACCGGTCCCGGGTATTGCCGGCGGCCTGTATTAAATTTTCAGTTTCATGCTCGGTAAGAACTGTGGGAAGTTTCTGGGAAAGGTTCGGGGTCTCAATATCTACGGCTGGATTGTTATCTACAATATCGTCAATTAACAAAAATTTAAAAAAACTTTTTAGAGAAGCCAGTTTCCTGGCTATAGTAGTTGAAGTTAAATCAGCTCTTATATTTATTAAAAAATCCATTATATGATTTCTCTTAACTTTACCGGCGGGTATATTTTCTTTCTCTAAATAATTGAAAAAATCCCTCAAATCCCGGCGGTAGGCCTTTACCGTATTTTTAGAATACCCCTTCTCTACGTGAATATAATTTAAAAAATTATCTAACAGTTTCTCTTCTTTCATTAATTAAATAAAAGGATTGTCTTTTCTCTCTTTACCCACTGTAGTGGACGGGCCGTGGCCGGGATATACTTTAACGTCATCTTCGAGAGATAAAATTTTTTGTTTTATATTCTCTTTTAAAACTTCCATGTCTCCGCCCGGAAGATCGCATCTTCCCACCGAACCGGCAAATAACGCATCCCCGCAAAAGAGAACCCTTTCGTCTTTACTGTAAAGAGAAATACTGCCGGGGGTGTGTCCGGGAGTTTCCAATACTTCCAACTGGACGCCCGAAATCTCTATAATATCGTCCTCTTCAACAAGCTCATCGGGCCGGGGGGGAGAATCCTCGGAAATCTGTAAAAATTTATTGAGGTTGAATTTTTTGTCATTCAGAGTGGTCTGATCTTTTTCCCCCAGTATTATCCGGGCTCCGGTACTCTTTTTTAATTTCACCGCCCCCCCTATATGATCCCAGTGGGCATGGGTGAAAATAATTTTTGATATGGATGCCGGCCCGGATTCTTTTAAAATTTTTTCGGAGTCGCCGGCCGGATCTATAACTAAAGCTTCTTTTTGGGAATCTCCGTAAACTATATAACAGTTAGTGGATAAAGGACCTAGGGCAAGAGTTTTTATATTCATGACTTATGTCATTTCTTTTTTTTCTTTTTCTTCTTTTTTTTGGATTTTTTGTCTTCTTTATCTTCTTCGTCGTCCTCTTCGTCAGAGCCAAAGAGTTTTTTACGTACTTTTTCTTCGATTTCATCGGCCACTTCCGGGTTCTCTTTTAAAAAATCCATGGTATTGGTTCTTCCCTGTCCCAGCTGGGTTTCACCGTAGGAATACCAGGTTCCCCTCTTTGTAAGTATGTCGTATTCCAGGCCCATGTCTATAAGGCAGCCTTCGTTGGAAATACCTTCGCCGTAAATTATATCAAATTCAGCTTTTCTAAACGGAGGGGCAACCTTGTTTTTAGCTACTTTTACCCTTATCCGGTTACCTACGGATTCGGACTTGGATTTAATGGAGCCTATCCGCCTGATATCCAGCCTTACCGAAGAATAAAATTTTAAGGCCCGGCCGCCGGGAGTAGTTTCGGGATTGCCAAACATAACTCCGATCTTTTCTCTTATCTGGTTGACAAAAATTGTCGTTGTGGTAGATTTTGAAATAGTAGCCGAAAGTTTTCTCAGGGCCTGGGACATAAGTCTGGCCTGCAGTCCCACATGGGCATCTCCCATTTCTCCCTCCAGCTCAGCTTTGGGAACCAGGGCCGCCACACTGTCAATAACTATGACGTCCACCGCCCCGCTTCTGACCAGGGTTTCGGCCACTTCCAGGGCCTGTTCTCCGTAGTCGGGCTGGGAAATTAAAAGATTATCTATATCCACTCCCAGATTCTTTGAATACGACGGATCCAGGGCGTGTTCGGCATCTATATAGGCTGCATTTCCCCCGTCTTTTTGAGCGCTGGCCACTATTTCCAGAGAAAGAGTGGTTTTACCCGAAGCTTCGGGACCGTAAATTTCAACTACCCTGCCCCGGGGAATTCCACCCACTCCTAATGCATGATCTAAAGTCAGGGCTCCCGTGGAAATAGAATCTACATTGTTCCGGTAGTGATCGTCTCCCAGTTTCATAACCGTACCCTTACCGAACTTTTTTTCTATTTGTCCTACAGCCCTGTTTAAAGCTTTATCTTTTTTCTTTTTTGACATAATATCCTCCGTTTTTTATTTTCTATAGTCTTTTATTTAGTATAAAAGATTTACAACTTTTATTCAATTATATCTACGAAAGTACCCTCGTCTACCAGATTAAAAAGCTCTATAAGATCACTGTCTTCCATCCATATACAGCCGCTGGTAGAAGGAGTCCCCAGTTTATCCGGCACCTGGGTCCCGTGGATATAAATATTTCTTCTGTAACTGTCTACCCCCCGGCCCCGGTTTAAACCCGGTTCAAGCCCTTTAAGATGCATAATCCGGGTGATTATAAGGGTGTCGGAGAGAGTGAAATAGTTCAAAGATACCTGGGCCAGTTCATTGGTATCCCGCCGGCCCACAAAAATATTACCTGGGAGGGTTCCTTCCCCTATTTTTGTCTCTATCTGGTGAAGCCCGGGAGGAGTTTTATCGGACCCGTAAGCAGTACCCGGGCCTTTTTTAGCCGTGGAGATGGTATATTCCCTAATTACCTGTTCATCTTCGTACAGGTAAAGCCGCTGCTTTTCTATTGAAATAACAATCCGGCGTTCGCGGGCCGTCTCCGGGGATAAGTATTTAAAACTGCCATCAAGCAAAAAAAGCGGATTAAGCCTTTTACTTTTCCACCGGGCGGCCCACCGGAGAACTGATTCACCGGTTTCTCGCTTCTTGCCGGCTATCCCGATCTGTTGGTTTTTATATACTTTATCCCCCCGGGAAACCGTTATTTCCTCCAGGTTCCGGTATAGGGTAACTAGTCCCAGTCCGTGATCTATCATTACCTGTCCCGACCCGGGTTCTCCGCCGGTAAATTTTACAGAACCCCGGGATACGGAAAATACCGGGGTCTCTCCGACCAGGGATATTTCAATTTCTCCGGTTGAAGGACGGATTTTTTTTGCTGTACCGGCCCGGTTAGTAAATTTCTCTTTGGGTACCGGCTCTGTAAATCCCTGCTTAAAATAAGGTACCCGGGTTCCGGTGGAGTTTTTAAGAACCCGGTTGTACGATCTATTTTCTGATTGGATGGTTAAATTTTCAAGATTCCCACCCTTAACCAGGTTAATTTCTCTTACTGCGGGCTCAGTATTTTCCCGGTTAACTACAAATCTGTATTTTCCCCGGTCTGCATAGTCAAAACCAAAGACAAAAAAACCGTCCTTTACAGGTATATCCCTGCCGTTGACCGTAGCGGACTGGGCGCCTGAAACCTTACCTATGACCGCCCCCCCCGGCCGGGCGAGCCCTAAAAAACGAGCTTGGCTATATTTAGAAAATAAAATTAAAAGACAGGTTGCCAGAAAAAGTTTATAACCGTGCTGTAAAACCGGATATTTCACCTTTATTTAAACTACTTCAGGCTAAAAAATATTATCTGACGGGCCAAAGGTCTGTATTACAGTAATAAAAGGGCCACCCTGATGATAACATTGGTGAGAATACCGGCATAAATATCATCCAGCATAATTCCCAGTCCTCCGGCGACAATTTCCAGTTTATCCATGGGATACACTTTGGTAATATCTATAATGCGAAAAATTATAAGAGCAGTTATGATTCTGCCGGGGGTCAAATATATTTCAGAACCGGGGTCAACAGGAGGCAGAAAAGCCACGGCTATAAAAAAGCCCAGTATCTCATCTATTACTACCTGGGGGGGATCTATTACTTTGCTGTTTTTTTCGTAATTACCGGCCGTTACTATGCCTATAAAAGTTAATGCTATAAGCACCACCCAGTAAATTGAAGAAACTATAAATCCCTTTATCCCTAAAATACTGGTTATAAAAAAGATAATCGCGGCGGCCAATATAGTTGCTACCGTACCCGGCGCCGGCGTTTTTTCACCAATTCCAAAACCCGTTGCTATAAAATCATTTAACCAACTCATATATCCTCCTGAATATTATTCTCTTAAAAATTGTTTTATATAAACTGCACCGGAATATACAGTTATCCCGGCTGTTACTACAGTAATAAAATATTCTATTTTCATCTGAAATAAATTATTATAAATTAATACAATAATTATTAACCCGATAGCAATTAATTGACTTGCTGTTTTAACTTTTCCCACCATAGCCGCAGCCATAATCTCCCCCCTGGATGCAGCCAGTGTCCTTAAACCATTTATAATAAATTCCCGGGCAATAATCAATATTACAGCCCAGGATGGAACCGCCAAAGAATTTAAACCCACGAATATTACAAAAGCCGTAACTACAAAGAGTTTATCGGCCAGTGGATCTAGGAATTTACCCAGATCGGAAACCTCGTCTCTCTTTCGGGCCAGCTCTCCGTCAATATAATCGGATACGGACGCCGCTATTAAAAAAAATAAAGAGAAAAATCTAAACAAATTACTCTCAATCAGAAGACATATCCCGAAGGGTATAACCATTAATATCCTGCTTACAGTTATTTTATTCGCTAGAGTCATTGGAAAATTCCACCTCATTCACCAGCCCCCGGCTGCCTGATTCTACATCAATATTTCTATATTTTTGACCTTCATTTTTTCTAAAATATATATCCACTCCCGGAACATAACCGATTTTTAAAGACAAAGTTTCTTCAGCCTCCCAGTAGGATGTAGTACCTTCCTGTAATATACCCTGATATAAAGTCTCATTATCGCCGGTAGCCTTCAGCCAGGTCTTCTCCTTGATTACAGCCTTAGCCATTAATTTCTCTTCGTATTCCGGCTGCTGTAAGAGAAATTCGGGTATTTCAATATTATTCTCAATATCCTCAACAGAATCCTGTCTTTCGGTTGGTTCGGTAAATTTATCCGAAACTATTCTATGGATTTGAGTTTTTCTTATAACAGTCCAAATCCCGCCGGACAGTATTAAAATAATTAGAAGAACCTTAACTGTCTTCCCTGGATTTTGGGTCTCTTTTTTCCGGTTTTTTTCTTTTAACGGCTTGCTGAATTTTTTTGTTATTTTTTCAATTACCCGCGCTTCTATCTGTATATCTAAAAAATCCGCGTAAGCTTTTGTAAAACTCTTGGCGTAAAATCCGCTTCTAAATACCGAAAAATCTTCCTCTTCAATAGCCTCTAACTTCCCTTTCGGGATATGCAGCTGGTCTGATATTTTCTGTAAAGTCAGACCCTTATTTTCTCTCTCTTTTTTTAATTTTTTTCCTAAATTCATATTCTAATCTATATTAATTATATTTATCTCTTCATCTTTTCGGTCAAAAGTAAAAACGCTGTCTTTAAGCTCTAAATTTATTCTGTAATCTTTAAATTCGGTTATTGATTTAAAATTATCTCCGGAAACTACCGTGCGTATGGGCAAATAGCTGCTCTGATTTATATATATATTCATCTTCTCAAAATTGTGTTTTCCCCGGGGAACAGCCCGGATAACAGCAGTCGCTGAACTTATTTTAAAGCCGGTAAGATCGAAATTTTGTTCCAGATCTTTAAAAGGCGTATCTGATATAATAAGGGAAGCAGAAGTTCCCAGGATTCCCGATATACTTTTGCGGTTCTGCCTGGTCGCCTGTTTAATAGAGGGGACATAAGTAATGAGAGTATTGCTGGAAAATATTATGTTCTGAGGAGAAGGTTCTGTATACTTAATAAATAATTTTTCCGGCCTTTTAAACTTTATTTCTGATTTTACTGTTCTGGTGCTGTCAGCTATATAAGAATTTTGTAAAAATCCGAAAGAGACCGTTTCGGTTTTTTTCATCTTTTCTTTAAGCTGTTGCTTAAACTTGTTGAATTCTTCGGTATTGAATTTTTCATCCGACCTGAGTTCAACTGAATTTTCAGGATTCCCCGGAGAACCTGTCACCTGTGCGGGTATAGCTATCAGTAAGATAAGCAAACAATTTATAATTACGGATATTTTCATCACAGTTTATCCAGATAACTTTCATCTACAAGCACTTTTCTCTTTTTGGTGCCCCGGCTTTCCCCTATTACTCCGTTCTCTTCCATATGGTCAACTATTCTGGCCGCCCGGTTATATCCCACTCTTAATTTCCTCTGGATCATGGATATGGAGGCCTCATCTTTTTCTATAACCAGTTCCACGGCTTCGGGATATTTTTCATCCTCAAATTTTGAACCCGAACGCCCTCCCTGCCGTCCGATTTCCAGGACAGTTATATTGTTAAGTTTAAACGTATCCTCTTCGGCCTTTCTTTTGTAATTTTCAAGGTTTTTTATAACCCGGTCGATTTCATCTCTGGTTATAAGACAGCCCTGGAATCTTTCCGGTCTGGCAATCTCCGGGGACAAATAGAGTAAATCGCCGTTACCCATCAAATTTTGAGCGCCGTTGCAGTCCAGAATAGTTCTGGAATCGGTTCCGCTTATGACATTAAAAGCAATTCTGGCCGGAAGATTAGCTTTTATAACCCCGGTAATAACATCAACAGACGGTCTTTGAGTAGCCAGGACAAGATGTATTCCCACCGCCCGGGCCATCTGAGCTATCCGCACTATATGATTTTCCACTGTATTTTCCGCTACGGCCATCAAATCCGCCAGTTCGTCTATTATTATAACTAATTTGGGTAAAGTCACCGGGCCGTTTTTTTTCTCTTCATCCAGTGAATTATATGAATCTATATTGGCAACGTTATTTTCAGAAAGCAGCTCATACCTTCTATCCATTTCACTGGTAACTGCTTCCAAACATTTTACCGCTTTTTTAGAATCGGTTATAACAGTCTGTTTCTCTTCGTCTCTCTCTTTAATTTTAACCAGATGGGGAATATCATCGTAAAGGGGCAGCTCCACCCGTTTGGGATCTATTAATAAAAGATTCACCTTTTCCGGAGAGGATTTATAAAGAATACTGTTTACCAGAGAATGTATGGCTACGCTTTTTCCCGAACCCGTAGCGCCGGCCAGAAGCAGATGGGGCATTGCAGCAAGATCGGCAATATTTATATCCCCGCTCACCGACTTCCCCAGACAGTAAGGTATCGAAGTTGACGCATTTTTAAATTCATCGGAATCAATTAAAGTTCTTAACTTTACCACCTGCTGGTTGGCCGAAGGCACTTCAACTCCAACGGTGGATTTACCGGGTATGGGGGTGAGCATCCTCACGGTCTTGGCCTTCATGGCCATGGATATATTAGAAGACAAATTTCGGACTTTGGACAGTTTAATTCCCGGAGGCAGAGTTAATTCATACCTGGTAATCGTCGGTCCTATCTGGATATTTGCAATCTGTGCTTCTATGTTAAAATTGGATAGTACCTCCCGTAATTCTTGACCTCTTGCCCTCTCTTTATCAACATCTAATTCTGATTTTTCCGATTCGTCAAGTAATTCTACCGGGATTTTATATTTCAGCTCCCCCCCTTCATCATAATTTAACTGCTCATTTTTAGAGACTTTTTTGTTCTTTTTCTTCTTAGTTTTTCTTTTATTTCTGGTTTTTGACTTTGGTTTTCTTTTTTTCTTTTTTGTGGATTTTTGATGGGCGTTTACTTTAACTTTTTTGGCTTTTATTTCTTTTATAGACTTAAAGTAATTTATTAGCTTTTTCTTAAATTTTGTTATTATTTTAGAAATTCCCGAAAATATTATCTTAAAAAATCTGGCCAGCGAAATATCACTTAAAAGAACCATAGAAACCAAAAGGAGAGCAACGGTTATAACGTAAGTACCCGCCCTGCCGAAAGCGTATTTTATTATAACTTCAGTTAAAAAACTTCCCAGCTCGCCGCCGGAAAGCGGTCCCAGTAAATGGAAAAAAGTACTTCCCCCCAATATGAACACCAATATCCCTATAAATTTAGTTAACTTAAAATTAAATTCACTGTGCCGTATTTCTGTGATTCCCCAGTATATTAAGAAAAAAGGTATTATATAGCAGACCTCTCCCATAAATCTTACCAGAGTATTTGAAGCGGCGGCACCGAAATTTCCCACGTATTCAGGTTTGATAAAAGCCAGAAGCAGTATCACGGCTATGGCTATAAGAGAAATACCTAAAATATCTTTTTTAGTTGTATCTTTTTTATTATTGGCCATTATGGCAGGTCATCGGGAAGATATAATAATATTTCCCCTGTTTTCGGTAAGAGTTAATTTATCCTCTTTTAAAAGTATTCCCAGAGCTACCAGTAGCTGTGACCCTTTACAGTTAAGGTGAAATTTTAATTTTATTATATCCACCTCTTCATTAACTTCCAAAAAATCGCTGACCCGTTTGCTGAGTTTTTTAACTCTTTCTTCAAATTCCAT
>JBNJDT010000026.1:0-18817 GCA_051745145.1 Elusimicrobiota bacterium
GCCATTGTCTAAAACCTCCTAAAAAATTCCTAACGCCACAAACAAGTATCTAAAAACCCCCCCTATAAACAGGGCAAAGGGGAAAATAAAAGCGATTATGGCTATAACTATGGCGTCTAAATTTTTGCTATCATCAAGCAGCTTAAGTCTTTGATGAATATTTCCCCGGATATCCGTTATTTTAAAATCGGGTCTAAAATTTTTAAGACCCTGTTTTCGCCTCTTACTGGAAGTTCCTATGATAGCTCCTTCGGCTAACTGGTCTAAATTTAAATTTCCTCTGGAAACTAATACGTCGTCGGGATCTATAGAATCGGTTATAAAAGGTATCTCCAGACGGGAAGAAAACTCCCGGGGCAAATCCTTGGCGCTGTGCTGGGCTATATCTACTTTTCCCTCGGCCAGGGCCCGCTCTACGCTGTCGGTAAAAAAATCGGTTCCCTCTACCCGGTCAATGGGAGTTTTTCTATCCCTGTCCCCGGTAGTATCTATCCCCACCGGTTCCAATTTAACGCCGGGAAAATGAGCATTAATTTTTTTCTCCAGTTCTTCAACCTGTTTTAAGGCTAAAGGACTTTTTCTGGTTCCCGTCTTAAGTATTTCCATTTTTCTTTTGCCTTTATTTTTATCATCTCTATAGCCTCTTTGGCCTTCTTTTGCCTGTTTTTATAATTCTTCCGGGATACCCCTTTTAAATCATCCAGATCATATACAATAATACTTTCCATATTTTTTACTCTATCATCTACATCCCGAGGTACGGCCAGATCCATTATAAGCAGCGGATTTTTCGAACCCTTTTTTTCCGCGTGTCCAAAGCTCGACGGCTTTATAATTGGATGCGGACTTGAAGTAGTAGATATTATTATTCCTGATTTTTCCAGACTTTTCTCAAAATTAGAGAAATTTACCGCTTTACCATCAACCTTCCGGGCCAAATCTCTGGCTTTATCGTAATGCCTGTTGGATACCAGGATTAACTCCGGTTTATCCTTATCTATGTAATTTAAAACCAGGCGGCTCAGCTTTCCGGCCCCAATAATGAGGATGTTTTCCCCCTTGACGCTTCCTACAGTTTGCCTTATAAAATCCACGGCCAGTGAACCTATAGAAACTTTTCCCCGGGAAATTTTCATCCGGTCCCTGACTTTGCGGGCGATAGAATCCCCGGCCTTAAATATTTGTCCTAAATTTTTGCCGGCGGTCCCCGCCCGGCTACTCTCCTTTAAAGCCTCCCGGACCTGGCCTATAATCTGGGTCTCCCCGGGAACCTGGGAATCGGCACCGGCCATAACTTTTATTAGATGTTCGAAAGCTTTCCTGCCGGAAAAAGTATATAAATACGGTTTAAGATTTTTCTGCCTGGTTAATAAAAATTCGCTGGCCGCCCGGGGCGGCACGTCGGATTCTTTACCCGTAAGATATATTTCAGTTCGGTTGCAAGTGGAGACAATAACGCTTTCTGAGATTTCATCCACCCGGGAAATTTCTTCCAGGCCTTTACCCAGGCTTTTACCCGAAAAAGAAATCTTCTCCCGTATTTCCAAAGGGCAATGACGGAAATTTGTTCCTATAACATAAAATTCCATTTAAATGCCGCTCCCTTTTTCAAAAATATGCAACCCGCATTCTTTGCTCTGTTTAGGGCCCTTGCATATATCGTGATAGAACAAATTCGTATCCAGATTATTTCTCATTATGTACTCCTGGACTTTCCTTTTTCCCCAATCCAGAATCGGGTATATTCTGTAAATTTCTCGTTCCTTATCATACATTACATGACTGAAATTTTTTCTCCGGCCGCTCTCTTCCCTCCTGGCTCCGGAAATCCAGGCTCGGGTCTCTAAAATTTTTAAGGCCCGGTTTAAAGGCCTCACTTTATTCTCATTTTTAAAATCTATGAACTCCTCGCCTCCTTTTTTCCATCTTTTTCCTTCTACGGATTCCTGCATTTTCCGGGACCGTCCGGCAGAAAATACTCTTAAATTTAAATTCATTTTCCGGGATATTTTGTCAATAAAAAGATAATTTTTCCTTGGGTAATATCCCGTATCTATAAAAATCACCTTTATACCGGGAATAATCCGGGTAACTTTATGGAGTAAAGCGGTTGAATACCTGCCGAAACTGGAAGTCATAATCAAAGACTCCCCGAATTCTTCCTTAACCCGCCTTAAAATTTCATCCGGTTTTTTGCTCTCAAATTTTTTCTTCAACTTCTGAGTTTTAAAGTTAGTTTTTCTCATTTTTTTTAATCTATCCGCTCTATAAACACTTTTATCCTCCCCCCGCACTTAGACCTGCCGCTGTCCAGGTTTAACTCCAGAGTCCGGCTCTTTCCGTCTTCTAAAACTTTCCCGGATATAGCCCTGCACCCTTCTTCCACACACCCACCGCCCACCGTGCCAAAACTTTTCCCGTTTTCCTCTATGAGAAGTTTAAACCCGCTCTTTCCCGGCGCCGAACCGGTAACCGAGACAACCGTAGCCAGCACGCATCTTTTGTCTTTACTTAAAATTTTTTTTATTTTCTTAAAAATTTTTATATTTTTTGGTTTCATAATATTGAACGACCGCACAAAATCTTTGAAAATTTATTATCTTTTTATAGGTCTATATATGATTAATTTACTTATATTTAAAAAGAAAATTTTTTTGGCCTTGAAGACCATTATTTTTACCCTCTTTTTATTCGTATAAAGTAGTAGTAAGGTATCTGTCCCCGAGATCGGGTAAAACTATTACTATAAGTTTATCCTTATTTTCCTTTTTCCGGGCTACTTTTATTGCCGCCTGGAGAGCCGCGCCGGAAGATATACCGGTAAAAATCCCTTCTTCTCTGGCCAGACGCCTGGTTCCTTCGGTTGCCTCTTCTCCGGAAACTTTAACAACTTCGTCAATAATTTCCACATTTAAAATATCCGGGACAAAACCGGCTCCCAGTCCCTGTATCTTATGAGGACCCGGCGCTCCACCGGACAGTACGGGAGATCCGGACGGTTCCACGGCCACGGTTTTTAAATCCGGCTTTTTTTCCTTTAAGGCCTCCGAAACACCGGTGATAGTTCCCCCGGTTCCCACGCCGCATACAAAAATATCGATCTCTCCATCGGTCTCCTCCCAGATCTCCACTGCCGTAGTCCGGCGGTGAATTTCGGGATTGGCCGGATTCTTAAACTGCTGGGGGATAAACGAATTTTCCCTGGCCCGGGCTTCCTGTTCGGCCTTTACTATGGCTCCTCTCATGCCTTCTTCCCCGGGGGTCAGTATTAAATCCGCGCCCAGGCCGGTAAGCAATCTTCGACGCTCCATACTCATGGTATCGGGCATAGTTAGTACCAGAGGATATCCTTTGGCCGCGCATACAAAAGCAAGCGCTATCCCCGTATTTCCGCTGGTCGGTTCGATAATAGTGGTATCTTTTGTAATCTTGCCTTTTCTTTCTCCGGCCTCGATCATGGCAATACCCACCCTGTCCTTTACGCTGCCTAAAGGATTAAACGATTCTACCTTTCCTACTATATTCCCGGGCAACTCCCTGGATATTTTATCCAGTTTAACCACCGGCGTATTTCCCACTGTTTTAGTAATGTTTTTATAAATTTTAGACATTTTTTCTCCCTGCTTTAAAATACAATTACTTTACTTATATTTAAAAATAACAAAAGATTACAATTTTGTCAAGTTTTAATATTTTAATATTTTAATCCGTAATGTATTCTAACATTTTAGCGTGTCTTTTACAAAAGGCGGGTTTTTCAAGCTGGGCTCTTAGCATATCTTTTTGCCAGTGGGCATTGTAAAGCCGGCATTCTTTTTTATCGCAAAAAGTTTCCCCCAGGAAAAAATAAAATAAAGTCTGCATAATATAACCGGTAATAATATCCCTAAGACGTTTGTCGGACAGACTCTCTATGTAATTATTTTTTGTAGCTTTATTTTTTAAATTACGATCCCTGGCCGGTCCTTTAACTACCCCCCGGGTTGAAACTACCCCCGGATAACCCATCAGAACTACTCTCACGTGGGGAGGTCCCCCTTCTATTTCGGGAGTGGCCAGCAATCTGTCGGTAAGTACCACCCGGAATTCCTTTTCCCCGGACGGGAAAAGGTCCTGTAAGATTTCCCGGTATTTAAACCCGTGGTAAACTACCCCGTTTAAAGTTTTGGCTTTTTTCAGGAGTTTTAGTTCAATATCCATTATATTCTCTTTTACCAGAGCGGATAATTCTTTACCCCGGTTTAAAAATCTGGCCTCAGCCAGACTGCGGGCATAATTTCTTTGGGGCGGGATTATTCTTTTTATATCCCTTATTTCGATCTTAAAGGCGGGTAAATATTTAGAAAGAGTATCTTTTAGATAATTACCCTCCAGGGAAGTACTATTTAATATACTTAGCTCTGGCATACCCCATTTTAACTGCGGAAATTATTGTTCCTTTAAATCCCGGTCAATTATTCCGGCCAGTTCTCTGCCCGACTCCAGCATGGACCCGAAAGTCGGTCCCATCCGGGGTAGTCCGTAGGCTGTGGAAACAGCCATCCCGCAGGCATAAAGTCCGGGGCCGAATTTTCCGGTATGCTCAACTACCGCATCCTCGGATTCTTCCACCCACATGGCTCCAAATCCGGGAAGTTCTTCATCTTTTCTTTCCACGTATTTTTTAAGAACTTCAGCATCATGACCGGTGGCATCCACTAAAGCCTCTGTCTCCATGGCCACCGGGTCCACGCAGGTAATCTGTCTGGGCAAAGCCTCCACCGGAGTCCAGTTTATGACCGCACCCGCGGCCCGGTTCTGCCTGAATACCAGATCGTCAAAAGTAGTCATATTGGCTATCTTTACCCCGCTGTCACAGGCCGATTTTATCAGTCCCGAACAGGCATGGGGACCGTCGGTTATAAAAAGGCCTTCTTCTCTTTGGGTATAGGGGACATCCAGCTCATCTAATATTTTTTGGGCCGGATTTCTGACCGTAACTTTGTTCATCAAATATCCCCCCAGCCAGAAGCCGCCGCCCAGATAATTATTTCGTTCTACCAGCAAAACCCGGTGCCCTTTTTCAGCCAGGTCCTTGCCGCACATAAGCCCGGACGGACCGGCACCTATTATCATACAGTCCGATTCCACATAATCCGAAAACTGGGCCGAAAATTCTTCCACTATGGCCCTGGTTACAAATTTCTCGCTTGTTTTAGAAAATTTTTCTTTCACTTTTGTCTCCTTTGTTTTGATTGTAAATTCATATATTGTCTTTAACTATAAGTTTTTTATATTGAGAAGAGATACTATTTTAAATTTAACTTTTAGAAAAGTTTATCACTTTAAAATTAATATGTTTTACTGGGGTTAATTTATTCAATTATATCGTGAGTTACCGGCTCAACATCTATATTTCTTTTCTCTAAATATTTTATAGCTTTATTTACCTCTTTTTCTTCGCCGGTAAATTCAAGGACCAGCTCTCCGGTTGTCTCCGTTACTTTAGCCCTCCTTATATTAAAACACACCTCATACTTCCTGGATAATTTACAGATTACCGGTTCCGTTACCTGGTTTTCGGGAAATATCAAATCCAGCTGTTTCTTTATTTTACTCATCTATATTTAACCTCCCGCAATAGCCGGAAGAATGGAAACTTCATCTTCATCACTTACCGGCGTATTCTCGCCTTCTTCCAGCCTTATATCCTTACCGTTTACAAAAATATTTATAAATCTCCTCAAATTTCCCTCTTCGTCCCTCAAACGCTCTTCTATATCCGGATACTTTTTCTCCAGCTCTTTTAATACTTCATCTATGGATTTTCCGCTTATTTCCAGCGCGGACTTATTATCAGTATGTTTTCTTAAAGGCTGGGGAATTAATACTTTTGTCATTCTATTTTCCTCCTTTTACCCATTTACATTTTTTTTCAAATGAGTTAATAGTGGGCTTAATTTTTTCCACTTTAGCTACCGCATTTTCCACCGCTTCCTGGGTCTTTAGACCGTTTCCGGTAATGTATATAACCGTTCTTTTGTCCGGATCTATTTTTCCCTTCCGGATAAGCTTTTTTAAAACTCCTACGGTAACTCCTCCGGCGGTCTCTGTAAATATCCCTTCTTTCGCCGCCAGCAGTTTTATGCCTTCTACCACTTCGCTGTCGGTAACCGATTCGGCCGTACCCCCGCTTTTTTCTATAACTTCCTTGGCGTAGTAACCGTCGGCGGGATTTCCTATAGCCAGGGATTTGGCCACCGTTTTGGTCTTCTGGGGTTTTATAATATCGGCTTTATTTTTAACCGCCCGGGCGATGGGGTCCGCGCCCCGGGCCTGGGCCCCGTACATCTTTGTAGAGGCATCTTCTATTATGCCCAGTTTTTCAAATTCATTTAAACCCTTGTGGATTTTGGTAAGTAAAGAACCCGAAGCCATGGGCACCACTACCTGCTCGGGAGCCTCCCAGTTTAGCTGCTCGGCCACTTCAAACCCAAGAGTCTTAGACCCTTCAGCATAGTAGGGTCGCAAATTAATGTTAACAAATCCCCATCCGTAATTACCGGCTATTTCCCCGCATAATTTATTGACATCATCGTAATCACCTTTTACCCCCACCAGATTGGGATGGTAAATTCCAGCCCCTATTATTTTACCTTTTTCCAGGTTGGCCGGGATAAACACCGTTGTCTTTAAATTTGCTCTCTTACCGTAGGCGGCCACGCTGCAGGCCAGATTTCCGGTAGATGCGCAGGCCACGGTATCAAAGCCCAGTTCCTTAGCCCTGGATACGGCCACGGTCACCACCCTATCCTTAAAAGAAAAAGTGGGATTCACCGAATCGTTCTTAACATAAAGTTCTTTTAGCCCCAGCTCTTTCTCCAGATTTTTGGCCCGGACCAGCGGAGTCATACCCTCAAACAGGGATACCGGCGTATCTGTTTCCACCGGCAACAACCCCTTATATCTCCACAGGGAATAAGGTTTTTCCGTTATGCTCTTTCGGGTAAACTCCTTGGATATCTCATCGTAGTCGTATTCCACTTCCAGAGGCCCAAAACAGTATTCACATACGTATATGGCCTTCGGTGGATATCTTCGCCCGCACTCTCTACATTTTAAGTTTTTTATTTTCATTTTATTATATATTAGTAATTTGATTATATATTATTTCTTAAATATTAACTATTCTTAAATAATTTACTTGTATATTTATTTATAATTAATATTACTACTTTTGTCAAGTTTTATATTTATAAATAAAGTGAGCCTCATTTTTAATAATATGAATTATACTGTTTTATGGCGAGTTAATTAAGAATTTTAAGTAAGTAAATATAGTTTTACAATAAATACGTAACTACAGGACCTGTACAAATAGTTTATAAAGTTAAGTCCGGCGATCTTCTTTTTAAAAATTTACCCCGTCCTTTTTCTGCCGGGATATTGCCTTTATCGTAAACTATTTTCCCCCTGGATATGGTGTACTCGGGATATCCAGACACTACCCTGTCCTCGTAGGGAGACCAGTCGCAGCTGCCGGCAAGATTATCCGCTTTTAAAGTAACCTCTTTATCAGGATTAAATATTACTATGTCGGCGTCGGTTCCCTCTTTAAGGGTTCCTTTTTGGGGATATAGCCCGAAAATTTTCGCCGGATTAAGAGAAGTTATCTCGTAAATATCTTCCATGCTCAGGCCTCTTTTGACAACGCCCTCGGTATAAAGCAGAGGCAGTGAATTTTCCACTCCCGGAAGCCCTAAAGGCGTTTTTGTAAAATTGCCTCCCCCGGACTCTTTCTCTTTCCGTAAAAACGGACAGTGATCCGTACCTACGGTATCGATGTCTCCTTCAAGAAGGGCTCTCCAAATCTGGTAGGTCTCTTTTTTATCCCTTATGGGAGGACAGCAGGCATACAGGTATCCATCCTCACCTGAAAATTTTGAATTATCCAGGGTAAGATACTGGGGAGTAGTCTCTGCATATATAAACTGGCCCTGGTTTTTTAATCTCATTATTTCCATAGCCGCAGGACCGGAACTTAAATGACATATATATATCGGCGCACCGGCTTCTTGGGCAATTAAGGCCGCATCCACCACAGCTAGCTTTTCTATAAAGGACGGGCGGGCACCGGGGTAATCAGTCAAGGAGGTCTTTCCCTGTTTTACAAGTTTTTTAGTAAGATAATCGGCGATTTCTCCGTTTTCCGCGTGAACCATTACCAGGCTGTCTATCTTTTTAGAATATTTTAACGCCTCGTACAGCTCCCCATTGTCAACTCCCCAGCCTTCGGTGGCCGGCATAAATATCTTAAAACTGGAAATCCCCATATCCGCTACTTCTTTCATACTACCCGGTTTATCGCTATCCCAATTTGTTATCTGGGCGTGGAAAGAGTAATCTATTATGGATTTTTTTTCAGCAGATCTATTTTTTTCATTAACTCGTTCAGCCATTGACTGATTCTTTTCGGGGATGGCAAAATCGATAAAGGTGGTTACTCCGCCGGCCGCGGCCGCCCGGGAACCGGTGTAAAAATCATCGCTGGAAGTCGAGTTGTAAGCCTTTAACTCCAGGTGGACATGGGGATCAATGACTCCGGGCATGGTATAAAGACCCCGGCAGTCCAATTCTTTGACATTCCCGGAGAAACTTAGATTTTCTCCTATCTTTGAAATTTTACCGTTTTTTATTAATAAATCTTTTCTTTGGATACCGTTTTGAGTAACCAGACGGCTGTCTTTTATTAATAAGGGGGGCATTTAAAAAGTAATCTCTTTTTCCCTTATTTCATCCACTTTATTCTCATCGTCGATGAGAACTACTTTAACCTTGCCGGTTTCGCCGACCTTGCCCCACATGGAGGAAAATACAATGAGACGGTCTCCTACATTACCTTTTTTAGCCGCCCCCCCGTTTAGACCTATTATCCCCGAACCTCTTTCCCCCTCGATTATATAGGTCTCAAACCGCTCCCCGTTTTCTACGTTTATCACCTTAATCATTTCAAATACTTTAAGGCCTGCCGCTTCAATTAAATCTTTATCCACAGTCAGACTGCCCCGGTAATTTACGTTGGCCTGGGTAACCCGGGGGCCGTGAAGTTTGGATTTTAGAAATTTCTTTTTCATAATTTAGCCTTACGGATATAATCCTCTCAATTTGGCCGCCTGAGCCACCCGCCTTACAGCCAGCATATAAGCGGCCATCCTCATATTTACTTCTTCCTCCCTGGAAAGGTGATACACATCGTGAAAAGCCTGGGTCATCCGGTCTACAAGATTCCTCACTACTTCCTTTTTCTTCCAGAATCTGGCCTGAAGGTCCTGAACCCATTCAAAATAAGAGACGGTTACTCCCCCGGCATTGGCCAGAATATCGGGTACAACAATTATATCTTTATCATCAAGTATTTTTTCGGCTCCGGGAGTTGTAGGACCGTTTGCCGCTTCCACTACAATACTGGCTTTCACGTTATCCGCATTTTTGACAGTTATCTGACTTTCCATAGCCGCCGGGATGAGTACATCTACATCGGACTCAAATAATCTTTTATTGGCTTCCCGGGTATCTTCTATAAATTCTCCCCCTTCATACCCTTTAATAAGATTATTATTACTTTCCCGGACATATTTTAGTATATCCGGTATATCAATCCCTTTCTCATTAAATATTCCCCCGCTGATATCGGTTATACCGGTAATTTTACAACCCAGTTTATGTAAAAACTTAGCCGTGTTGCTCCCCACGTTTCCAAAACCCTGTATGGCCACTGTTGCTTCCTCGGGAACAAAGCCGGTGTGTTTTAAAATTTCTTCCGTAACTACGGCCACCCCTTTCCCCGTGGCCGAGAATCTTCCTTTGGAACCCCCTAAATCCAGGGGTTTTCCGGTAACCACTCCGGGAACAGAATATCCCTTGTTCATGGAATAAGTATCCATTATCCAGCTCATTATCCGGGGGTTGGTATTTACATCCGGTGCGGGGATATCTTTTTCCGGGCCAATTATAATACCAATTTCCGAAGTGTACCTCCGGGTAAGATGTTCAATCTCTTTTTCGGTCATTTTCGACGGATCGCATATTACCCCTCCTTTTGCGCCTCCGTAGGGAATATCGGCTACGGCACATTTCCAGGTCATCCACATGGCCATGGCTTTAATTTCATCTAAAGTAACATCCGGATGGTATCTGATGCCCCCTTTGGAGGGCCCTCTTTCAAGAGAATGCTGAACCCTGTATCCCCTGTAAACTTTTATTGCCCCCTCATCGGAATATATGGGTATGGATACGGTTAATTCTCTCTTGGGATATTTAAGTTTTTCGTGAAGTCCGGGGTCTAGATTAATTTTTTTAGCTACGCTGTCTAACTGCTGTAAGGCTATCTTATAAGGATTTAATTCTTCAGGCATTTTTTAACTCCTATTTTTTTACTTTATTATACACCCCTATATTTCTAAATTTTTTAAATCTTTTCTCAAATAAATTTTCTTTTGTTGTCCTTTTTAAGGCCCCTATCTGCCGGGTTAAATTCTTTTTCAGCTTTTCAAACATGGCCCCATAATTCCAGTGAGCTCCGCCGGGCGGCTCTTCTATAATTTTATCAATAACTCCCAAATCCTTTAAATCCCGGGCGGTGACTCCCATTGTTTCTGCTGCCTGTGAAGCTTTTTGAGCGTCATTCCAGAGTATAGCGCTGCAGGCTTCGGGAGTGCATACAAAATAGACAGAATTTTCCAGCATCAAGAGCTTATCCCCCACTCCGATTCCCAGAGCTCCCCCTGATCCCCCTTCACCGATGATAACTGTAATAATACCTGTTTTCAGATTTATCATTTCCTTTAAATTTGTGGCAATTGCCTCAGACTGTCCCCGTTCTTCGGCTTCTATACCCGGATAAGCTCCGGGAGTATCTACAAAAGTAATTACCGGCATTGAAAACTTCTCTGCCAGCTGCATAAGCCGAAGGCTCTTCCGGTAACCTTCAGGATGGGGCATGCCAAAATTTCTTTTCAGATTATCCTCCGTGGATTCTCCTTTTTGATGACCTATAACCATTACCGAATCAGAATTCAGGGAAGCCACTCCCCCGACTATAGCCTTATCGTCACCGAATTTCCGATCACCGTGAAATTCTAAAAAATCTTCAAAAATGCCTTTTATATAATCCATGGTATGGGGCCGGTTGGGATGGCGGGCTAATTGCACCCTTTGCCATGAATTTAAATCTTTATATACTTCTTTTATAACTTTATTTTTTTCTTTTTTAAGACGGTCCAACTTTTTAAAATCCGGGTTCTCTTTTGATTTCTCTTTATCTATTTTCTCTATTATTTTAACAACCGGCTGTTCAAAATCAGGACCTATTCTATTTGAAGAATTATCCATAGTTTTAGAAATCTCCCGAATAATTAAGTTTTAAAATTCTCTCCGGTTTTTCCGGGCCGGCAAGATTTAATACCGAAAATTCAAAATTTAACTTTTGAGAAAGAATATATTTAGCACCGGCATTTAACTGGGCCTCCCACTGGCCTATATCTTTTACTTCAGAAAGTAGTACGAATTCAGGCCCCAGCATATAGGAAACATTAGCAAAACCTTTGACATACTCCTGGGCATCTTCATACAAAGAATAGTCAGAATTTATACCCGCACTTATATCCAGACCCGGGACTACACCTCTTTGAGTTAAAACTAAATAAAATCCCATCGGAGAAAACTGATACCCTTTTTTACTCCCTATATAATTGCCGTAGCCCTGCTCGTCAAAACCTACGCTTATAGCCGGCCAGGAAGATTCCGTTACATAAAAAGGGAATTTAACGTAAAGATAGGGGCGTTGTATTCCGGGAGTACGGGACCCGATTATGTTTTCTGTATTAAAGCTCAACCCCAATGTTAAATCCTCCATTACTATTCCGTAAAAAAGGCGGGTCATTATTGAGCCTTCCCCATACAGCCGAAACGACAACCTGTAAGATTCAAAATCCAGGGCATTTGCCGTAGGGGTATCTATTACTTCAACCAGATCGCCGGATGCTGAACTTTCTTCAGAAATACCCAAAAAAAGCAGACAGAAAGCGAAAACAAATACTATTTTTTTATAATGCATCTTACTGTAATATCACCGGCTTTCAATTTTCTTGGATCTTAACCGGGCCGCGCCGCCTGTAAAATCACTTCCCAGCAGCGGCGTTAAATATTTTACAAACTTTTCCGTAATATCATTTCCCCGGTCGTTAATGTATTCGTCAGGCATTGTCCGGGTTTTTCCGGCTACCTCTTTAAGATCAACCAATTTATAGTCAACCGCATACTCGCCAACCCGTTTTATGGTAAGAGAGCCATATTCATTTAATCCCACTCCGTGATAAACCGCCTGTTCTCCGACTTCTCTGGCCTCGGTTTTATCCACATCGCTTACAGTTTGCCTGAAAGAACGCTGAAGATATCCAAAAGTATCGGCTCTTACTCTGCCTATATCCGTATTATCCTCAACATGTTTTTTCAGATTATCAGCTAACGAGCCGGTCCCGGAAAGCTGGATATTTCCGTGAGCGTCTTTCTCAATATTTTCCTGCAGTTTTGCCATTATAGGAGTTCCTTCTTCATCCTGGATACCTTCGGAAACTGCTATTACGCAGCGGCCGTATTTTTTATATTTTTCTTTTACATCCTCTAAAAATGCACCTGTATTAAATGCTCTCTCGGGAAGATAGATAAGATGAGGACCGTCATCGGGATATCTTCTGGCTAAAGCGCTGGCCGCTGTCAAAAATCCTGCATGTCTTCCCATGACCACAGCTATATAAACCCCCGGAAGAGATCTATTATCCAGATCCAGCCCCACAAAAGCCTCGGAAACAAAACGAGCCGCCGAAGGGTAACCGGGCGTGTGATCATTTAATACCAGATCATTATCCACGGTTTTGGGAATATGAACTGTAATTATCTGATAATCTTCCCGCTGGGCAAATTCCTTAACAATTCTTAAAGTATCCGATGAATCATTGCCCCCGATATAAAAGAAATATCTTATGTTGTGTTTTTTGAGAACTTCAAAGATATTTTTGCAGTATTCTTCATCGGGCTTGTCCCTGGTAGACAAAAGTGCAGACGCCGGCGAATCCGCCACATTCTCCAAGTTAGCTACTGTCTCCCGGGACAGGTCCACTATTTTTTGATTTACTATGCCGTTTACACCGTTTACCGAGCCATATACTTTATTAATACAACTATATTCCCGGGCTTTCAGTATTGCCCCTACAAGGGACTGATTTATCACGGCCGTCGGACCGCCTCCCTGAGCAATTAACATATTACCTTGTAATCTATTCATATTCAACCCTCCATTTTTTATACAATTTATCCACTAACCAACCGCAACTTTTGGGGCACTCCCCATAAGCGATACAGAGCCTTCCCCTATTTCATTTTCTAACTCTTGTAACAGAGATTGACTCACTCGCGTTTTTTGATCTGTTTTTATTTTTACTTTATCAAATTTATCTGTATTTACAAGAAATTCTATTGAAATATCTCCGGGATATTTTTTCAAAATATTTTTAATTTTATAAATATCATCTACTTTGTTAAACTTGGTATTCAACTCTATTACAATTTTTTTGGCCATCTTATTACGGGCCTTGTCCAAGGGTATAAGCTCATTAACCATAAACTGTAATCTGCCCCGGCTTTTGTCTAATTTCCCTTTAGCTACCACAAATTCATCTTCCTTTACAAAATTGGCAATATCCGTATCGTAAGCTGACGGAAATATAACACAATCCAGGGTATCCGTTAAGTCTTCTAAAGTTAAAACCGCCATCCGGTTGCCGTTTTTAGTTTTCTTTTTCGACTCTTCCTTAATCATGCCCCCCACCGTAATAATTTTTCCGGGTTTAACTTTATTCTTTACATTTTTTATAGTACCGGATGTCAAATTCTTTATCTCCTCATCGTGCTTTGTAAGAGGATGTCCGGAAAAATAATATCCCAGTGCTTCTTTTTCGTTTATCAAAAGTTCGTTGTCCGCCCATTCTCTTTCGTCCTCTATAGTCACTTCCGGAGATTCTCCGTCATCTATAACTTCAAAAAAAGTAGTCTGCCCCAGTTCTTTGTCTTTCTGGGCCCGCGATGCCTGCGAAATTGCTTTCTCTATTACGTTAAATAAAGGTCTTCTTCCTTCATTTAAAAAATCAAAAGCGCCTGCTTTCACAAGACTTTCTAAGACCCGTTTGTTAACTTTGTTTAGATTTACGCTGACACAAAATTCATAAAAAGATTCAAAATCGTTATCCTTTCCGCGGGCATCAATTATAGATTTTATTGCGGCCGTTCCTATATTTTTCACTGCCTTAAGACCATACCGGATTACCCCGTCATCTTCAATTTTAAAAGCTATATTCGATTTTCTAACATCCGGGGGTTTTATCTCAATTCCCATTCTCCGGCTCTCAGCCACATACTGGGCAATCTTATCCGTATTACCCATTTCACAGGTTAAAAGCGCACACATGTATTCGGTGGGATAATTGGCCTTTAAATAGGAGGTCTGATATACCAGGCTGGCATAAGCCGCGGAATGGCTTTTATTGAAACCGTAGGCCCCGAATTCTGCCAGCATATTAAAAATATTTTTCAACGATTTTTTAGCTATGCCGTTTTCAACCCCGCCTTTTATAAAAGCCTCCCTTAACCTTTCCAGAACACTGGGTATCTTTTTAGACATGGCTTTACGCATATCATCAGCCTGAGAAGGCGAAAATCCGGCCAGTTTTCTGGCCACCTGCATAACCTGCTCCTGGTAAAGAATAACTCCGTATGTCTCTTTTAAAATATTTTCCAGAGAAGGATGAGGGTATTCCACCAGCGAGGGATCTTTCTTTCTTTCAATATACTTATCCGTCATCCCGCTTCTTATTACTCCGGGCCGGTTTAAAGCCACCAGGGCTATAATATCCTCGAATTTTTCCAGAGTCAACTTTTTTAAAAGAGCCTGGAAACCGGCTCTCTCTATCTGAAAAAGCCCCACTGAATCAGCGCTGTTCAGTAACTCATAAGTATTTTTATCCCCCTGGGGTAAATCATCAATATCTAACTTCTCGCCGGTTGTCTCTTCTATATTTTTGACAGCTTCCTGTATAATAGTTAAATTTTTCAATCCCAGAAAATCCATTTTTAATAAACCAAGTTCTACTAAATCTTCGCCTTCGTACTGAGTTACTCCCCGGTTATCACTGGAGACCCCCCGGGGAACAAATTTAGAAAGCTTGTCTTTTGCTATCACCACCCCGGCCGCATGCACGCTAGGCTGTCTTTTACAGCCTTCTATACGCTGGGCGACATCTATCATCTGTCTTATACGGTCGCTTGAATTATACGCTTTTTTAAATTCATCTATATCGTTTTTTGCTTCATAGATAGTTATATTAGTTCCGGTAGGTATCATTTTGGCTATCTTATCAACCTTACCTAAAGGTATATCCAGGACTCTCCCCACATCCCTAAGAGCCGCTTTAGCTTTAAGGGTACTGAAAGTACTTATCTGCCCTACTCTGTGAGAACCGTATTTTTCTTTAACATATTCGATTATCTCATCTCTTCCATAATCGGCAAAATCTATATCCAGATCGGGCATGGTTTTCCGGGCGGGGTTGAGAAATCTTTCAAAAAGGAGGTCGTACTTGAGAGGATCGATCTTAGTTATCCCTAAAAGGTATGATACTATGCTTCCGCAGCCGCTTCCCCGGCCCGGTCCTACCGGTATCCCCTTTTCTTTAGATTTTTTCACAAAATCCCAGCATATTAAAAAATATCCGGGAAACCCCAGCCGGTTTATTATTCCCAGCTCCATATTTAATCTCTCTTCAATTTCATCTTTATTGGAAGGATTCTCGCCGTATCTTCCCGCTATACCGTCCCGGCACAGTTTTTCCAGATACTCTTTTCGGGTGTATTCGCCGGGCACTTCGTATTCGGGTAAAAGATTTTTATCAAAGTCAAGTTTTAAATTACATTTTTCGGCAACTTTTACTGTATTTTCAACAGCTTCCGGATAATTCCTGAACCGGCTTTTCATTTCCTCAGGCGATTTAAGATAATATTCGTCATCGTTAAATTTCATATGAGTGGGATCGTCTATCTTCTTTCCCGTTCCAATGCACATAAGAATCTCCTGGGGGTAGGCATCCGTCTTTTCTATATAATGGCAGTCATTGGTAGCCACGCACGGGATCCCGGTCTCGGTGGATATTTTATCCAGTTCTTCGTTTATCTTAATCTGCTCATCTATTCCAGTATCCATCATTTCCAGATAAAAGTTGCCTTCTCCGAATATATCCTGTAGTTTAAGAGCTTCTTCACGGGCCCTGTCCAGCCGGTCATCGGTAATTAACTGAGCCACTTTTCCCTGCATACAACCGGAAAGGGCTATTATACCCGTGCTGTATTTTTTTAAACTGGTTAAATCAATACGGGGTTTGTGATAAAAACCTTCATTGTAAGCTATATCATTTAAAATCATTAAATTTCTGTAGCCGTCGTAATTTTTAGCCAGCAGGGTCATGTGGTTGGAAAATTTAACTTTTTTGTTTTTCTCTTTGCGGGAGGTGGGAGCAATGTAAAATTCACACCCGATTATTGGTTTTATCCCTTTATTCTGACAGGCTTTGTAAAATTTAATGGCCCCGCACATATTACCGTGGTCGGTAATAGCTAAAGCCGGCATATCAAAAGAATCAGCTTTTTCAACCAGAGGTTCTATACGACATGCTCCATCTAAAAAGGAATAATCCGTATGTACGTGAAGATGTACAAATCTTGAGTGTTTTTTCATTTTTTTACCGTAAATATTTTCATTATTTTCTTAAAAATAAATTCTACGAAATTTGAATTTTAAGTCAAACTAAAAAGATAGGTTTTTTCACTGGGCTTTATACTCTGTCACCCCAGGCTTTTTATGGCTTCTAGTAACTCATCGGATGAAAACGGTTTAGTGATATATTTATTGGCCCCAAATTTTAAAACTTTTTCTTTGCTCTCTTTATTTCCGTAAGCAGTAATGGCTATTATTTTTTCTCCGTTATCATTTTCCCTTATTTTCTTTATTATCTCGTATCCGTCCATCCCGGGAAGTCTTATATCCAGAATTATGTGTGTGGGTTTAAATAATGCCAGTTTCTGCCCTGCTTCAAAACCATCGGCCGCAGTGGCCATCTTATAATTTTCGGGGAGTTTTTTTAAAGTGTTACTTATCAAATTAAGAATATTGGGATCATCATCTACAACCATTATCTTTTTCCCATCCGTTTCTTTAAGCTCAGATGGAATAGGCATTGAGTACTCTTCCATAAATTTTATAATGTCTTCTCGTTTTATCCGGCGGTGGCCGCCCGCTGTTTTATAGGCTTTTAATTTATCCTGTTTAATCCAATTTATTACCGTGGTTAAATCAACACCGCAAAAATTGCCAACCTCCCTGGTTGTAAAAACTTCTTTTTTATCTTTCATAATTTTTTACCTCCCTACTTGATTGATTATTGTACAAATTTATCGGTTTATTCTCAAATATTTATTTACCCTTGATTCATTATCAGTTGTTTTTATTTTTCACCTTTCTCTGTCTATAATTTCCAGCATTTTCCGGGCCTTTTGATGTGAACTATCCATCTTCAAAACTTTTTCGAACTTTTCTTCCGCCTTATCGTACTCGGCGTCCAGATAGTTTTCCCGCCCTTCGCTGTAAAGTTTATCTACAATTTTTTCCCGGGCTCTTTCTATCCCTTCTTTCGCCATCTCATTCTGAGAATCTAACTTCAGAGCCTTACGGTAATTCTCAATAGCCTGCCAGTAATTCTCCTCGTCCATCTTTTGCCCGGCCTGTTTAATATATTCTTTTAATTTCACGTCCTCTTCTGCTTTTATCTTTGCCAACTTTTGACCGGCTTTCTTTTGTATATCCTCTGCCGAATCAGTTTCTGGAACATCGGCCTGAATTATTTCCTTAAATGTTTCCATGGCCTCTTCCCACTTTTTACTTTCCATTTTCTGTAAGCCTTCTTCATATTTTTCTTCCAGCTTCCGGACAGCATTTTTTATCTTTAATTTTTTACGGGCGTTTGCTCTTCCCCTTATCGCCTTTCCGTTTGCCGGAGATATCCCAAGTACTTTCTGATACTTATCAGCTGCCTGACCGTACTCTCCTTCTTCATAGTTGGCAGCCGCCGCTTCAAGCAGACTCCTTATCTTTACGCTTTTATCATCTTCTATTTTTTCCAGCTGTTCTTTTGCTCTCTTTTGCAAATCCTCTATCTTTGCAAAACCCAGATCATCGGCTTCTTTAATTTCCTTAAATTCCTCAAAAGCTTCCTCTAAATTTTGTTCTTCTACTTTTCTTTGAGCGCGAGCATACTTCTCCATTAGTTCGGCGTAAATTCTTCGTCTTTCTTCCAGCAATTCTTTAATCTCCCGGATTATCTCCTTTACTCTCTCCATTTTTGGAGCTATATCGAGCGTCTTTTTAAATAATTTCAGAGCCTGCTCATATTCTTCCTTTTCAAAATGGTCTACCCCTTTATCATAATATATTTTTGCTTTTTGGGTAATATCTCCGAATTTCATATTCATACTCAACCGGTGGGTCCCGTAAATATCTTTTATACCGGACAGCGGATATTTAAATCCGTAATCAATCCTTAAATTGTTGTCTATATTATACGAAGTTCCCAAAGACAGGTTTCTCATCTCCCGGCTTCCCAGAGCTATCCCTCCACGCAGGGCTATCTTATCATCTAAAAAACTGTTTTCCATTCCCCCGTATACATTGATATCTTTA
>JBNJDT010000027.1:0-18707 GCA_051745145.1 Elusimicrobiota bacterium
AAATCCCGCCCTCGGCACCAGGTTTAGATTTAAAAATATATTTAAGGCGCGGTACCCAAGTGGCTTAAGGGGACGGTTTGCAAAACCGCTATCCGTTGGTTCGAATCCGACCCGCGCCTCCAATTATTTCGATTAAATTGTAAATTTTATTTTTAATGAGAAACGTTATACCGGTATACAAGGTACAACAAGACTCTGTATTTGTATGAATAGCGACCTGGTTAAAAATAGCAACTTAATTAGTATAAAGCTTTAAAGAGGGAGGGCGGTTAGCTCAGTTGGTTAGAGTGTCACGTTGACATCGTGAAGGTCACTGGTTCAAATCCAGTACCGCCCACCATTTGCAGTTAAGACAATTTAGAATATAAAGGGAATATAAATTTTATGGAAAAAGAACTTAAAAAATTAAGACATTCAACATCGCATGTTATGGCCCAGGCAGTTATGCGGCTGTATGACAATGTAAAGGTAGGAATGGGACCGGCTGTCAAGGACGGTTTTTATTATGATTTTGATTTTCCCGAAGATATAAAAATATCCAAAAAAGATTTTGATAAAATTACGGGAGAAATGTATAAAATAATTAATAAGGGTCAAGAGTTTAAAAAAGAGATCGTTACCAAAAAAGAGGCCTTGAAAATTTTTAGTGACCAGCCTTATAAAATTGAGCTTATTAAACAATTCTCCGAAGATCCTCAAGAGGATATAAGTATATACAGAAACGGGGATTTTGTGGATCTCTGCCGGGGTCCGCATCTTAATAATACATCTGAGATTAAGGCATTTAAATTAACTGAAGTTGCCGGGGCCTACTGGAAAGGGAGTGAAAAGAATAAGATGCTCACCAGAATTTACGGTACTGCTTTTAAAGACAAAAAGCAGTTAAAGAAACACCTTAAAAAACTTGAAAAAGCCCGCCAGCGGGATCACCGTAAGCTGGGAAAAGAGCTGAAACTTTTTAGTATACATTCTCAGGAAGCGGGCCCCGGTTTGATTCACTGGCATCCCCGCGGTGAAAGAGTAAAAAAGATTATTGAAAATTTTTGGGAGAAGGAGCATTTTAAAAATAATTATAAACTGGTATCCACCCCTCATATAGCCAGTGAAGAGCTCTATAAAATCAGCGGCCATCTACAAAATTATTCGGATATGATGTATTCAGCGATGGACATAGACGGTAAGCCCTACCGGGTTAAGCCTATGAATTGCCCGGGGCATATAATGATATATAATTCCGATGTCCATTCTTATAGAGAATTACCTTTAAAATATGCCGAAATGGGAACAGTGTACCGCTATGAAAAATCAGGGGTGCTTCACGGCCTCATGAGAGTTCGCGGGTTTACTATAGATGATGCCCACATTATCTGCTCTAAGAATAATTTAGAAGAAGAAGTACTGAATGTTATAAATTTTTGTTTTGACTTTTTGAAAAATTTTAAATTCGAGGAATTTTCCATATATTTATCCACCAAACCCGAAGATAAATTTGTGGGATCGGATGAAGACTGGAAAAAGGCCGAGAGCAGTCTGGAGAAAGCGCTAGAAAAACTGGATATTGACTATGATATTGACCCTGGCGGGGGGGCTTTTTACGGTCCAAAAATAGATATAAAAGTAGAGGATTCCCTGGGCCGGGAATGGCAGTGTTCTACCATACAGTTTGATTTCAATATCCCTGAAAGATTTGATATGACTTACGATGGCCCTGAAAAAGAGGAAAGACCGTATATGATTCACAGAGCTCTTTTAGGCTCGGTTGAAAGATTTATGGGAGTTCTGATAGAACATTACGGCGGTAGATTTCCCCTATGGCTGGCTCCGGTACAGGTTGAAATTTTACCCATATCCAATGAACATATAGAATACTGTGATAAATTAAAAGATAAATTCACCGCTGAGCAGATAAGAGTTAAAGTAAATAAAAAAGATGAGAACCTGGGGAAAAAAATATGGCAGTCCCGTAAAATGCAGACTCCCTATATGCTGATAGTAGGAGATGATGAAATAGAGAGTAAAAAACTTTCCGTAAGAAAACTTTCCGACGGCGACATAGGTAATTACTCTGTAAAAGAATTTATTGATTTATTAAAAGAAGAGGTCAGTCAGAAACAGTAGTATCTTTAAGTCGGTTTATATTTTTCAAGGCCAGGCTGCGCCGGCTTTTTTTAGGAGAGTTTTTATAAACCAGTTCCCACAATTTAAGAGCTTTTTTGTATTCGCTGTTCTCTTCATAAAGTTGAGCAAGAATAATTCTTAATTCGACGGGGGCGTCTTTTTCAAAAACAATTTTTTCGAATTCCTGTATGGCTTTCCCGTATTCATCCCTATGCATATATGTAAGAGAAGATTTTAATATATAGAGTTTCCATCTTAATTCTTCAAAATAATTGCCCCTTCCCAAAATTAAAGGGTGTTTTTTATCAGTTTCTACTATATCGTAATTTTTTAATCTTTTCTGTAAATTTTCTACGACTCGGATACTTTCTGTAAGAAGTTCAAATGCTTCATCGTATCTTTTTAAATTCCAGGCCAGAGTGGTAGGGCCGATAAGATAAGCGGATACAAAATAGGGGTCAAATCTTATTATCTGTTTCCAGTAATTTTTTAATTTCGGGTATAATATTTTTTCTTCCGGCAGCTTACTGTTTTTACCGAATTCATAAGCTTTTCCCTCCGGTTGACCGTAGTACTGGATAGCTTGAAGCCATACAATATCTGTGGCTAATCTTCTCATTCCCAGCATTGAAGCCCAGAAAGATACAGGAGTGCTTAGCGGATATTTTTTAGAAAATATCGGGGGATATTCCCGTCGTTCGGGCATTTTGGTATATACACCGGCCAGACCCGCTAAAAATAGGAAAAGCAAAAAAAAATTTAATTTAACAGAGCGCCTCATAATTCTTTATAGCGAAATACAATAGTACTTAAAGTGATTATTACGCAGCCATACAAAACGGCATATCCGCCGGATGTTAGAAAATCGCTAAAAGATATTGGAGTTACATGGAAAAAATCTTTATAGTTTAAACGATGAAAATTTGGAATTATATAATAAAGAGTTTTAAGGAATAGAGTTATCCGGATGCCGGATTCTTTCAAAAGGTGATTTATATACTGAAGTTCCTGAGAAAAATGGCCCAGGGTCCACAGAAAAAATATACTTATAAATGATGAAGCCGGGGAAGTAGAAACAAGAGAGAGAAGTACGGAAAAAGAAGCCACTATAATAATTTTAAAGAAGATATAAGTAAGCATCACCGGATAATATAAATTCCAGGACCATCCTTTTAAAAAAAGCATTATTAAAAGAGAGATACCCATTATAATAATATAAGTGAACATAACGCTCAGAATTCCAAAGAAGCGGCCCAGTAAATATTGAGTACGGTTAACAGGACGGGAGAGAATAAGATAAACGGTTTTTTGCTCCATTTCCTGGAGGATTAACTTTACGGATATAAAGGTACAGCTCAGGAAAGCAAATATTTCAATGGCGGCAATACCTAAATCCAGTATCACCCTGATTTCTTGCTGGGGGGAAAGCATTGAAAAAAGAATACCGCTTCCCAAAACTATGGCCATATATATAAAGAGAATTAAAAAATTTTTATTTTTAAGGTTCTCTATAAAAGTAAATTTAGTTATTTCGTAAATTTTTGTAAACATGTTAAGAGTCAGCCGTTGATATTGTATCTAAAAATCTGTCCTCCAGGCCGGTATCCGCTTTTATGATTTTTAAGATTTTTCCGTTGTGCAGTATCCCCACCCGGTCGGCTATTTTTTCAACTTCCGCTATTATATGAGATGTGAAAAATATTGTTTTCCCGTCTTCTTTTAGCTTTTGTATCAGATTTCTTATATCTATAATACCCTGGGGATCCAGCCCCCCCATAGGTTCATCTAAAATAAGAAGTTCCGGTTCTGAAAGTATAGCTTGGGCCAGCCCCAGTCTTTGACGCATCCCCCTGGAAAACTCCTTGATTTTTCGGCTGGAAGCATTTTCTAAAGATGTATATTGGAGTACCCGGGTAATTCTCGCGGATAATTTCTCTTTTTTTAAACCGGACAATCTGCCCCAGAATTTAAGTATTTCCACGGGTGTAAAACTATTGTTATAATATGGAATTTCGGGTAGAAAACCTATCTTTTCTTTTACGGAACCGGATATTTTATTTTGTCCGAATATTCTAAAATTACCCGAATCCGGCGTTAAAAGTCCCAAAAGTAATTTTATAGTAGTAGTTTTGCCGGAACCGTTAAGTCCAATAAGAGCAAATATTTCATTTTCTTTAACATTAAGGTTTACATCTTTTAAAGCTGTAATGGAAATGGTTTTAAAAAAATGTGAAGATTTATAAGTTTTAGAAAGCTTCTCAATATTTAACACGTTTTGTTTATCGTAGTTTTCCATAGTTTTATATACTTTAATATATAAAAAAAATAAAATCAAATACCATAAATAATAGAATTTTAAATAGTGTATTTGTTAATTACTGTGAGGTTATTTGACAAATTTTTTTCAGTAATATAGAATATTTACGATAAGTTTTATATTCCAAGTATGAAGTTTTAATTTTGAATAATGCTGAAAAATAACAATGGTAATGTAAAATAACTTACCGTTAAAAAAAAATAATTTCCAAATATCATTAAGATAAATGTCATTTAAATATAAATTTTTACTATATACCACCAGTATAATATTTGTTGCAATAGCGGCAATGACTTTTCTGCTTCACGGTCAGCAAAGAATTATATTTATGGAAAATCACTTTGCCTCGCAAATAAATACAGCGCATGCTCTTTCAACGGTTGCTGAAGAGGCATTATCCCGGGATGATGATCTTTTTGCCTTGAGATATACTAAATTATTAGAAGAAACTGTAGAAGGCTTAGAATATGCTATGATTATAAATATGGGGGGAGTAATCAGAGCCCATTCAGACCCCCGTAAAGTACGACAGATAGTTCGGGCCACTCATACGATAACTTCCCTTAATTCCGATGAATTAGAAAGAGTAGTATATCAAAAGGACGGTAAAAAAATCACTGAAATATCAGCTCCGGTCTATCTGGGCGATAATAAAATTGGATTGGCCGTAATAGGGTATAGCGTTGATACAGTAAATAGAATGTTGAATAGATTTATTGAGATGTCTAAAAACAGGATCTATATTTTAGGATATGCTATTGCTATGTTTGGAATTGCCGCATCGCTCCTTCTAACTGAAATAGTAGTTATACCCATAAAAAAGATAGCTTACGGTACTAAAAGAATAGGCCATGGAAACTTGGATACTAAAATAAAAATTTCCCGAAAAGATGAATTGGGAGATCTGGCTGACGATATAAATAAAATGACAAAAAAACTGGGAGAAATTGATAAAATGAAAGAGAGTTTTATATCCAGCGTTACCCATGAACTCCGTTCCCCGCTGAATTCTATAGGGATGTATATGGATCTTTTTTATAATGAAGAACTTGGAAAGATAAACTCTGATCAAAAAGAAGCCCTGGAAGTAATGAAACAAGCTACTAAAAGATTATCCCGGTTTATCAATAATATTTTGGATTTGTCAAAACTGGAGAGCGGGCAGATGGAGACTGATTTTGAAGAGTTTCAGTTGCCAAATTTAATAGAAGATATTGAAAATCTCTATAAAGTACAGATGGAAAAGAAAAATATAAATTTTGAAGTAAAGTATCCTGATTTTACAGAGATCCCTCCGGTTTACGGTGATTATGAGAGTACCATCAGAATACTTGATAATCTTTTAAGCAATGCCATTAAATTCACTCCGGAAGACGGGATAATTACTGTCGAAGTTGATGTAAAGGATTCTGAATATCTTGAAGTTGCCGTATCGGATACGGGCAGGGGAATCCCGGAATCGGAGATAGATAAAATATTTGATAAATTTAAGCAGGTAAACGGAGTTAGAAAAGAGGTTGATGGTCCAAAAGGTACAGGACTGGGCTTACCCCTGGTTAAAAATATGGTCCAGGCCCAGGGCGGTAATATTCGTGTTGAAAGCGAAGAAGGAGAAGGGACAACCTTTTATTTTACTATACCCACCGTACAAGGTGACGACGAAGAGATACAGGTTGTTAACGTAGAAGATAAATAAATTGATATGAATGGCGATAATAATAAAACGGAAAAAAAAGAAAGAATTTTAGTAGTCGATGATGATGCCACATCCCGCAAACCCTGTTCAATATATTTAAAAAACCGCGGCTACCGGGTAGCAGAAGCCGGAACGGGTGAAGAAGCTGTAAAAAAATTTAAAGAAAATTCTTATGCTCTTGTAATTACGGATTTAAATATGCCGGGTATAGATGGAATAGAAGTACTCAGGCAGATCAAAAAAATTTCTTCTGATTGTCCGGTTATTATAATGACAGCTTATGCTACAGTGGAGACAGGTATTAAATCTATGAAATTAGGGGCTTATGATTATCTTGTAAAACCTGTAAAACTGGATGAACTTCATATGAAAATTACCCGGAGTTTAAAGGAAAAAAGGCTATCTGAAAAAGTTAAAAAACTGGACGAGACTCTGGCGCTTTACGAAATAACTAAGAAAATGTTCAAAACCGTTGAATTACAGGAGCTCCTTGATTTAATTGTGGATACAATGATGAAAATTTTAAATGCCGACCGGGCTTCGCTTATGTTATTAAATAATGACAATAAATTATATATTCCCGTGAGCCGGGGAATCTCCCAAAATATTCAGCAGAAAACCCGTCTTGAACCGGGAGAGGGGATTGCCGGAAAAATTATGGAAACAAAAGAACCTGTAATTTTAAATACAGATTCAAAAGAAAATTGGCCGTTTGAAAAAGTAACAGTATCAGATGCTAATATAAATTCAGCAATTATATGCCCTCTGCTTACTAAAAATAAAGTTTTGGGGGTAATAAATCTCAGCCGGGTAGATATTAATAAAAACTTTACAGAGGATGATTTGCATAAAGCGGTAATATTTACTTCCCATATAACTTCGGCAATAGAGAATGCAAATCTCTTTGAAAGACTTCAGAAAGAAAAAGGAAAAATAGAAGCAATGTTTTCCGGAATGGGAGATGGAGCGGTTATTACAGATTCAGAAGGCTGTATTCTTACTGTCAACGAGGCCGCTCAGTCGCTTTTGGGATGTAAAAAAGATGATGTATTAGATAAAAAATTTTCAAATATTATAGAGGATTTTGAAGCTTCGCCGCAGGAAAAAACTACCAGAAATAAGAAAGAAATAATAACTTTTGAGCTTTACAAAAAAAAGAAGCCTCCTCTGTATTTATCAGTATTAAATACAAAAATACCGGGTAAAAGAGTGGAGGGTGGACAAATTTTTATACTTCGGGACATTACCGCAGAAAAAAAAGACAGGTTATTAAAACAAAATTTCTTTGCTTCAGTGTCCCACAAGCTTAAAACTCCCCTGACCGGGATAATATCTACTGTTAATATATTAAAAAATTCCAATGATATTAAGGAGAGCGAGGAAACTTTAAAAATGCTGGAAAGTAGCGCCTGGGAACTTTCCGAAATTGTGGATAAGCTTTTGAGCTTTACAACTCTGGAAACCAATTTTCTTAATTTAAACAGGGAATCTGCAACTTTAAGAGATCTGCTGTCCGATTGTATTAATAGTTTCTCTTCTTTTGCAGAAGAAAATAATGTTAAGATCGAGGTTGCGAATAATATCGATAATTTACCAAAAATATTTGTGGATATATCGAAAATAGAGGAAGCTATCGAGAATATTATTGAGAATGGAATTAAATTTAATTCTAAGGAAGAGAAAAAAATAAATATTAAAGCCTATAAACACAACTCTGAATTTATTAGGGTTGAAATATTGGATAACGGTCCCGGTATTCCCGTTTCCGAGCAGGATAATATATTTAAGAAGTTTTATCAGGCAGAAGAATATTTTACCGGTCAGGTCAAAGGTGCGGGATTAGGACTGGCTGCAGCAAAAAAAATTATAGAAGCTCATAGAGGAAAAATATGGGTTCAGAGCCAGCTAAATGAAGGAAGTAATTTTATTTTTATGTTGCCCCGGATAAAAGATAAAACTGGCGGGGGGACCAAAAGAAATTAGAAAAAATTTCTATAATTTGTATAATGTAATATGTGAAATATAATATAGTGAGTAAAATTTATTTAATTTGAGAGGAGCGGAATATGAAAAAAAAGATATTAGTGGCAGATGATGATAAAACTTTAAGAATTTCGGCTAAAACTTTTTTAACCGGAAAAGGATATGATGTTACCGTAGCGGAAGACGGGGTGGAAGCTATGGAAAAAGTAAAAGAAGTAACCCCCGAAGTAGTAATTACTGATGTAATGATGCCCCGGAAAAACGGTTTTGAAGTTTGTGAAGATATAAAGAGTGAAGAGAAAACAGAGGATACTATTGTGTTTATTGTCTCCGGGAATGTACCGGAAATTGAAAAGGGGTTTGATTACGGCGCCGACGATTGCATAGTAAAACCGCTTGACTGGGATGAATTAAGTGAAAAAATTGAACAGCATATTTTGGAGCAAGAAGAATAATGAAAGAATGGATGATAAATAGCAGATATCTGGTTATGAGCGAAGTCGGGGAGGGCGGTTTTGCAACGGTTTATAAAGCATGGGATAATATGCTTCAAAAATTTGTTGCAATAAAGAAAATACATAAAGAATACTCTTCGGATGCCAAATTTGTGGATATGTTTAAAAATGAGGCTGTTAATACAGCCCGGTTGGAACATGAAAATATTGTCAGAGTTATTAATTTTATCCGGGATACCCATAATAATCACTATATAATAATGGATTTTGTAAGGGGGGTGGACCTGGAATATCTTATGAATAAATGCCCGGAACTTAATATTAAAATAACTCCGGATATAGCGATGTATATAATAGGGGAAGTATTAAAAGCTCTTGACTACGCCCATTCGGTAAAAGACGAAGTAACAGGGGAACCTCTTAATATAGTGCACCGTGATATTTCTCCCGGCAATGTTATGCTGTATTTTAACGGCAGAATTAAGTTAACTGATTTTGGAATAGCTAAAGCCGGAGACGCCCGGCTAAAAAGAGAAAATAAAGAAAAGTTAACCGGAAAAATTTCATATATGTCGCCGGAACAGGCTAATGGCGACCGGCAACTTGACGGGCGCTCAGATTTATTTAGTTGTGGAATTGTCTTGTTTGAAATGCTTACCGGGGAAAAAGCTTTTGCGGGTGATACCGATGTCAGTGTGTGGAAAAAAGTTAAGAAAGCCAAAGTAGATTTTAAAAAATTAAAAGAGTATCAGATTCCGGATGAGATACAACAGATACTAAAGAAAGTCTTACAGCGCAAAGCTGAAGATAGATATAAAAATGCCGCAGCCATGTTTATCGATATCAAAAAATACTTAAGTAAAAAAGGTAAGACCGATTATTTAAAAGATGAATACGAGGATTTTATAACTGATGCTTTAAAAGAGGAAAGAGTTGAGGCTAAAAAGAGACGGGAAAAAGAGTCAGAGAAAAATTTTAAGGAAATTGCCGAAGAAGCGTCCATTAGAAATAGACAAAAGGCGCAATCCAAAGAAACCCCAAACCCCCCACCCTCAACTAAGGATAAAGAAGGGGAAGCCGGAGATTCTCCCGGAAAAGGGGGGAAGGATAAAACAGTTATAGATTTTGTTCTTGACTCCGCCAAGCGATATAAAAAAATATTTATTACGTCGTTGCTGTCTATATTGTTGGCGGGCTTAATATTTACCGCTGTTGATACATATTATCAACTGACAGATTTTGGTATTAAAATAAATAATACTATATGGCCTCCCGCCCTTCAGATAGACAGTGTTCCTTCTGAAGCAAAAATTAATATTACTCAGGATGGGGAAAGTATAATAGAAGAAGAGGAAGCCGTTACCCCATTTGCTTTAGAGGAAATCAGGCCCGGTAATTATAAATTAGAAATGGAAAAAGAAGGGTTTGGCACTTTAGAAAGAAATATTACGGTTTATGAAGGAGTTCCTGGAGAACAGAATATTTCAATACCCGGTTCCAGATTTGTTGAACAGGTCCATATAGTTCCATTTGAGATAAAGGTAGCTATAAAATCAGTTCCCTCTGAAGCAGATTTATTTATCAACGGCAGAAATATCGGAGAAACTCCTTTTGATGATATGCTGGAATTGGGAATGTATAGTTTTAAATTACAGAAAGAGGGGTTTGAAGTATTGGGGTCCGATCAGGCTTCAGGGTCATTTGAAAAAGGTGACTGTATAGTGGATTTAATGAATCCCGATAGTAATGATACCAATATTGACCGTAGATTTTGGCAATATAATGAAAAAGAGGATGCCGGGGAGAAAAGTATTGAATTTACCGGGAAACTGTGGAAAAACTTTTCCGTAACCTCTCGGCCTTCCGGAGCCCAGGTTTATGTAGACGACGCTTCAGATCCTTTCGGCCAAACTCCGATGGAAACTTTATCCCTAACTGCCGGAACCCACACTGTAAAAATTTCCAGGAGTGGCTATCAATCCTGGGAGGATACGGTTAAAGTAGATGAAAATAGTGATGAAGAGATAAAAGCGGTATTGAAAAAACAGATAAAAATTTCAGCTTATGAAAGCGGCAATCCTTCCAAAGTTGTAAATGCCAGGGTTAGTATTCCGGGAACCGGTGTAGACCGCACTACGCCCTTTAGTGTGGTTTTACCTGTCAGAAGGCATACCTTTAAGTTTAGGGCAGAGCCCGAATACAAGGCAAAAACTTTTACAAGAGATGTGGCCAATTTACGCCAGCGATTAAATGTGGGGTTGGAATTACAGCCCCCTCATCTGGAGGTCAGGGTGAAAGAGTATGATAGTGAAAATGAAATACCAAACGCCACGATATGGCTGGAAGGGGAATACTGGAAGAGAACCAGTAAATTGGGAATAGCATCAGGCTATGTCGACAGAGAGCCCGGGGAACTGCTGGTCGAAGCCCGCTCGGACGAATATGGTGAAAACAGAGTGCAAACTGATGTCGAACGCGGTGATAGAAAGACCGTTGAAATAGTTTTAGGCGCTCCCCAGGATGCAACTATAGTTGTAGATACTTCTGATATTACCCAGGACAGTAAGATTTATTTAGACGGGGAATATAAAGGAGAAGCTTTTCAACAGATGTCTCAGGTCTCCAGGGGTACCCATAATATAGTAGTTGATATTGAAGATTATCCTGAAGAAATAGAAAAACAGCTAAAGATTGAAGAAGCGGAAGCATTAATTATTTTAAATTTAGTTGAAGAAGAAGGGGCTTATGTACTCAAGGAACAGGACCCGGAGGCATACTAGGTAGAAATTAAATAGTATTTTGAAAAATATAAAAAATACCTTTTAATGTAAGGTGATTATCTACTATATAATTTTTGAGAAATTCATCTCTTAAGAAATTTATTCTCCCCCCGGTAAATATAATAAGTGCATCTTTATCCCGCTCATTATTTATTTTATTTAGTATGGCATTAATTTGACCGGTGAGAGTATAATATAAACCGTTTTGCATACATTTTTTAGTATTTCTCCCTATTACATCTTCAGAGTCCGGTGGGATAAAATCCACTTTATTTAATCTATGAGCTCTGGCAACCAGGGCGTTCTCCATGGCTTCAATACCGGGAGCTATTATACCCCCTAAATATGTGCCCCTGCCGGAAATGACATCAAAAGTATTGGCGGTTCCCATATCGATAACAATGGAATCTTTTTTATAGATATTATTTACCGCCGCGGCATTGCATATTCTATCCGCCCCTAAAGAGTCGGGTTCGGATATATCTATTGTAAGTCCGGCAGCAGTTAAATGGGAGATATTAATTGTCTTTGTGGATAATACAGAATTTAATTTTTTATTAACTCTATCCGTAAGGGGATCTACTACAGAAGATATACCTACACCTTTAATATTAATGTTCTTAGTTATTTTCTTTATTTTACCGGATAGATCATTTAAATAATTTTTATCACGGGAAGTAGCGATACGGGCGAATCTTAAATTTCCGGATTCATCTATAATACCCATTTTTGTGGAAGTGTTTCCAATATCTATCGCCAGAATTTTTGAAGGATGAGAAGAAGTGCGGCCCATAACCCTAACTGTTCCGGCATTAATTTTTTGAATTCCGGTGTCGGTTTTTATTTTAAGTTTACCGGTTCTGTCTATTCCGGCAGCAGTTCCCGTTCTTTTTCCTGTTTTTATTTTTTTACCGGAAAGATAAAGAGTTGTATTCAGTAAAGTAAAATCTTTTTCCGGAATTTCAGTAAATTTTTTGTATTTTTCTATGTTTTTTAACAGCTCTTTTAAAAATTGTTCTCTGTCTATGTCTACAATAGATATGTCTTTTCTTAAATTTTCTGGGAAGGAGTTTACTGACGAAGTTGTATTTAAACCCAGACCGAAGGCCACCCATTTTTTACCTAAAACTTCAGTAAGCAGCCCCCCGGCTTTTTTATCGTCTATTACAATATCATTGGGCCATTTCCATTTAACTTCAGGTACCCATTTTAACAGGGGTTTTAATACGGAGAGAAGGAAAAAGATACTTGCCAGCCTTTCATTGCCTTTAAAATGGGTTAATACTGAAAGATACAGGCCCCCGGGAGGAGAAGTCCATTTATTACCCCGCCGGCCCTTGCCCTTAAGTTGCTCCCTGGAGATAACCAGAGCATTGCAGGGACCGTTTTTGTGAATCTGCCTTATCCGGTCCTGCGTGGAATTAATTTTACGGTAAAATTCCACCCTGTCGCCGTAAAATATATCTGAAAAAAGCTCTTTATTATTCATCAAAACGCCTGATTATCATACTAAAATCTATAGCCGGCGCCGAATTAGTTAATCTACCTACAGATATAAAGTCCGGCCCGGTTGAGGCAAACTCTTCTATATTTTCCAGGGTAACTCCCCCGGATACTTCTATTTTTATATCGGGCTTTTGGCTTTTCACTAAGTCTCTGGCTATTTTTATATCTTCCGTGGTGAAATTATCCACCATAATAATATCCGGGGTATCTTGAGAAATTTTCAGTATTTTTTTTATCTGGTCTATATTCTCCACTTCTATTTCAACCTTAATGTTTTTGGGAGTTCTTTCTCTTATCTTTTTTAACAAAGTCTGTATACTATCCTTAGAACAGGTCAGATGATTTTCTTTTAATAACACTCGGTGGGATAGCGTCAAACGGTGATTTTTACCTCCTCCGCACCGGACTGCGTATTTTTCCAGTTTCCGGAGCCCGGGAATAGTTTTTCGGGTATCCAGAATCTCTGTTTTAGGGCTTATTTTTTTTACTTTTTTTACATATTCAGAAGTCAAAGTAGCTATTCCCGAAAGATGGGATAAAAAATTAATAGCGGTTCTCTCAGCTTTAAGTAATCCCTGAGGGGTTCCTGAAATTTCCATTATATTATCTTTGGATTGAACGGATTGTCGATCTTTTTTTAGAATTTTAATTTGAGTATCGGGATCAATTTTTTTAAAAACATATTCCCCAATTTCAGTACCGGAAATTATACCACTGTCTTTAGCTACTATATCCGCCTTTACTTTTTTTGGCTTTATATCCAGTCCCGAAGTTGTTATATCTTTTCCGGGCAGGTCTTCCTTTAAGGCTTTTTCTACAATATTTCTATAGCTGTTCTTTTTTAATTTCATTAATTTTATCCCTTATTACGGCCGCCAGTTCAAAATCAAGCATATCAGCGGCTTCCTTCATATCTTTTTCCATCTCCTTAATAAGTTTCTCCGGTTTTTTTTCTGCTTCGGAACTATTTATATCCCAGCCAGCTTTTTTTATGTATTGACTTGCTTCTTTTTTAGATTTATATCTAAATTCATGTTCATCCCTTATGGCTTTTACAATTGTTCTGGGAGTGATATTATTTTTCTTATTATATTCTTTTTGAATTTTACGTCTTCGATCCATTTCATCTACAGCTCTTTTAATAGAACCGGTAATCTTATCGGCATAGAGTATTACCTCCCCTTTGACGTTTCTGGCCGCCCGTCCGCACACCTGAATTAATGAAGTCTCACTTCTTAAAAAACCTTCTTTATCCGCATCCAGAACGGCGACCAGAGTAACTTCCGGAAGATCCAGACCTTCCCGGAGTAAGTTTACGCCCACCAGACAATCAAAATTTCCCTTACGGAGCTCTTTTAAAATATTTATCCGTTCAATAGTATCAATTTCCGAGTGAAGATACCTTACTCTTAAATTTTCTTTGTCCAGGTAGCCGGCCAGATCTTCCGCCATTCTTTTAGTTAAAGTGGTAGCCAGCACCCGTTCGTTATCCGCCGCTCTTTCAGTTACCTCCCGTATAAGATCCCGGACTTGATTCTCAACCGGTCTTATATCAACTTCCGGATCGACAAGACCCGTTGGTCTTATAATCTGCTCTACGATGCCTCCGGAACCGGTTGCCTTTTCTTTCTCATAATCCCCGGGAGTTGCGGAGACATAGAGCGAATAATTTATCGTATCGTTAAATTCTCTAAAATTAAGAGGGCGGTTATCAATAGCCGAAGGCAGACGGAATCCGTGCTTAATTAAAGTTTTTTTTCGGGCCCGGTCCCCTTTGTACATAGCTTTTATCTGGGGAACAGTTACGTGAGATTCATCCAATATTGTGAGGAATTTGTCCGGGAAATAATTTATAAGGCAGGCCGGGGGCTCTTTCGGTTTCCGTCCGGAAAGATGTCTGGAATAGTTTTCTATGCCTTTACAGTATCCGGTTTCTTTTAGCATTTCAATATCATATTTACACCGCATTTGAAGTCTTTGAGCTTCTAAGTGTTTCTGCTTATTTTTTAATTCTTTAACCCTTTCTTTAAGTTCTTTCCGGATGGATTCAACAGCTCGATCAATAGTCTCCCGGGGAGCCACAAAATGGGTAGCCGGGTAGATAACGTAATTTTTAAATTCTTCCAGTTTTTTTCCGGTAACTGGATTTATAGTGGAAATTTTCTTTATTTTTTCATTTTTTAATTCTAACCGCACAGCTTTTTCTTCATAGTAGGCCGGAAATATATCTATAACAGGCCCCCTAACTCTAAAATTACCGTTGGTAAATTCAATATCATTGCGTTTATATTGTAGGGAAACCAGATCTGATAATAAGCTATTGCGGGAGTAGTTTTTACCGATTTCCAGGGATACGAGCATTTTTTTCCATTCTTTAGGACTGCCAATGCCGTATATACAGGAAACGGAGGCCACTATTACCACATCTTTTCTGCTCAGCAAAGATGTGGTGGCTTTAAGTCTGAGCCGGTCTATCCGGTCATTAATAGAAGCGTCTTTTTCTATATAAGTATCGGTTTGAGGAACATAAGCTTCGGGTTGATAGTAGTCGTAGTAAGATACAAAATATTCCACTGCATTGTCGGGAAAAAAAGATTTTATTTCACTGTAAAGCTGGGCAGTAAGAGTTTTATTATGGGAAATTATTAAAACCGGCATCTGAGTTTCTTCAATTACTCTGGCCATAGTGTAGGTTTTTCCGGAACCGGTTACTCCAAGAAGTACCTGATTCTTTTTTTGGTTGTTTATATTATCGGTCAGTTTTTTTATAGCTTCGGGCTGATCCCCCTGATCCGTAAAATCAGATTTTAAATTGAATTTATTTCCCAATTTGATATTTCCTCGGATAAGTTATAATCCGTACTGTCCATAGTAAGGGGAGTTATAGTGGCAAATTTATTGTCTATTGCCTTTAAATCCGTTCCTTTATTCCGGTACCCGCTCAATTTATCCCCCAGGATCCAGTAATACTTCCTGCCCAGTGGGTCTTCGCGCTCTCTGACTTTTCTGTCATATATTCTTATTCCCAGGCGGGTAATTTTAATACCCTGAATCTCCTCATCCGGTAAGTTGGGAACATTTAAATTAAGTAGTTTTCTTTTTGGCAGTGAATTCTGGAGTACTTTTTTAGCCAGTTTGAAGGTGATATTCACCGCTGTATCAAAATTTTTGTTTTTATCCTTACCGGTTACCAAAGAGGAAGCTATAGCCGGTATCCCCAGAAGGGCGGCTTCTCTGGCTCCGGCAACAGTACCGGAATAATATATGTCGTCTCCAAGATTGGCGCCGTCATTTATGCCGGATATTACAAGGTCAACGTTATCCTTTAGAACAGTCAATACGCCTATGCGGGTACAGTCGGCAGGGGTTCCGCTGGTTGTAAATTCATTTTCACCTACCTGTCTAACCCTGAGGGGCTTGTGCAGGGTAAGAGAATTACCCGTGGCATTTTGGGGGGTTTCGGGAGCAACTATAGTTATATTACCCAGACTCCCCAGTTTTTTCTTTATTAATTTAAGAGCTATAGCGTTTATACCGTCATCATTTACTATTAATATATCAGTCATCTTATCCTTTAATTATTTTTACATATACTTTTCTGGTTCTGGGACCATCGAATTCACAGAAAAAGATTGATTGCCAGGTCCCGAATTGGAGCTCGCCGTTATCTATGATTACTTCTACGGATTCTCCTACCAGGGTGGATTTTATATGAGCAGCCGAATTGCCCTCAGCGTGGCGGTAGGAAGAATGAGTCCAGGGAATTTTCTCATCCAGCAGCATGCTAATGTCCCTTATTACATTGGGATCTGCATTCTCATTTATGGTAACACCGGCGGTTGTATGAGGAATAAATATTTTACAAATCCCATTTTTAGTACTGCTTTTTGAAACAATTGTTTGTACCTGTCCGGTTATATCTTTTAAATCTGTTCTGGCGGATGTATTTACAGTAATTACATCATAATTCATATTAACCTCCTGTTAAATTTCTATTTTTTTAATAAACACTTGATATCTCATAAATCAGTCAATATCTATTTTTTTGACATCGTTAATTGGATGTTCTAAAAAGATACTCCCTCTTTTCCCGAAAAGATCCGGGGCGTCACTAACGTAAAATTGATAATTTGCCTCTTTTTCGGACCGGGATTGTAATAAATTAGATTCTTTTAAATTATTTTTAACTTTTTCCGCGACGACCCGGGCAGAATCAATCACCCGGGTTGATTTCCCCACGACCTCCGTTATAATATTTTTTAACAGAGGATAATGGGTGCATGCGAGAATAAGGGCCTGGATGTTGTTCTTGAATTTATCCAGATAAATCCGGGCAACTTCTCTGGTCACGTGGTGATTTACCCAGCCTTCTTCAACCAGGGGTACAAAAAGAGGGCAGGCGCGGGAGTAAATTTTAAGTTCAGGATTTTTAACTTTCAGTTTTTTTTGATAAATCCCGCTTTTTATAGTACCGTAAGTTCCGATAATACCGATGGAATTTGTATCTGTTCTGAGGGCGGCCTCTACCCCGGGGTTTACAACGCCTATTACCGGAAAATCAGTAACTTTTTTAAGGATGTCTAAAGCATAAACGGAGGCAGTATTGCAGGCTACTACTACGAATTTTACATTATTGTTTTTGAAAAATTCCACTGCCCCCCGGCTGTATTTAATAACAGTCTCTTTAGATTTATTACCGTAAGGTAGATGAGCGGTATCTCCAAAGTAGATAATATCTTCCCCGGGAAGAAGATTGGAGACGGCTTGAAAGACCGTCAGCCCCCCCATTCCCGAATCAAATATTCCAATTGGCTGTCTGGTTATCTTTTTTCTAACCATTTCGAATACTCTTTTATCGAATTTTTTAAACCGTCTGCAATTTTTTCCTGGAATGATTCCTGGCGTAATTTCTTTTCTTCATTTTTATTAGATATAAAAGCTGTTTCCAGTAAAACTCCCGGCATGCGCGCGCCTTTTAAAACATAAAAACCGGCTTGTTTTACTCCCCGGTCTCGGAGATTTATATTATTGATAGTCTTTTGATTGATGAAAGAACACAGTTCGCTGGATTCGTTCATAAATTGATTCATAGTCAAAGACCAGAGAATATTTTCCACTTTACTGTTGTCGGAAATGTTTCTTTCCATAGCCATAACTGCGTTTTCCCTGCTGGCTACGGCTTCAGCTTCTTCATCGGATGCATCGGTAGATAGAAAATAAGTTTCAAAACCTTCGCTGTCAGGATTAAAAGAGGCGTTGCAGTGAATGGATACGAAAATATCAGCTTCTTTTTTATTGGCGATATTTACTCTCTTGGCCAAGGGGATAAAAGTATCCCGGTTGCGGGTAAGGATTACCCGTAGATTGAGTTCGTCTCTTATCTTTTGAGCAGCCTTTTTCGCTATATTAAGCACAATATCTTTTTCTTTAGTTCCCAGCGGACCGATAGCTCCGGGATCTTTTCCGCCGTGACCGGGATCAATAACGATAAGTTCAACGTCCTTTAAGTTAGATTTATCCCGGTTAGCCGGCCCTGCAGGCTCGGGCGGTAAATTTTCGTTAGATACCGGGGAATCGGCGGGAGCGTTATTTTTTACGTCAATGACTAACCGCAAGGGGCTCGGGAATTTTTGAAGTTCATATTCCCCGGCATTTTCTCCCAAAAATAAAATAAATTCTGTGTATCTGTCATCTTTTTTACCGGTGACTTTTTCAATAACTCCGTCATCTATATTATAGGTTTTTAGAGGACGAGCAGGCCGTCCGTTTTTAATTTTTATGGAAAGTTTATTATCAGTTTTATCCGCTTTATATTCTAGGTCTTCAGTGAATTCTATAACAAACCGGCTATT